>JBJEYS010000001.1:0-3552 GCA_051886995.1 Oscillospiraceae bacterium
GACGAGATGGTCAAGTGGTATGAAGAGACCCTGGGCGTCAAGGCTCACGGCACCGAGATCGTGGAGGAGCAGAAGGTCAAGGTGGCTTTCCTGCCCATCGGCGAGAGCGAGCTGGAGCTGCTGGAAGACACCACCGGCGACGGCCCCGTCGCCAAGTTCATCGAGAAGAACGGCGAGGGCATCCAGCACATTGCTCTGCGCGTGGATAACATCGAGGAGACCCTGGTCGAGCTGAAGGCCAAGGAAGTGCGCCTGATCGACCAGACCCCCCGCTACGGCGCCGGCAATGCAAGCATCGCTTTTGTCCATCCCAAGGCGACTCACGGCGTCCTGCTGGAGCTGTGCGAGCGCAAGGGTTAAGAGGAGGAGCACATGAGCACTGCTGACAAGCTGAACCTCTTAGAGGAAAAGACCGCCAAGATCCTGGGCTGCGGCGGCCCCAAGGCTGTGGAGAAGCAGCACGCGCTGGGCAAGAAGACTGCCCGTGAGCGTATTGACCTGCTGCTGGATCCCGGCACCTTCAAGGAAGTGGACCGTTTCGTCACCCACCGCTGCTCCAACTTCGGCATGGCTGGCAAGGAGATCCCCGCCGACGGCGTGGTCACCGGCTACGGCAAGATCGACGGCCGTCTGGTCTTTGTCTATGCCCAGGACTTCACCGCTCAGGGCGGCTCCCTGGGTGAGATGCACGCCGCCAAAATCTGCAAGGTCATGGATATGGCCATGCAGGCCGGCGCTCCCGTCATCGGTCTGAACGACTCCGGCGGCGCCCGTATCCAGGAGGCCGTGGACGCTCTGTCCGGCTACGGCCAGATCTTCTACCGCAACAGCCTGGCTTCCGGCCACATCCCCCAGATTTCCGTCATCATGGGGCCCTGCGCCGGCGGCGCAGTGTACTCTCCCGCTCTGACCGACTTCATCCTGATGGTCGATAAGGAGAGCCAGATGTTCATCACCGGCCCCGCCGTCATCGCGGCTACCACCGGTGAGGAAGTCACCGCCGAGGAGCTGGGCGGCGCCGATACCTGCACCTCCGTGTCCGGCGTGGCTCACCTGTCCGCCTCCACCGAGGAGGAGTGCCTGTGGCAGGTCCGCCACATCCTGAGCTACCTGCCCTCCAACGCCGAGGAGAAGCCCCCCGTCCTGCCCTATGAGAAGGGTGACGAAACCCGTCCCGTCCTGGATGAGATCATCCCCGACGCCTCCAACATGCCCTACGACATGCTGGACGTCATCGACCAGATCGTGGATGAGGGCTCCTTCTTCCAGATCCAGCCCTACTATGCCGACAACATCATCACCGGCTTCGGCCGCGTGGGCGGCCGCAGCGTGGGCATCATTGCCAACCAGCCTTTCTCCATGGGTGGTTCCCTGGATGTGAACGCCTCCGACAAGGCTTCCCGCTTCATCCAGTGCTGCGACGCCTTCAATGTGCCCCTGGTGAACCTGGTCGACGTGCCCGGCTTCCTGCCCGGCGTGGATCAGGAGCACTCCGGCATTATCCGTCACGGCGCCAAGCTGCTGTATGTCTACTCTGTGGCCGAGGTGCCCAAGATCACTGTGGTCCTGCGTAAGGCCTACGGCGGTTCCTACCTGGCCATGTGCTCCAAGGACCTGGGCGCTGACCATGTGTACGCCTGGCCCACCGCCGAGATCGCTGTTATGGGCGCCGCCGGCGCCGCCAACATCGTGTTCCGCAAGGAGATCAAGGACTCCGAGGATCCCGCCGCTACCCGCGCGCAGAAGATCCAGGAGTACTCCGACCGCTTTGCCACCCCCTACGTGGCTGCCGAGCGCGGCTTCGTGGATATGGTCATCAAGCCCTCCGAGACCCGTGCCCAGATCATGGAGGCTCTGGAGGTCCTGCAGAACAAGAAGCGCGAAGGCCGCGTGCGCGGCAACATGCCGCTGTAAGTGCGGTATATCAGGGGCAACATGCCTCTTTATATGGGAAACTGAATCTTTGTTTCCGAACAGAAGGAGAGAAAAGCAATGGGAATCATCCCCTACGCGCTGATGGCATACGGCCTGACGATCGTCATTTCTCTGCTGGTCGTGGCCATCATCGTCGTCACCAACAAGGTTATGAACCGAAAGAAGAAGGAAGGTGACGACAATGGCTAATATCGGTGAGTTTCTGACGCAGCTGTTCCCCGGCATCAGCACCTTTTTCCAGATGGAGCCTGTGATCGCCATCGCCCGCCTGTTCCTGATCGCTCTGGGCTTCTTCCTGGCTTACATGGGCTTTAAGGGTACCCTGGAGCCCCTGATCATGGTCCCCATGGGTATCGGCATGATCGCGGTCAACTGCGGTATGCTGTTCCTGGCCGACGGTTCCATCGGCAACATCATCATTGCTCCGCTGGTTTCTGACGCCGTGGAGCTGGTCGACATCATGCAGGTCAACTTCCTGCAGCCCATCTATAACCTGACATTCTCGAACGGTTTGATCGCATGCCTGGTTTTCATGGGCATCGGCGCCCGCAGCGAGATCAGCTTCCTGCTGGCAAAGCCCTGGTCCTCCATGACCATCGCTCTGTTTGCCGAGCTGGGTACCTTCGTCACCCTGATCCTGGGCGTTCTGGCCTTTGGCCTGTCCCCCGAGCAGGCTGCTTCCATCGCCACCATCGGCGGCGCTGACGGCCCCATGGTGCTGTTCACTTCTCTGATGCTGGCCCCCGAGTATTTCGTGCCCATCTCCATCATTGCTTACCTGTATTTGTCTTTGACCTACGGCGGATATCCCTATATCATTAAGCTGATGGTGCCCAAGAAGTACCGCGGCATCGATATGTATGTGGATATGCCCGAGGTCTCCCAGAAGTCCAAGTTTATCTTCATCGTTCTGGTCTGCCTGATCCTGTGCCTGCTGCTACCCGTGGCTGCGCCCCTGATCCTGTCCTTCTTCATCGGCATGGCCGTGAAGGAAGCCGGCATCAGCCGCTACACTGAGCTGCTGGAGAACGGCATCAGCTACTTCGCCACCTTCTTCCTGGGCCTGCTGCTGGGCGTCCTGTGTGAGGCTTCCACCATCCTGGATCCCACCGTCATCGTCCTGCTGATCCTGGGCATCGTGGCCCTGGCCATCTCCGCCATCGGCGGTCTGGCCGGCGGCTGGATCATGTATCTGATCCACAAGAAGAAGGGCGAGGACTTCAACCCCGTCCTCGGCGTGGCCGGCGTGTCCTGCATGCCCAGCACTGCCAAGCTGGCCCAGCATGCCGCGCAGGATGAGAATCCCTTTGCCATGATCCTGCCCGTGGCCATGGGCTGCAACATCTGCGGCGTCATCACCTCCGCCATCATCGCCGGCATCTTTGTGGCGACCATCGGCCTGGTGCATTGATCCTGGTTTTCCTGCAAAACCGACATTTTACGGGAAGCACATCAGCACCTGACAGCATAGAAACAACTTAGTCAGGATCCGGCGCACGGCTGTGCGCCGGGTCCTGACCGCAATTCCCAATTCAAGAAGGAGGGAACCAATTCCATGGAGAAGATGTATACCAATATGACGGGCGGCGGCCCGGTCTCCGTCTACGTGGAAGACGG
>JBJEYS010000002.1:0-1522 GCA_051886995.1 Oscillospiraceae bacterium
GTCATGTCCGCCTTGCCGGTGGTGTGCCAGCAGATGGCCTGCCAGACCTCCTCCGGCTCGCCGAACACATACCGGGCCAGGGCGGAACCGGTCTTGGAGTGGAGCAGTTTCACCGCCCCGCGCTCCATATCGTCCAGCTCCACGCCGTACTGCGCACAGAGGGCCAGCTGCTCGTCCAGCTCCAGGTACTTGGTGCAGTCGTGGAGGATGGCCGCCCGGCGGGCGTGCTCCTCATTGGCCCCCCAGCGGTGGGCCAGACGTACTGCTTCACCCTCGGTACCCTGTACATGGGCGATGCGCTTGGCCCGGATCATGGAGTAGGACACCGCCCGCAGGTCGGCGTCGGCCAGACCTTTTAAGTCCGAAGAGGCCCCATAGAGGCCCTGACGGAGGATATATCCCCACACCGGGGGCCAGAGCCCCTCCCCCGTGCCCTGCCGGCGCACCTGGGTGGAGGAAAATTCCCGAATTTCGGGTAATTGGATGATGCGCACCCGGGCGCCGTAAGTTTCACTGAGATACCGTCTCTGGGTTTCCATTCTCTCTCCGCTATCCTCCGCGGAGCGGGCAACGGCGGCGATGCCTGCCAGGGCCATGATCTGACCGGACTCGTACCACTCGGGGAGCGTCAGGAACATGTCGCTCCCCATCAGGAGCCAGAGTTCGTCCTCCGGGAAACGCTTTTTCAGCTCCCGCAGGGTGTCCGCGGTATAGCTCTTGCCGGGACGCTCCAGTTCCAGGGCGGATACCTCGGTCACGCCGGGTAAAAGAAGGCCATCGGCCATCAGCTCGGTCATGGCCAGCCGCTGCTCCGGCGCGGCGGAGTTTTCGGCCACCTGCTTGTGGGGAGGCTGCTTGGCAGGGACAAAAATGAGCTTATCCAGGCCCAGGACCGTCACGGACGCCCGGGCCGCCTCCATATGCCCCAGGTGGGGCGGGTCAAAGGTCCCGCCGTAAATTCCGATTTTCAAGGCTTATCACCTTCTCTGTCAGGGGTTGCGTTTGGGCTTATCCTTGACCAGAACGATCTTGTCCGTCTTGTCCTTCTTATGACTTGGACGATACAAAACGAATTTTGTTCCAATGACCTGCACCACGTCGGAACGGGTGGCCCGGGCCAGTTCCTCAGCGGCTTCCCGGCTGGTGAGCATGGAATTCTCCAGCACCTTGCCCTTGATCAGCTCCCGGGCCTCCAGAG
Organism: Oscillospiraceae bacterium; assembly: GCA_051886995.1. Classification (GTDB taxonomy): domain Bacteria; phylum Bacillota; class Clostridia; order Oscillospirales; family Oscillospiraceae; genus JAJPXI01. Next base: position 1,199 of record JBJEYS010000002.1, read on the forward strand.
CGTCATCCGCCTGCTTGATCAGGTTGTCGCCAATGCCGTCCTTGCCCACATGCAGAATGGTGTCGATGCTGTTGGCCAGACCGCGAAGCTGGGCGCGCTGTTTACTCGTCAGTTCCATCATCGCTTCTCCTTTTGCTGTGCTTGTCCGGCCATTCAGTCTTTTTTTGTCATGGTATGCTCTGCCCCAAAAACCTGGGCAAAATCGTTCTGATCCATCCGCAGCTCGGTAAATCCGCACTTGCTGCAGACAAGGCGGACCATTCTGATCTTTGCGGACGGATCGGTGCGGTTCTCCGCAACCAGGCCCTCCATCGTATTAAGCCC
>JBJEYS010000002.1:1622-3487 GCA_051886995.1 Oscillospiraceae bacterium
CGGCCCTCGCCGGTGCCCTGCAGCTCGATCAGCTCGCCCTTGTCGTTCATGACGCAGTTCAGATCCACCATGGCGTGGGAGTCCTCCTGATAGCACAGATCCAGCAGCAGTTCGTCGTTGACGATACCGGCGGACACCGCCGCCACATAGCCCGTCAGAGGCATCCGCGTGATCTTGCCGTCGGCAAGCAGTCTGCGGCAGGCCAGGGCCAGGGCCACGAAGCCGCCGGTCACGCTGGCGGTGCGGGTGCCGCCGTCGCCCTGGAGCACGTCGCAGTCGATGGTGATGGTGTGCTCACCCAAAGCTTCCATATCCACGCAGGCCCGCAGGGCGCGGCCCACCAACCGCTGGATCTCCGCGCTGCGGGGGGACAGCTTCAGCTTGGACACGTCCCGGCGGGAGCGCTCCCGGTTAGCCCGGGGCAGCATGGAATACTCCGCGGTCACCCAGCCCGTGCCCTCGGGCACATGGGGCGGCGTGCGGTCCTCTACACTGGCGCAGCATAGCACATGGGTGTCACCGCACTTGATGAGGGCGCTGCCCTCGGCAAATTTATTGACGCCGGGGATGATCTCCACCGGCCGCAGCTCGTCGGCTGCTCTTCCATCGATTCTGGACATGGTTTACCTCACGCTTTCATATTGATAATCGCCTGGATCACAAAGCCCAACACATACAGGCCCACCAGGACGGCGCCGAAAATGCGGAAAAAGCGCACGTCCTTCTGATTGTACTCTTTTCCCTTGCTCTTTTTCGTGCGTTCCAGCAGATACTTGGGATTGATCATGCAGAACAGGCCGAACGCGGCAATGCCGGTGTAAAGGACGAACATCGTCATAGCAGCGCCTCCACATAGCTGCGCGTATCGAAGGGGCGCAGGTCCTCAATGCCCTCACCCAGGCCCACGAACTTCACGGGCAGGCCCATCTCCCGGGCAATGGCGATGACGATGCCGCCCTTGGCGCTGCCGTCCAGCTTGGTCAGCACGATGCCGGTGGCGCCGGCGCTCTCCTGGAACTGCCGGGCCTGGATCAGGCCGTTCTGTCCGGTGGTGGCGTCCAGCACCAGCAGGGTCTCCCGGGCTGCGCCGGGATTCTCCCGGTCGATGACCCGGCTGATCTTGTTCAGCTCGTTCATCAGGTTCTGCTTGTTGTGCAGCCGTCCGGCGGTGTCCACCAGGACCACGTCGCTGTTTTTGGCTTTGGCGGAGCTCATGGCGTCAAAGACCACGGCGGCGGGGTCGGCCCCCTCGCCCTGCTTGACGATGTCCACCCCCGCCCGGTCGGCCCAGATGGTCAGCTGATCGGCGGCGGCGGCACGGAAGGTATCGCCCGCGCACAGGAGCACCCGCTTGCCCTGGCTCTTCAGCAGGGCGCCCAGCTTGCCGATTGTGGTGGTCTTACCCACGCCGTTGACACCGATGAACAGCACCACCGATGGCTTGGTGGACAGGTTCAGCTCCGTGTCCCCCACCGCGAGCATCTCCGCCAGGATGTCGCGCATGCACGCCCGGGCGCTCTCCATGTCCTTGATCTTCTCCTCCTTCACCCGCTTTCGCAGCTGCTCCACCGCATCCAGAGCGGTGTCCATGCCTGCATCGGCCAGGATCAGGGCTTCCTCCAGCTCGTCGTAAAAATCGTCGGTCAGCTCGGAAAAGCCGGAGAAAATTCCGATCTTCTTGATTCGGTCAAAAAATCCCATTTGCTTGCTCTCCAGTATTATTTAATGTTCAGTTCTTTTTCCACATCATTGAGATTGATAGTCAGCATCCGGCTGACGCCCTGCTCCTGCATGGTCACACCGTACAGCACGTCGGCCTCCTCCATGGTGCCGCGGCGGTGGGTGATGACGATGAACTGGGTCTT
>JBJEYS010000003.1:0-3478 GCA_051886995.1 Oscillospiraceae bacterium
CGGAGTTGCTTTTCTTTTTCAATGCTTATTTCTCTGATTTTTTCCCTCTGGCCCGTGCCAGCGTGGAACACACGACATCCTGCGCCCCGTATGTCCGCAGCGTCCGGGCACATTCGGACAGCGTTGAACCGGTGGTAACCACATCGTCGATCAACAGGATGCGCTTGCCCTCCACCAGGACCGGGTCTACGACCTCATATGCACCCAAAACATTGGCTCTGCGGGCGGCATCCTCCTTCAGGCTGGACTGAGCATCCGTGTCCCGCGCCTTACGCAGGGTCTCCACAGCAACATCGTTCAGCTCCAGTGCCACGGCCATGGCCAGCAGCATGGCCTGGTCATAGCCGCGCTTTTTCAGACTGCGGGCCGACAGCGGCACCCAGGTGATCAGATCATACCGCCCGTCCAGGTGGTCTTTGACGCACTGGGCCACCAGACGCCCGTAGGTCTTGGAATAGCCGTTGCGGTCGGAAAACTTGTAGCGGTGGATGGACTCGCGCACATTGCCCTGATACCAAAGGGGCGACGCGCAGAGCGAAATAAACTCAGGCTTCTGTTCAGCAGCTTGTCCGGTGATCCAGGGCAGTTCGCTCTGGCAGCGCGCGCAAAAGCCGCTTTCACCCCGCTTCAGGATCTTTTTGCAAAACACACAGCGGGGCGGGAACAGCAAGTCCAGCAGGAAAGCCCCTGGCCGCGCACTCATTTTAATTCCTCCTCGGGAATGGGGCCATATTTCTGCTCGAATTCCCGTACACAGTCCTGGATCAGATGGAGGATCTGACCACTCATAGAACGTCCTTCGTAGGCAGCCACATACTTGAACTTGTCGTGCAGTGTTTTGTCTGTGCGAATGCTCAGGTGATTGGTTTTCTTCATATGCTTCGCCTCCCACATTCTTGGTAAGCAAAGCATATTATGCGCAGACAAAATTAGTTCAAAGTTAGTGCACTTTTACGGCATTAAATTTCCCTTTGCCAACCGGGCACGGAGGCCGGAATAGCGGCGTTGCTGGCGGTCATTGGCTGTCATGGCGCTGACCACCTGCTCATCCCCCACCAGAATGAACAGCTCCCGGGCACGGGTAACGGCGGTATAGAGCACGCCCCGTGTCATCAGCTGGGGCGCGCCGTCCAGAGCAGCCAGAATGACCGCACGGTACTCGCTTCCCTGGGCCTTATGTACCGTCACGGCGTAAGCAAGCTCCAGCTCGGGGAGCATATCCGGGTTGTACTCCACCAGCTTGCCGTCAAAATCGACGGTCAAGGTACCGTCGGCCTCATCCACAGTTTCGATGCGGCCGATGTCCCCGTTGAACATGCCAAGCCCGGAGGTCAGGCTGTCCCGCTCACGCCACATGACGTCGTAATTGTTTTTTACCTGCATGACCCGGTCGCCCGCCCGGAAGGTCACCTCGCCGAAGCGGCGCTCTCCCTTTCCCTTCTCCGGCGGATTGAGGGCCTGCTGGAGAAGACGGTTCAGATTTGCCGTTCCGGTGCCATACCGGCGTGTGGGCGAGAGCACCTGGATCTGATCGGCCGGGATGCCCATGTTTTCAGGCAGGCGGCGGGCCACCAGGTCCACGATGGTTTCCGACGTGCGCGCAGAGTCGTGACGGCGCAGGAAGAAAAAGTCCTTGGATTGATTGCTCCAGTCGGGCGGCTCTCCCCGGTTGACGGCGTGGGCCGTGCGTACGATGGCACTTTCGGCGGCCTGCCGGAAGATCTCGGTCAGGCAGACTGACGGGATTCGCCCGGAGCGCAGCAGGTCTGAGAGCAAATTGCCCGGTCCCACCGAGGGAAGCTGGTCGGGATCGCCCACCAGCACCAGACGGCAGTCTCCCCGCAGGGCGCACAGCAGTGCCCGCATCAGTGGGAGATCCACCATGGAAGTCTCGTCCACAATGACCGCGTCACAGCGCAATGGCTCATTCTGGTCGTGGGCAAATATCAGCTGTCCGGTGACCGGGTCAAACTGGGTCTCCAGCAAGCGGTGGATGGTGGCCCCCTCCGCGCCGCACAGCTCTCCCAGACGTTTGGCAGCCCGGCCCGTGGGGGCGGCCAGGGCGGTGTCCAGCCCCAGGGCCTCGAACAGTGCCAGTACGCCGCGCAGGGACGTGGTCTTGCCTGTTCCCGGCCCGCCGGTCAGCAGGATCACCTGCCGGGATGCCGCCAGGCGTACTGCCTCCTCCTGCTGAGGTGCGTAGGCGATCCCCTGCTCCTGCTGAATGTCTTTCAGAAGTTGGTCCAGGTTGTGGGGCGGCTGCAGCTCGGCGCTGCTCATCTCTTCCAGCCGGAAAGCCACATAGACCTCGGCAGCGTACAGTTCCATCAGATAGCAGGCGTCCTGGCCCGCCACATGCTCCTGGATCACTTCCCCCTGCCCCAGGAGTTCTTCCAAAGCCCGCTCCGGGCTGTCGTCCTCCAGGTTGAGCAGCTGTCCGGTGGCCGCAAGAAGCTTGCGTCGCGGTAGAAAGGTATGTCCATTGTTCAGGTTGTGGCGCAACTCAAACAGAAGTCCGGCCTCCACCCGCTGTGGATCGTCGCCCGCCATGCCAAGCCGGATGGCAAGCTCGTCCGCCGCGGAAAAGTCCAGGCCGATGTCCCCTTCGGTCAGCAGGTAGGGGTTTTCCCGCACTACCTCCGGGGCCGCATGACCGAAACGCCGGTACAGGGGCATCGCCAGAGTCAGGGGCAGGTTGTATTCCCCCAGAAAGTCCAGCAGCAGGCGCATGCCCGCCTGCTGGAGAAACGCCTCATGTACTTCCATGGCGCGCTTGCGGGTGAAGCCCTTGATGCGGGTCAGCTGCTCCGGGTCTTCCTCAATGACTTTCAGAGTATCCGCTCCGAATTCATCCACAAGAAGTTTGGCGGTGCGGGCGCCGATCCCTTTAATGGCCCGCGAGGACAGGTATTCAAATACGGCCTTCTCCCCCACCGGCATCCGACGATGCAGGGTCTCTATTTTGAACTGCTCACCGTAGGAGGCATGCTTCATCCAGCGGCCCTCAGCCTCCAGCGTCTCTCCGGGGGTGACACCGGGCATGCACCCCACCACGGTCACCTCGCCGGCATCGTCCGTGTCCAGACGCAGGACGGTATACCCGTTTTCCTCATTACGGAAGATCACCGCCGTCACGCAGCCTGTTATTTCATTACGCTCTTTTGTTTCGTCCATACATCCGCTTCTTTCATCCAGGTTCCCGCCTGTTCCCAGGTACAGAGCCACACATTTGGCTCCTGCTTCGTGAGAAAATCCGCCAGGGCTCGGCCCTGGTCATTCAGACCACAGTCCACCAGAAGCACGCCCCGGCTGTGAGGCCGCCTTATAGACCTCCGCACAGTCTGGTCCAGGCCGTCTCCATCACCCTGTATGGGGACCACAGTCCATACATCGGCTTTCCCTCCGGCGAACAGCCGGTCCAGGGCCAGTCGGCCCAACGTCCAGATGCCAATGGCCGCCAACAGCGCCAGGCACGCGT
>JBJEYS010000004.1:0-15374 GCA_051886995.1 Oscillospiraceae bacterium
GATCGGTCACAGACGAAAAACGCGCCGGATCGCTCCGGCGCGTTTTTCATGGATTCGTTAGAAGAACAAGGAGCCGATCTGGAACACCAGGAAGGAGACCACATAGGCGCACAGAAGCTGCCACAGGACAGATCGGATCGTCCATTTCAGAGAGTTCATTTCCCGGTAGATGGTGGATACGGCGGCCACGCAGGGGATATAGAGCAGCACGAACACCAGGAAGGAATAGGCGGCCACCGGGCTGGCAAACGTTCCGGCCAGAGCGCTACGGATCACGCCGCCGGCGTCCAGGGTAGAAAATCCATAGAACAGACTCATAGAGGACACCACGGCCTCTTTTGCCACCAGACCGGTGAGCAAGGACACCGCGGCCTGCCAGGTACCGAAGCCCAGGGGGGCAAAAACGGGAGCAATGAAGGAGCCGATATGGCCCAGAATGGAGTCCGCTCCTTCCTCGACCATGTGCAGAGACGGGTCAAAGGACTGGAGGAACCAGAGTACCACGCTCATGAGCAGGATGAGGGTGCCGGCCTTGACCAGAAAGCCGCGTACCTTTTCCCACACATGCAGGGCGCAGTTCTTCAGTGTCGGCAGGCGGTAGGGGGGAAGCTCCAGCACAAAGGCTGCGGGCTCACCCTGAAACATGGTGTGCTTGAAGATGATGCCCGACAGAATGGCGCAGATCAGTCCCAGAAGATACAGAGAAAAGACCACAAGTCCCGCGTACTTGGGGAAGAACGCCGCGGAGATCAGGCCGTAGACCGGCAGGCGGGCGGAGCAGGACATGAAGGGCACCAGCATAATGGTCATACGCCGGTCCTTTTCGTGCTCCATGGTGCGGGCGCCCATGACGGCGGGCACCGTGCAGCCGAAGCCCATGAGCATGGGAATAAAGGCTTTGCCGCTGAGACCGAAACGACGCAGCAGCCGGTCCATGATAAAGGCGGCCCGGGCCATGTAGCCGGAGTCCTCCAGGATGGAGAGAAACAGGAACAGAAGCGCGATCTGCGGCAGGAAAGTGAGCACGCCGCCCACGCCGCCGATGATGCCGTCGCATACCAGGCTGACCATCCAGGGCGCAACCTCCCAGGCGTTGAGAGCGCCCTCCACAGCGGAGGCGAAATAGCCATTGACCAGTATGTCAACGCCGTCAGACAGGAAGGAACCAATGGGACCGAAGGTGACGGAGAACATCAGCAGCATCATCAGCAGGAAAACGGGAACAGCGAGGTATTTGTTGGTGACGATGGCGTCGATCTTATCGGAAAGGGTGGGCTCCCCGAGGGGGCGGCCCTTCTGAACCGCCAGCTTGACCACACGGCAGATGTATTGATATCGGGCGTCTGCGATCAGGGTCTCCCGGTCGCCCAGGGGATAGGCGTCCTCGTACTCCTTTGCCACGGTATTGACCTTCCAGCGGGTTTCCTCATCCAGCCCCAGTGCCTTTTCCACCAACGCGTCTCCTTCAATCAACTTGATGGATGCCCAATGGGCGGGAATGTCAGCAGCATAGGCTTTGTCATGGATCAGCTCGCCGATATCGTGGTGGATCCGGTGTGTGAAGTCGTCATACAGGTCGTCCGGCTCCAAAGTCACACCGACGTGCATCTGCTTGTGCGCCACCTTCAGCAGCAGGTCGATGTTTTCTCCTGTACGGGCGGAGATGGGGATCACGGGTACACCCAAAGCCCGGGAAAGACGGTCGATGTTGATCTTGTCCCCGTGCTTTTTGACCTCATCCATAAAGTTGAGAGCCACTACCATAGGCCGCTCCAGCTCCAGAAGCTGAATGGTCAGATACAGGTTGCGCTCAATATTTGTGGCGTCCACGATGTTGATGATGGCGTCGGGGTGCCCGCCGATAATAAAATCACGGGCCACGATCTCCTCCATGGAGTAGGGGGAGAGGGAGTAGATGCCGGGCAGGTCCACGATGGTGGCCTTACGCCCGTCTGTTTCAGCCCGCCCCTCTTTTTTCTCCACGGTGACGCCGGGCCAGTTGCCCACATACTGGTTGGAGCCTGTCAGGGCGTTGAACAGAGTGGTCTTGCCGCAATTGGGGTTTCCCACCAGGGCCAGCTTCATTTCACGGATGTCATGGCTTTCGTAAGAGGCCGGACGTCCGTGTTCTTTCTTTTCGTGGGCGTGGGCGGCTGCCATACGGCGCAGAGTCTCCTCGTCAGGGATGCGCTGAACCATGCCGTGTTTGCTGTTCCGGGATGTATCAGGCGCGGGTGCCTCTTCCGGCGAACAAACTGTGATCTGCCCGGCATCTTCCTTGCGCAGGGAGAGCTCATAGCCCCGCAGGTTGACCTCAATGGGGTCCCCGAAGGGGGCGATTTTCCGCACGGTGACAAGTGTGCCGGGGGTCAGGCCCATGTCAACCAGCCGGCGCTTGACCGGCCCGTTTTCATGGCCGACAGAAAGGATAACGCCGGACTGACCGGGGGCCAAGGCCTCCAGTGTACCGGCGGCAGGGGTGGATTGTACACTCATATGTAATGTCCTTCCGCTGAGTTATTTCATAAAAGCTGAACAAATTGCCTTGAGTCTCAATCAGCAGACGATATTATAATCCAAAAGAGTCGAACCGACAAGAGTCAACTTGCTGAAAAGGATACGATTCCCATTTGACGGGGAGGGGGGCTTACCGGTAAAATAGAACTAAATTCGACAAAAGGAGGGGTTAGAATGAGACGTGTGCTTGGACTTCTGCTGGCCTGTTTCCTTCTGATCGCTGCCGCACTGCCCGCTCAGGCCGCAGGCCCCAACGGGGAAATCTCCATCGGCCTGGATGAGGACGGGGCGGGGACCTACCGGCCGGCATCGGTATCCGTGGTTCGGCTCACTTTGAACGGTGCTGTGTTGGACAGCGATGTACCTGCTTTTGTCCGGGGTGGACGGACCATGGTGCCCGTCCGGCTCATCACGGAGCGCATGGGGGCGACGGTTCAGTGGTTTTCAGACACCAATCAGGTGGCTATCTCCCTGAACGACAGCACCGTCACCTTGAAGATCGGCTCATCCCAGGCTTTGGTCAACGGGGAAGAAGTCACCCTTTATGACGGCGTACCGGCCATGGTTGCCAAATACCAGGGCATCGAGCGTACCATGGTGCCCCTGCGCTTCGTCTCAGAGCAGCTGGGCGCGCAGGTGGGGTGGGCTCAGGACAGCTATACTGCGGTGATCTCCACGGGCCAGGCCGGCTACCGGGTGACAGACATCAATGCCGATTCCAATGCCCAAAGCGTCCATATCGTGACCACTGCCGCGCCTGATTACCGAGTCCTCGATCTTGGAGACCGGGTGGTGGTGGACCTTCTGGGAGCTGAGCTTTCTTCCGGTTTTTTCGGAACCATTGCGGTGGACAACGAGCTGATCTCCCGGGTGCGCTATGCAGAGCACGGAAGCGATCTTTACCCGGAATATTCCCACACGGTGCGTGTAGTGCTGGACTTGAAGGAGGGTGTTACCCGGAGGGACAATGTGGAGCTGATACCGCTGCCCAAGGGGCTTCTGCTGACTACCTTTCTGGAAAATCGGGAGGAGATCGATTTCACCCCCACGACCCCCATTGATCCGCAGAAAAAGACAGTTGTGCTTGACGCGGGGCACGGAGGCAGCCAAACGGGCGCCGTTTACAGCGGGGTCAATGAGAAAGACATCAATCTGGCGGTGGCGCAGAAGGTGGAAGCTATTCTCCTCCGCCACGGATATAACGTGGTCATGACCCGGACAGCGGATTCCACAGTCGGACTGTATGACCGGGCGGATATTGCCAACGCGGTGAAGGCCGATGTGTTCGTATCCATCCACTCAAATGCTGCTGTGAACAGCCCGAATTATACGGGAATCTATACTTATTATCATCCCAGCAGCCGCCGGGGCGCGCGGCTGGCCCAAGCCATTCAGGAGCCGATCTGCTGGATCACTGGCGCTGTGGACCGGGGAATCAAGGATGCGGATTTTGTTGTCCTGCGGGAGACCGATATGTGCGCCGTCCTGGTGGAGATGGGCTTTATGACCAACAGCGGAGAGCTGCAGCGGCTCATTACCCCCAGCTACCAGGACAAACTGGCAGCGGGTATTGCCGAGGGGATCGTGGCCTATCTGAACGGGATATAAAAACGGGGCGAACAAGATGTTCGCCCCGTTAAACTATATATCGATCAGAACAGTCCCACGATCTTGCCGTTCTCGTCCACATCGATGGACTCGGCGGCGGGGACCTTAGGCAGGCCGGGCATGGTCATGACCTCGCCGGTCAGCACGACCACGAAGCCAGCACCGGCGGACACCTTGGCCTTGCGCACCGTAACGCGGTAGCCGCTGGGAGCGCCCAGCTTGGTGGGATCGTCGGAGAAGGAATACTGGGTCTTGGCCATGCAGACGGGCAGCTTGCCGTAGCCCAGCTCCTCCAGCCGCTTCAGCTCCTTGGCGGCGGCGGGAGCGAAGTCCACGCCGTCGGCACCGTAGATGCGGCGGGCCACGGTCTCAATTTTCTCGGTCAGAGGAGCGTCCAGGTCATAGGCGAAGGCAAAGTCGTTCTTCTCCTCGTCCATGACGCGCAGCACTTCATTGGCCAGCTCCACGCCGCCGGCGCCGCCCTTGCCCCATACCTCGGACAGAGCCACGTTGACGCCGAACTTGCCGCAGGCAGTGCGGATCATGTCCAGCTCGGCCTCAGTGTCGCTTTCAAAGCGGTTGATGGCCACCACAGCGGGCAGACCGTAGACCTTGGTGATGTTCTCAACATGGCGCACCAGGTTGGGCAGGCCGGCCTCCAGCGCGGTCAAGTTCTCTTTGCCCAGATCGGCCTTGGCACAGCCGCCATGGTGCTTCAGGGCGCGCACAGTGGCCACGATGACCACGGCGTCAGGACGGAATCCGGCGTAGCGGCACTTGATGTCCAGGAATTTCTCCGCACCCAGGTCGGCGCCGAAGCCGGCCTCAGTCACCACATAGTCGCCCAGCTTCAGGGCGGTATCGGTGGCGGAGATGGAGTTGCAGCCGTGGGCAATGTTGGCGAAGGGACCGCCGTGGATCAAGGCGGGGGTGTGCTCCAGAGTCTGGACCAGGTTGGGCTTGATGGCATCCTTGAGCAGGGCGGTCATGGCGCCGTCGGCCTTCAGGTCGCGGGCGGTGACCGGCTTGTCGTCGTAGGTGTAGCCCACCACCATGCGGCCCAGACGCTCCTTCAGATCCTTCAGGTCGGAGGCCAGGCAGAGCACGGCCATGATCTCGCTGGCCACGGTGATGTCAAAGCCGTCCTCACGGGGAGTGCCGTTGGGCTTGCCGCCCAGACCGCACACGATGTTGCGCAGCTGACGGTCGTTCATATCCACGCAGCGCTTCCAGGTGATCTTGCGCACGTCGATGCCCAGGGAGTTGCCCTGCTGAATGTGGTTGTCCAGCATAGCAGCCAAAAGGTTGTTGGCCGCGCCGATGGCGTGAAAGTCGCCGGTGAAATGCAGGTTGATGTCCTCCATAGGTACCACCTGGGCGTAGCCGCCGCCGGCAGCGCCGCCCTTGACACCGAATACGGGGCCCAGGGAGGGCTCACGCAGAGCGAGGACGGTTTTTTTGCCCAGACGGGATAAAGCGTCGGCCAGACCAACGCTGGTTGTGGTCTTGCCCTCGCCGGCGGGGGTGGGGTTGATGGCAGTGACCAGGATCAGCTTGCCTTTGCGGGGGGCGTCCTTCAGAGCGGTAATGTCGATCTTGGCCTTGACACGTCCGTAGGGCTCCAGCGTGTTCTCGTCAATGTTCAGCTTGGCGGCGATCTCGGTGATGGGCAGCATCTGAGCGGCCTGTGCGATCTCGATATCAGATTTCATGCGGCATTCTCCTTTTCCGTGTGTGCGCCTGTAAAAAAAGGGCGCACTCCATATGATTGGTAGTGCGCCCAGACGGTCGGCATTCATGGCGATACTCCATGTGGTCTGTCCACTTCCGTCAGTCATATCGCACTTTATTTTTTACCACTGACCGCGGATTTTGTCAAGCGCGGTGTTGCATTTTGGGCGATTTCGTATATAATAAACCTATTCGAGTTTTGTTTTTAAGGGGTGTTTCCCATGGCAGAGGAGACCAAGAGTCAGAATTTTATTCACGATTTTATTGATGAGGACATTGCCCCGGGCGGACAGTACGAGGGTATGACGGTCCATACCCGTTTTCCGCCCGAGCCCAATGGCTACCTGCATATCGGCCACTGTAAGGCTCTTTGCATCGACTTCGGTACTGCTGAGAAGTACGGAGGCCTGTGTAACCTGCGCTTTGACGACACCAATCCCGCCAAGGAGGATAACGAGTTCGTCGAGGCGATCCAGGAGGACATCCATTGGCTGGGCTTCGACTGGGGCGACCGGATGTTCTACGGCTCCGACTACTTTGAAAAGACCTATGAGCTGGCGGTCGGCCTGATCAAGAAGGGCTTGGCCTATGTCTGTGAGCTGACTCCCGAGGAGTTTAAGGCCCACCGGGGCGACGTGGGTGTGCCCGCCACCTCTCCCTGGCGCGACCGCCCCATTGAGGAGTCTTTGGATCTGTTCGAGCGGATGCGCAATGGCGAATTCCCCGAGGGCTCCAAGACCCTGCGGGCCAAGATCGATCTGGCCAGCGGAAACTTTAACATGCGCGATCCGGTCATCTACCGCATCCGCTACATTGAGCACCACCGCCAGGGCACCAAGTGGTGCATTTTCCCCATGTACGACTTCGCTCACCCCATCCAGGACGCGCTGGAGGGCATCACCCATTCGCTGTGCTCCTTGGAGTATGAGGATCACCGCCCTCTGTACAACTGGGTCATCGAGAATACTGACGTACCCTCCAAGCCCCGTCAGATCGAATTTGCCCGCCTGAACATCAACTACACCGTTATGTCCAAGCGCAAGCTGCGTCAGTTGGTGGAAGAGGGCCGTGTGTCCGGCTGGGATGATCCCCGCATGCCCACACTCTGCGGCCTGCGCCGCCGTGGCTATACCCCCAAGTCCATCCGCACATTCACGGAACGGATCGGTGTGGCAAAGGCTTCCTCCACTGTGGAGTACGCCTTCCTGGAGCACTGCCTGCGGGAGGACCTGAATGAGAGCGCCAAGCGTGTTATGGCTGTTCTGCGGCCTGTTAAGCTGACCATCACCAACTATCCCGAGGGACAGAGCGAGACCTTCACCGTGGAGAACAACCCCAACTGTCCGGAGGACGGCACCCGGCAGATCAGCTTCTCCCGCAACCTGTATGTGGAAGCCGAAGACTTCCTGGAGACTCCCGTTCCCAAGTATAAGCGCCTGTATCCTGATGGCCCGGAATGCCGCCTGAAGGGCGCTTATCTGATCAAGTGTACCGGCTGTGTCAAAGACGAGCAGGGCAATGTGACCGAGATCCTGTGCGAGTACGACCCCGAAAGCCGGGGCGGCGATCCCGTCGACGGCCGCAAGGTGAAGGGGGCTACCATCCACTGGGTGGACGCCGCCACCGCCGTGGACGCTGAGGTGCGCCTGTACGACAACCTGTTCAGCGATCCCGAACCCGACGCCGGTGACAAGAACTTCCTGGACTGCCTGAATCCCAACTCCCTGGAGGTTCTGACCAACTCCAAGGTGGAGGCAGGGCTGGCCGGGGCGGAGGCTCCCGCGTCCTTCCAGTTCCTGCGTCAGGGCTACTTCTGCGTGGACAATAAGGACTCTACGCCGGAGCATTTGGTATTTAACCGCTCTGTCAGCTTGAAAGACAGCTTTAAAATGTGATATAATCCAAGTGAATAGAGGTAAAAAAGGACGGCCTCTGGCCGTCCTTTTTTTATAAGAGGTGCTGTGCTATGTACAATTTCAGAAACGACTATTCCGAGGGTGCTCATGAGAAGGTTCTTCAGGCGCTGCAGAATATCAATATGGAAGGGAACGTTGGGTACGGGGCCGATCCGTATTGCGCGCGCGCGGCCGCAATGATCCGGGAGCTGTGCGAGTGCCCCGATGCGGCCGTTCACTTCTTTATCGGCGGCACCAGCGCCAATTTCACCGCCATTGATGCCTTCCTGCGGCCCTACGAGGCGGTGATTGCCGCCGACACCGGCCACATCAACGTTCACGAGGGAGGAGCGGTGGAAGGGACGGGCCACAAGATCCTGCCCTGTCCCAGCACAGACGGCAAGGTACGCCCTACGGACGTGGAACACTGGGTTGAGCAGTGCGCGGACACTGCCATGGTACTGCCGAGGATGGTGTACATATCCAACGCCACCGAAGTGGGCACCATCTACTCCAAGGCCGAGCTGGAGGAGTTGTCTGCCTGCTGCCGGAAAAATAAGCTGTATCTCTTCCTGGACGGCGCCCGGCTGGGGACCGGACTGACCGCGCCCGGTGCTGACCTGACCATGCCCGACCTGGCCCGCCTGTGCGACGCCTTTTACATCGGCGGCACAAAGAACGGCGCTCTGATGGGCGAAGCAATGGTGTTGGTCAATCCCGCTCTGCAGCCCCACTTTTTCCGTGTTATGAAGCAGAAAGGGGCGGTTCTGGCAAAGGGCTTTTTGTTGGGTGTCCAGTTTGAGGCCCTGCTGAAGGACGGCCTGTACTGGCAGAACGCATGCTGGGCAAACTGCATGGCTGCCAAGCTGAAAAACGGTCTGCAGGAGCTGGGCTTCGCCTTTTTTGCGGACAGCCCGACCAATCAGATTTTTCCCATCATTCCCAATAAACTGATGCCCGCGATGGAACTGATGTGTAATCATGAAGTCTGGTGCAAGAGCGACAATAGCTGTACAGTGATTCGCCTTGTCACGTCTTTTGCCACTAAGGAAAAGGATGTAGATAGATTCTTGGCAGAGTTGAAAGCACTTTGTATGTGCCTGGGGGAGAAAGAGTCATGATCCGCCATTCCATATGTGACATCTGTACTCCCGGCTTACATTGCGGCATGGAATTGACTGTCGAGGACGGTAAGATCACGTCCGTGCGCGGCACACCGGATTTTCCCATCAGTGGAGGAAAGCTCTGTGTCAAGGGCCTTGCTACCGCCCAGTACGTCTACCGTGATGACCGCATCCAGCAGCCCATGCGCCGTGTGGGACCCAGGGGCAGCAATCAATTTGAACCGATCTCCTGGGAGGAGGCCCTGGACGAGGTCGCCCGGCAGATGACCCAGGCCAAAGAGGACGCAGGGCCGGAATCCGTTCTGTTCATGGTTGGCTACGAGAAGTGGATGCGCACCTGGCTGCAGCGTCTTGCTTTCGGCTTCGGCAGCCCCAACTACATCACGGAGTCTTCCACCTGCAACCAGGCCCGCGTGCTTGCCTGGCGCGCCATGTTCGGAAAGATGTTTGATCCGGATATGCGCCGGGCTTCAGTATGCGTCGGTTGGGGCTACAATCCCGCGGGCTCCCAGCACGTCGCATATAACGGGCTCAAAGCGTTCAAAGCCCGCGGCGGCCTTCTTTTGATCGTAGACCCGCGCCGTTGTGAGGCCGCCGAGATGGCGGACCTGTACCTGCAGCCCAGAAACGGTACTGACACGGCGCTGGCTTTCGCCATTGCCCGGGAGCTTTTTGCTACCGGCGGCGTAGACCGGGAATTCATCGACCGCTATGTGACCGGGGCGGAGGAGTACCGCGCCCTGGTGGAGCCGTATACCCCGGAGTATACCGAAACGCTGACCGGTGTCCCGGCCGGGGACATCCGTAAAGCGGCCACGTTCTTTTACGGGCACGGGCCGGTCTGCCTGCAGAGCGGCAACGCTATCCCTCATCGGACAGGGGGATTTGACCTGTACCGGGCGGTCATTTCCCTGATGGCCCTGACCGGAAATATTGACAAGCCGGGAGGAGCTCTGCCCAAGAGCATGACCTTTGCATATTCTGACAGCGGAACGCCGACCCGCGAGTTTGAATACACCCGAAAAAAGGAATTCCGCAAGCTAAAAAGCGCCGTCGGCGCACATCGGTTCCCGTTCTGGAACGAAATGCTGGCAGAAGGCCAGGGGATGGAACTGACCCACTGGCTGGAGACCGGTGGGGAGTACCCCCTGAAGGCCGCTCTGTGTTTCGGTGTTAACCACATGATGTACCCGGAATCCGAACGCTTCCTGAAGGCCATGGATAAGCTTGACTTCATCATGGCTGCCGATCTGGTCTGGACGGAAACCTGCCGCCACGCGGACATTGTGCTGCCCGTTCTTTCGTCGGTGGAGCGGTCCGAGATCAAATGCTATGCAGGTAAGTATATTTATAATACAACTCCCGCCATCGACCCGGTCGTGGACGGCAAGGATGACGTCGCCATTATCACGGAGCTGGCCCGCCGCCTGATGCCCGACGACGAACTGCTCTGCTGCGGCTATGACGCCAGCTCCCATTGGATGCTGGAGCCCGCGGGCATCACCGACTGGGACGCGGTCAGGGCTGCCGACGGTCCGGTACCCATCCCCAATGCAAAGCCC
This sequence comes from Oscillospiraceae bacterium, assembly GCA_051886995.1. Taxonomy (GTDB): domain Bacteria; phylum Bacillota; class Clostridia; order Oscillospirales; family Oscillospiraceae; genus JAJPXI01. The sequence continues at coordinate 10,438 of JBJEYS010000004.1, forward strand.
TACGAAGTGGGCAGCTACCTGAAAGACATTCCCACGCCCTCCGGGAAGATCGAGCTGGTCAGCTCCATCCTTGTCAAGTACGAGGACGTGGGCCTGACGGGGCTGCCCTATTGGGCCCCACCTCAAAACGACAAAGATTACCCCTTTACAGCCATGCTCGGCGCTCGTTTACCTTATGCGATGCACAGCCGCTGCCATAAGGTGCCGCAGCTGCGCAAATTGCGCCCCGAGCCTTTGATCGACATTTGCCCTGCGGATGCCGAAAGGCTGGGTATTGCCCAAGGAGACAGCGTTGAGATCTTCAATGCGGTCGGTTCCGTCGTCATGAAAGCTAACCTGAGCAAGCGCGTCCAGAGCGGGGAGATCTCCATGTACCACGGCTACGAGGAGGCCAACTGCAACGAACTGATCCCCATCGACCTGCTGGACCCCTATACCGGATTCCCGGCCTACAAGCAGGTGTGCTGCGATATCAGAAAAGTATAACAAAAACCGGACGTTCCATAAAGAACGTCCGGTTTTTGTTACAGCATCTTTTTCAGGTACTGGCCTGTATAGCTCTCCGGGCAGGCGGCGATCTCCTCGGGCGTACCGGCGGCCACGACTTGGCCGCCGCCGTCGCCTCCCTCAGGGCCCAGGTCGATGATGTGGTCGGCGGTTTTGATGACATCCAGATTGTGCTCGATGACCACGACCGTGTTACCAGCATCCACGAACTGCTGAAGCACATCGATCAACTGATGCACATCAGCGGTGTGCAGTCCGGTAGTGGGTTCATCCAGGATATAGATGGTCTGGCCAGTGGAGCGCTTGGACAGCTCGGTGGCAAGCTTGACCCGCTGGGCCTCGCCGCCGGACAACTCGGTGGAGGGCTGCCCCAGCTTGACATAGCTCAGGCCCACATCATGGAGCGTGCGCAGCTTGTTGTACAGCTTGGGGAGGTTCTCAAAGAATGGAAGGGCTTCCTCCACGGTCATATCCAGGACTTCGTAAATGTTCTTGCCCTTGTATTTGACCTCCAGTGTCTCCCGGTTATAGCGTTTGCCCTTGCACACTTCACAGGGAACGTAGATGTCGGGCAGGAAGTGCATTTCGATCTTCAGCAGGCCGTCGCCTTGACAGGCCTCGCACCGTCCGCCGCGGACATTGAAGGAGAAGCGGCCGGGTCCGTAGCCCCTGGCCTTGGCGTCCTGAGTGGAGGCAAACAGGTCCCGGATATCGTTAAACAGGCCTGTATAGGTGGCCGGGTTGGAGCGGGGAGTGCGGCCGATGGGGGACTGGTCAATGGCAATGACCTTGTCCAGATATTCCTCACCCTCGATGGCGTCAAATTTCCCGGCGCGGCACTTGGCGTGGTTCAGGTCGGCGGCCAGCTTTTTGTAGAGGATTTCGTTGACCAGGCTGGATTTACCCGAGCCGGACACGCCGGTGACGCAGGTGAAGGTCCCCAGAGGGAAGGAGACGTCCACATGACGCAGATTGTTTTCCGCCGCGCCCCTGATGGTCAGGTGTTTTCCGTTTCCCCTGCGCCGCTTTGTGGGGACCGGGATTTTTTTGCGCCCGGACAAGTAGTCACCTGTAATGGAGCCGGGGGTGTTCATGATTTCTTCCGCAGTGCCGGCAGCCACTACCTGACCGCCGTGAACGCCGGCGCCGGGGCCGATGTCCACAATATAGTCGGCAGCGCGCATGGTGTCCTCGTCATGCTCAACCACCAGCAGGGTGTTGCCCAGGTCGCGCAGCTCCTTCAAAGTAGCCAGCAGCTTGTCGTTGTCCCGCTGGTGCAGGCCGATAGACGGCTCGTCCAGGATATAGAGCACCCCCATCAGAGAGGAGCCGATCTGGGTAGCCAGGCGGATACGCTGGCTCTCGCCGCCGGACAGGGTCGCGGCGGCACGGGACAGGGTCAGGTACTCCAGACCCACGCTCTGAAGAAAGCCCAGCCGTGTCTTGATTTCCTTTAGAATCCGCTCAGCGATCAGCATCTTCTGGGGAGACAACTCCAGGCTTTCCACGAAATTCAGCGCCTCGGTGACCGACTTGTGGCAAAACTCATCAATGTTTAATCTGCCCACGGTGACAGCAAGGGACTCCCTGCGCAGGCGCCGGCCGCCGCAGTCGGGGCAGGGGCGTTCACTCATGCACTCCTCCAACTCCCGGCGGGAGCCTTCACTCTGGGTCTCCCGGTAGCGGCGCTCCAGGTTGTTCACGATTCCCTCAAAGGGCTGCATCAGTGTCCCATGCCCGTCGGCCCGTTCGTAGGTCAGCTTTAGCTTTTCGCCCTTGGTGCCGTAGAGGATAATGTCCAGGATCTCAGGGGGCAGGTCCTTGACGGGAGTGTTGAGCTTGAAATGGTATTTTTTCGCCAGAGCGTCAAAGTACATGCGGGAGATGCCGTCACCCTTGATGTTGTTCCAACCGGTGGCGGTGATGGCGCCCTCCAGGATGGACAGGTTTTTGTTGGGGATGATCAGGTCGGGGTCCACCTTCAGCTGGCTGCCCAGGCCGGTACAGGTGGGGCAGGCGCCGAAGGGATTGTTGAAGGAGAACATGCGGGGTGTCAGCTCCTCAATGGAGATGCCGCAGTCCTCGCAGGCATAGTTCTGGGAGAACAGGATGTCCCGGTCCTCGCCCACGATATTGACGACAACCAAGCCGCCGGCCAGAGCGGAGGCTGTCTCCACGCTGTCGGTCAGGCGGCGGTTGATGTCCTCCCGGATGACCAGGCGATCCACCACGATCTCAATGTTGTGCTTTTTGTTTTTATCCAGCTTGATCTCCTCGGTCAGCTCATACAGGGAGCCGTCCACCCGCACACGGACATAGCCGGACTTCCGGGCGTCCTCAAAAATCTTGGCGTGTTCGCCCTTCTTGCCCCGGATAACAGGAGCCATGATCTGGATGCGGGTGGCCTCGGGGAGGGCAAGCACCTGGTCGATGATCTGGTCGATGGTCTGCTGCTTGATCTCCTTGCCGCAAATGGGGCAGTGGGGGGTGCCGACACGGGCCCAGAGCAAACGCAGGTAGTCGTAGATCTCCGTGACCGTGCCCACAGTGGAGCGGGGGTTCTTGGAGGTGGTCTTCTGGTCGATGGAAATGGCGGGGGAGAGGCCGTCGATGTAGTCCACGTCGGGCTTCTCCATCTGGCCCAGGAACATCCGGGCATAGGAGGACAGGGACTCCACATACCGCCGCTGGCCCTCGGCGTAGATGGTGTCAAAGGCCAGAGAGGACTTGCCCGAGCCGGACAGGCCGGTCAGCACCACCAACTTGTCCCGGGGGATGGTAACGTCGATATTTTTCAGGTTGTTGACCCGTGCGCCTTTGACGGAAATATGGTCAAGCATCGGTTAGTTTCTCCTTTATTCGTTGGGGATGATTTCTTTTTGAACATACTTGGGCAGCTTTTCCAGAACCAGATCATAGGAGTGGTCGCACAGCTCCCGCAGGACCGCGCCGGGCACATTTCCGTCCAGCAAAACAGCGATCCAGTTGCGCTTATCACAGTAGAAGCCGGGCAGAATATCAGGAAATTCCGCCCGGTACAGCTCGGCGCGGCGGGGGTCGCATTTCAGGTTGACCAGAGGATGACCGCCATACGTTTTGTGCTCAGGGCCGGGAGAACAGATGGCCGCGAATAGTTTGCCCCGGATCATGTAGCGATCCCACTGCCATTTGAGCTTATAATCGTGTTCCGCGCCCGGCTTGGCGCGCAGGTATTCATCCAGCCAGCTATAGTCCATCATAACCTCCACCAAAATTTATTTCAGGATGTAAACGGATGCGAGAATGCAGATCAGCCCCAGCACCACCATGATGCTCATGGGTTCGCCGAAGGCCAGTACGCCGACCAGGGCGGCCACAACAGGTTCAATGGACGCCAGTATGGATGCCTTGCCGCTGTCCAGCTTCGCAAGGCCACGGGTGTACAGAATGTACGGCAGAACGGTGGATATTACCACCAGACCGATGGCCAGAAGAAGCATGGAAGTTTGGGAAAAGCAGGCGCCCAGTTCCGCCGGCTTCAGGAGGAACAGCGCTCCCGCCCCGGCAAATACAAAAGTGTAAAAGGTGACGGTCAAGGGCTGATAATAAGTTAGTGCGAATCGCCCGAAAATGGAGTACAGTCCATAGAAAAAACCGCTGGCGACCCCCAGTACGAGTCCCCACCCTGTTACGGCCGGCCCACCGTTCCAGATGCCGGAGGCGAAGGTACAGCCCAGGAAGGCCAGAAGCAGTGCCGCCAGCTTTCCCTTTGTCAGCTTATCGTGAAATAAGACGGCGGACAGAACGACCACAAATGCCGGGGCGGTATACAACAAAATGGCCGCCACCGCCAGCGAGCACATCTGTTGAGCGCTGAAATAGCACAGGGTGAACAGGAGGATCGAGACGACGCCTGTGCCGAAAAAGTAGGGCAAATGGCGCAGTTTGATCCTGAACACGGAACGATCCAGTACAAGCAAAACCAGGCCCAGCAGGATGAGTCCGCCGATGTTGCGTACGGCAACAATGGAGGAGGCGGACAGCCCACCGGCCGTTAAGTTCCGGTTGAACAGGCCAATCAGCCCCCACAGGGAGCCGGCCAGCAGGATTTGAATATGGGGGAAATAACGTCTCATGGTTTATTGCCTTCTGTCGCTTGAGAAATCAATTATGTATGATTCGGGTTGAACGCACGGGCTGCCAGAGTTAAAGCTCCCCTGCGCAGCAATTCGATATTTTCCGCTTGAAACAAAGTGTCACGATTGGTGTGAATGCGCCCCAACCAATACCCAAACCAACTCTTGTGGAGCGCTGCGACGCCCACGCCACGGGGAAATACCTTTTGGTCTGAAGGGTAAAAACCAAAGCCCCGTACGACCTCAACGGTCTTGGAGCCGTCGGACAAAAAAGACTGCTCCAGCAGGTCGAGCGTTTCCTCCTCCTGCTTCAGC
>JBJEYS010000005.1:0-15145 GCA_051886995.1 Oscillospiraceae bacterium
ATCAAAATTCCCAAGGAAAGGATAATCAGAGGTTCCGATGGGCGGCAAAGTATAATCAGACATGTCAATATCGACAGCCAATTCAAAATATGTCGCAGGAATCGTCGTCGTACCTTCCTCCGGCCGATTGAAGTATCCTAAATACTGCAGCCATGCCAGATTGTAGAACTGCTCCGGCTTGGCGATGATATAAGGGTCATCCGCCGTGCCGTCGCCGCTTTCAAAATACTTGCCCAAATAGGTCACGGAGCCGCCGATCCGGGGAAGCTGCGCCATGTCGCAGCCGTACCACGCCATGGTAACCGCCGCGGCGGCCAGCAGCGCAGCCAAAAGGCAGATCAGAGCAATGTGCAGTTTTTTGATCCCGGACAGCCGCATTGCTCTGTCTCCTTTTCAAATGATTAGTTTGCGGACACCGTAATGGTGATGATTTCCGGATGCTCTGCATCGTTGAACTCCAGATTCTGGGTCTGATCCAGACGGCCGGAAAAATCGCTGGTGTGGTTGTCCACAAAACCGGTCACCAGAGCATCATTGTAGTCCAGTTCAAACAGGACATAGCACAGGTCGGCAGCAGAATACCCCGACACCGAAAGCGTAAGGGAACTCGTCTTTTCGCCGCCGGACTGCAGTTCGTGGGAATTGCTGTCCACCGTAAAGCTTGCAAAGCACCGGGAGGAATCGTCGAGCTCGGGAAACTTCGCCTTTGCGCCCGAATAATCGGTGGGGATCTCGTCCACCGTCACACAGCGCAGCTGCGCCACATTGGAGAAATAGGGCAGGATCTTGTCCTTGCCGTCTACGGTGCCCGTCAGCGCGCTGCCGCCGCAGTCAAAGGTAAAGTTCAGCGTGCTGCCCGCACGCACGGCATCCCCGCCGACCGGGATCAGGATGTAGACCGGAGTTTCGCTGTTTTTCCCGAACACGGAGTCGAAGCTTTTCAGCTTGAGGGTATTGCCGTTCTGAAACGCGGATTCCACCTCGTCGCTGGTAAACAGCTTAAAGCCGTCCACGGAAACCGCCTGCCCCTCGGAGCGCAGGATCAGGTTTTCCGCCCGGGACTGCCTGAACAGGTCAAACCACGCAAAGCTCACTGCGGCAGCAACAGCGGCCGAAACCGCAAGGAGCATGACCGACATCATGACCCCCCGCGGTTTCATCCGTTTTCTCCGGCTCCGTTTCAGCAGCCGTTTTCCTTGTTTCATACGACCGGCACGCCGACGAAGTTCAGGTTGACGGCAATACTGCCGCTTCCCGCTATGTAGCTGACGCCCTGCGCGTCCATGCCTTCCAGCCAGACATACACATCCACATTGGTGCCGGCAGCGGTGGCGGTACAGATGGGGGTTGTGCCCGCATTAAAGTTGTAGGGGTCGCCATCCACCGCGACACCCTTGTAATTGGCAAGGCCGGCCTCATCCACCAGAATGTTGTTCTGCACTTCCGCCGTCTGGGTTCCGGTCACGGCGTAGAAGGTATCGGCAACGGCTTTCGTGCCGGCATCGTCAATAAAATTCATTCCGGTGCCGCTCTCCGCCACCGGGGCGTACACAAACACAAGCCTATCCGTAACGAGCGCCACGCGGATGGCTGCCGTGAGGCCCGCATCGCCGGTGATGCTGATGGGATCCGTGGGGTGGAGGTAGACATTCAGGGATTCGGCCTTGTCGGTGTAGAGGTTATACTTGCTGCAGTAGTACGCGCGGCGCTGCACGCCGGAGGGTTCATTGTAGAGTCCGGTGTTATTGTCTACCGTTGCCGCAGCATACTGGCTGGCGTAATAATTGACCGCGGTAACGTTACCTGTTGTGACAGAATTCTCTGTCCGCTGAGCGATATAGAACCAGTTTTCACAGTCGGCAGTCGAGATGGGGTAAAGGGGTGTCCCGGCACTCCAGTCTGTGCTCAGGGTGGTGTAATAGTGCTTGTTCTCTCCGTCGGTCTGCGGGCGGATGAACAGGTTGGCGGAGCTGGCCGTGGAGGTGACGGAAGCGTTGTTGGCGTCGACGTCCTTATTGTTTGCAAACCATGCCTGGGAGTAATAGGCCATGCCCGCCGCGCAGGCAAGGGCCAGCACAAAGCCGGTTACCAGCAGGCGGCGGGTCAGCTCCAGCTTCGCAGCCTTGACCGCCGACTGCGATGCGCCCGTTTCAGTTTTATGCAAAAGCTTTTTAAACATACTTGATTCCAGTCCTTCCTAAAAAGCTGACACTGTTTTGGAATAAAAAAATGCCGATGATACTCTCTTTTTCATCGGCAACTGGCTGGCTGCGCGGGCAGCCCCTATAGCTTTGCGTCACCGCCTTGCGACGGCTTTGCTTTTTACACTATATTATATATCAAAATTAATGTACACTCCACTTGCGAATTTGTCAAGAGGGAACTGTTGCTTTTAACAATTCTAAAGGTAAAATTTTCGGGGAAACAGCGAAAAATGTCGCTGTTTCCCCGAAGATTATTCTGTCACTGATTGCGGCGGGTTTCCCAGGTGATGTTTTCATTTCCGTAGTAGTCGGGAGCGTCTGTTCCCGAAGCGTTGATGGGCTTATCACCCGTTATCGTATCGACAATATCCTGAACGAACTTATAAAGCAGAGAAGTTTCATCCTCGTAGGTTCCGCGTATATCCATTGAAAACTCCACACTGCCTCCAATAATAGCATCAACGCACTCGGGATCATCGCCCTCCATCCAGATCACGATGGTGTATTTGTCCACATTGCCGACCAGAAAGTTTTCCTCTGTATACGTGCACACAATGTCGTGGGAAATAAAATTCTCGCAGCCTTCCTCCGGCTCACCGCTGGCAGAAGGCTCTGCAAATACAGTTCTTACGCCATTACGCCAAACTGCAACACGGACTGCATCTTCCGCGCCCTTTGCACAGGATTCAAGCGTCACCGTGGCAGTATAGCTGACATCCTCTTTCCCTGCGTTTCGAACATAATATGTATACGCCATATAGTTCGTGCCATTATGGTTGCCGTCGATATCATCAAGGTCCAAAGGCAGATCCCTTATGGATATGTTCGTTGCATCTTGAACAGAGTCGGCAGTCAGACGAGCGGTAGGGTTCGTAAAAACGGAATCTTCAGAAATTGCAATTCCTTTCCGGTACAGCTCAAGGCGGTTCAGGTTAATGGTAAAGTTGCCCATTTTTTCCTGCATAAAGGAAATAATGAACAAAATCGCCACAAGCAAAAGGAATCCCATCAGGACAAGATAAAGTTTGTCCAGACGCAGCAGCGCCGCGCCGAAGCGGCGGGCGCGCCGCTGCGGTCTGTACATACTGATGACCGTTTCGGGGTCAATATCCTCGCCGCTCTCGATCAGCTTCTCAACATCCTCAGCACGAATTATCTTTCCGCTCTTATTTTTCTTTTCCGCGCGGAATGTGCCCCTTACGGTTTTTCCCTTTTCTGAGGCCGAAGCGTTTGGCGTTTCAAGGTCTATTCCCGCAAGTGGATCGGAGAAACTGTTGTTATTCTGTTTGTTCTTTTCAAATAATTTCATAGCTTAAATGTTTTCTTCACATATCCCATATAGTCCTGAAGCTGCTCGCGCTGGGCGTCTTCCCCCATGCGGAACTGAACGCCGCAAACAAAGCGGTAGTTGCTGCCCTTCGGCGCCTCTCTGTCCCAGCAGACAGCCGCAATGACCTCGGGTATTGCGGCGCCCTCGGGAGCCACACCGACTCTGGGAAGATTCAATACAATGACTTCACCGACCTCAAAGCGGCGGTTCACGAACAATGCGGCGCCGCCGGCGGAAACGTCCAGGGTCATGGATTCTTCGGTGCTGATCCTGCCCTCATCGTTGACAGGCCAGGTGGGCTGATAATAGTCAACCTTAAGCGCAACCTTGAGGCGCTCATCCCTGCGCTTGATGAACTCGCGCTGCTCGGACACCCGGCGCATCTTCCAGTAGCGGCGGATTCCCTCTTTTACGGTGTCGTCCGCATAGGCCGCAATCACGATGGATTCGCTCCCCTGCGTCACACGGATCAGCATCTTCTGGTTTTCGTCCATGAGCAGAGATTTGCCGCCAACCATAGGTATGGAAACAAGAAAAGCAGACTCATCAATGGCTTTATTGAAGGTACATACCATGTTGAAATCAGGTTCCCTTCCCTGGGGAACGTCATAAGCCATATGCAGTTTGGTACCGGCAGGTATTTTCAATTCACCGGCCATTGTCAGTCACCTCATTTACCGTTTCATTATTCTCATCATCCGTGTGGGCTTCATATTCCTTCCGCAGCAGCTCTTTGCACGCTTTCAAAGACTCCAGCAGCCGCGGGTTGAAGCTGCCGCATTCTCCGGCCAAAATCATTTTCAGCGCTTTTTCGTGGCTGTATGCCTCTTTGTAGCAGCGTTCACTGACCAGAGCGTCATATGCGTCCACAAGAGCTGCCGCCTGGGTTCCAATGGGGACCGCATCCCCTTGCAGATGGTCGGGATAACCGTCGCCGTCCCAGCGCTCATGGTGGTGCAAAACAATGTCGCGGCAGTAAGATTTCAGCTCTTCTTCACCGGGCATATTCATATGGTCAATAATCAGCGCACCGTTTGTCGTGTGCGTCCGCATCACCGCAAGTTCTTCCTCCGTGAGCGCACCGCGCTTGTTCAGGATCGCGTCGGGTATCGTGATCTTGCCGATATCGTGGACCGTGACGGCGCGGCAGTACAGTTCGATCTTTCTGGGGCCGAGCTCGTACTGGGGGCTGCGCTTTGAAACATCTTCCAGCAGGATCTTGGTCAGATTACGGACATGGAGAATGTGCATACCGCTCTCCACATTCCGAAATTCCACCAGATCGGCCATAACGTCAAGCATGGACTGATTGTAGTCGGACAGATGGAGCTTTTCCTGAAGCTCAAATTCCTGCTGGCGGATCGAGCGTGTTTCCGTCACATCGCGGCGGATCTGAAGGAACATATTCGGCCTGTCCTTCACAGCGGTGAGCATCTCGTCATACCAGCGATACTCTATGCTTCCGGGAAGCTTCAGCCGGCCCTCCATATCCCAGTTGCCCTTTGCGGTTTTTCTGGAAAGAAAGCCTTTTTCCGTCCATTCCAGATAAGCGGATGCGCTTTCCGGGGCAATCACTCCGCGCTCAATCTGGGTTTTGATCCTTCCGGAGAAGCTGTGCCGCTTTTCTTCCCGCTTGTAGCCGTTGTCCGTCCGGATCACGCGCCAGATCAGGTCTTTCTCCGCATCGATGAGGTAGATCTCGGAAAATACCTTATCCATGAAGCCGTTGATCCGGGAAGTGACCTCCCGTAGCTCGCTGTCCCGGCGATATTCTTCATCAATATCGCGCAGACAGCCGAATACCCAGGTTGGCTTTCCGGTTTGCTCCAGCGGCATGCAGCTCATATGATAATGCCGGAAGGGCGCACCGTAATCACCGCCCGCGCGGTAACGGATCACCGCTTCTCCCTCTTTGCCGTCTATGGCGTCTCTGAGGAGGCGGCGAACCTCGCTGACGCAGTCGGGATGGATGCGTAAGCCACTCTTGGCGTTGATCCTTGCAAGGTATTTTTCAGTCTTTTGAGGCAGGGCATCAACCCCGCCGTGGCGTACAGTTAGGCAGTCCTGAGCGATGTTGTATTCGAAACATACATCGTTTTTTCCACCGAACATTCTCTGTACGCGGATCTTAACCCAATCCTTCTCAGAATCGTCCTCAGCCGCTTTGGGGTTCTTCTGCGGCTCATTGCCGTAATCATTACTGTCCCGCAGACGACGGACAAAAAGTATGCACTGAAGCGTCGGGGCTTTATCGTTGGGAATGTGTTCTGCGCGCACCTCATACCAGCCGAAATCGGTATTGTCATGTTCCGCAAGACAATAAATACCGGAAACACCCGTACCGGCAGCGGAAAACACATTGGCAAGCGCTTTTGCCTGAAAGACCTCATCAAAAACAGATTTCTGTTCCTCTGCCACTTTGCTGCTTATCAGCCGGATGAGCTGACTGTAATGTCCTCTTGCGGGCAGCGGCTGACCGTCAAGGGTCAGCTCCCCGGACTCGATCTGATACACATCGGCCGCAAGATTGACAGATATGATCCAGCGATACATACGCAGAAAAACCGGAGCGAGACGGCCCGAATCGAGTGTGGATTTCTGCGGAGCCTGAACGGCGACGGCTGCTTCTTCTTCCGCGGTCGGAACCGCCCGATGTTTTTTTTTGAAAAGGCGCATCGTGTGTACTCCTTTCAGGCTTTGTCAAAATATGCTGCCGGCAAAGTCCATAAGAAACAGCGTGTATATTTATCCATTTTAGAAGATATCAATGCCATTTTAACATCTTCTCTATAAAAAATCCATAGTGCAGATCAAAAAACTTACCTACCTGCTTTCTCCCGCTTTTCGGTCATGCGCAGCCGGGTTTCTTCGATAGATTGAGGGGCTGTAAAAAAACGGAAGCGGCCCGGACTCGAACCGCTTCTGCTTGTTATTTCAATGAGTTTTCCTCATACCACTGCTTCTTGTTGAGATACATACGCTCATCTGCTTTATTTAACAGCGCTTTGCGGGACAATCCAGGGAATTCAGAGGCCAGGGCATAGCCGACTGCGTAGTACAGGGCCGGCTTTTCCCCCGATGCATTATATGCATCCACAGCATTTTGAATTTCTTCTATCAGGCGCTCAACTTTTTCACGGTTCCCGCTCGTGAGCAACACTGTAAATTCATCACCACCCCAGCGACAGATCACATTTGTGGATGGGATAACATTATGTAGGATATTCGCAAAGTTAAAAATCATCTTATCGCCGGCTTCGTGGCCCATCGTATCGTTAATATACTTCAAGCCGTTTAGGTCAAACATCATTATACCAACAGCTTCGCTGTTCGACTGGTCCATATCCATCAGGACATCCCACCGGCTCTTATTGAACAGGCCTGTATGGGCGTCGGTATAAGCCATCCTGCTTGTATCCATGAGGTTGCTGATAAACAGCAACAACGCATAAATCAGAACTGCAAGAATCGTAAAAACAAGACCGGAAGAATTCTTATGGGCATAAAAGGATGCCAGATCGGCTACTGCGCCGACCGTCAGCAATAGGATAAGCCCCAGATATTTTTGCGTCTGTAAACTTTTCCTTTGCACTCTCCGGACAATCGCCGTTGTGACCACCACAATGATCATCAGCACAACTACAGCATGTGCAAGGGGCAGTGTCTCTCTAAAATCGGCGATGCCAGAAACCTCACAGAAAAGGGCGCACAGGGCCGCACCGGAAGCAATCAGCGAAACGATGAGCATCTGCAGGTGATCAGGTCCCGTAAACCTGGCGTGCAGGTACAAGGCAAGCGGGATTCCGGCCAGAAACAGCGCTCCGATGCTCAGATATCCGAGCACCATTGTATTTCCCTGAAAGAGAAACGGAGAAGATCTGGTGTCGGCGATCTTCCAAATCCCCAGCAGCATAGTAAAATTACCCAGGAACACGAGATCCCAGCGCTGAGATTTCTTCCGCCATATCTGTGCAAGCTGTACCAGCATGATAACTATCCCAACCGCAAGACAGGCCATAGCTAAAACCAACTGCGGAAGGTCGCGTTTCATCTGCTGTAAATACAAGCTGTGAAAGGGACCGATTCGGAACTCGATTTCACGTTCACGCACTCTCTCATAAACAGGTGTTGCCAACACACGGACTTCTTTTCCCGTATCGCCGGAATATAGCGGGACAGTAACCCAGTTGCTGCTGACACTTTTTCCAATCTGATTGGAGGCTTGCGGCATAAGGCTGTAAACCAACTCATCACCTATGTAAACCTGCACATAGTGATGGACCAGATAAAACATGAGTGTCGTATCATGGTTTTCAATATGATCCAATGTCCAGCGATATTCTCTGCTCACACCGATAGGTGCCGAGGGGTCTTCGATTTCTTCCATCGAATAGCCTTCGACGACATAATTGGGACCTGGGCCTCTCATCGTCCACACTGAAACGTTTTCAAAAGCGCCCATATATATAAAAAATATGATAAAAAGCGCCGCTACCACTGCGTAGGCAAGGATAACAGCAGATTGGAGCTTTGACCTTCGCATAGTGTTTTGCCTCACCAATTCCGAATTATCTCAAAGCGGATGATTTTAGTAATTATAGCACAGTTTGCCCTCATCCGCAAGCGATGTTTCGGGGAAATTTGTCTTTTATGGTCATATAATAGCCGTGCAAATAAAATTAAGGCGAAGAAATCGTTTGAAATTTTTCATCATAAGCCTGGAAGATTTTGTATCAAAACTCCTCAATGTTGCCATCCAGTATTCTTTTGATTACTTCAATCTGATCCTGGAAATCACAGAAGATGCCATCTCCTCGTCCGGCAGATTTTCATAAAAGGCGATCATATCCTCCCCGTCCGCGGGATGGCGGCGCTGCCTGCGCTGGATCCGTACCGCACGATTCGTCTCCAGGTCCACAAAGGTAGCGGCCACTTTTCCGTAATCCATGGCGCGCAGGGTCCGCCGCCCCAGACGGGCTCCGGTCACGATGCTGATGGCGTCTGCCGGGCAGCGTCCGCACTCCACGAACACATAAATGCGCCCGTGATCCTTTTCCGGATCCAGGCCCAGGATCCTGAGCCCCAATCTTGCCATCTTCACACCGATGCACTGGCCGGAGCAGATGTGGCCGTGATAGGCCCCGGCCCGCTCCACGTCCTCGCGAAATGTGTTCATCTCTACTCCTCCTGCCTGATACGCTGAGGAGGACGGCTTGGGCGCCGTCCTCCTCATGGGAATTCTTACTTGAAGTAGCGATAGAGGAAAGTCACGACCTCAGCGCGGATGCAGGTTTTCTCCGGCGAGAACTTGTTGTTTCCGGTACCGGAGGTGATCGCATTGGCCGCGGCCCAGGCGACAGCGTCGGAGTAATACTGCCCCGCAGGAACGTCCGTGAAAGGCGCCGCGTCCTTCACCGGCTCCGCCTTGGCAAAGCGGTACAGGAACGTAACGAAATCACGGCGGGTCACCAGGCCGTCGGGATCAAACCCGCCGCTGCCGTTTCCGGTGGTGATGCCGTTTTCGGCGGCCCACAGGATTGCCTTATAGTAAGCATCTTCCTTCACGTCAGTGAAGGGGTTTTCCTTTGTGGTGGGCTCCGGGGAACCGGCGGCACGCCACAGGAAGGTCACGACCTGCTTGCGGGTGCAGTCAGCCGCAGGGCCGAACGTGGTGTCGGTGATTCCGGTGGTCACGCCCGTCTGGACAGCCCAGACGACGGCCTCCTCATAGTAGCTGCCTGCCTCCACATCGCTGAAACGGGAGACCACGGTGATAGCGACCACGCCGCTGGGCATCCGGTTGCCGGCGGCGGACTGGGCCTCCTTCTCCGCCTCGGTCATGCCGGAGACGAAGCGCAGGGAACCGCTGTTGTAAGCCTTGGCCGCGATCTCGGCCACGGTGCCGTCGGCCAGAGAGCCGTTATCCCAGGAGATGGCCACGGCGGTGGGAACTGCGTTGCCGTCGGCATCCACGCCGCGCGCGGAGATGTTTTCATAGCTGAAGTCACCCTTGGTGTAGGGGCCGTCATTGCAGGTAAAGGCCAGCTTATCACCCTTGCCGAAGGTCACGCCGGCGTCGCTGAGCAGGGCGTCCAGGGGCACATACTCGGTGGCGACCGTGGCGTTGGCCGTGTCATTTTTGTAGAAAACATAGCCGTAGCCGTCGGTCTTGGTCTCAGCCAGGGCCGCCAGCTCGTCGGCGGTGTAGGCCTTAGCCAGCGTGGGGGTGCCGGTCTCACCGGCCTGGGTGTAGATCTCCAGCGCCGGGCTCTGCACGACCGTGATAGCGACCACGCCGCTGGGCATCCGGTTGCCGGCGGCGGACTGGCCCTCCTTCTCCGCCTCGGTCATGCCGGAGACGAAGCGCAGGGAGCCGCTGTTGTAGGCCGTGGCCGCGATGTCGGCCACGGTGCCGTCGGCCAGATTGCCGTCATTCCAGGTCAGCGCCACAGCAGTGGGAACTGCGTTGCCGTCGGCGTCCACACCGCGCGCAGAGATGTTTTCATAGCTGAAGTCACCCTTGGTGTAGGGGCCGTCATTGCAGGTAAAGGCCAGCTTGTCGCCCTCGGCGAAGGTCACACCGGCGTCGCTGAGCAGGGCGTCCAGGGTCACATACTCGGTGACGGCCACAGCTTTGGCGCCGCCCTTGTAGTAGGCATAGCCGTAGCCATCGGCCTTGGTCTCAGCCAGGGCCGTCAGCTCGTCGGCGGTGTAGGCCTTGGCCAGCGCAGGGGTGCCGGTCTCACCGGCCTGGGTATAGATTTCCAGAGCGGGGCTCTGCACGACCGTGATGGCGACCACGCCGCTGGGCATCCGGTTTCCGGCGGCAGACTGGGCCTCCTTCTCCGCCTCGGTCATGCCGGAGACGAAGCGCAGGGAACCGCTGTTGTAAGCCTTGGCCGCGATCTCGGCCACGGTGCCGTCGGCCAGAGAGCCGTTATCCCAGGAGATGGCCACGGCGGTGGGAACCGCGTTGCCGTCGGCATCCACACCGCGCGCAGAGAGGTTTTCATAGCTGAAGTCGCCCTTGGTGTAGGGGCCGTCATTGCAGGTGAAGGCCAGCTTGTCGCCCTCGCCGAAGGTCACGCCGGCATCGCTGAGCAGGGTGTCCAGGGTCACATACTCGGTCGCGACCGTGGCGTTGGCCTTGTCATTCTTGTAGAAGATATAGCCGTAGCCGTCGGCCTTGGTCTCGGCCAGGGCCGCCAGCCCGTCGGCGGTGTAGGCCTTGGCCAGTACAGGGGTGCCGGTCTCACCGGTCTGGGTGTAGATCTCCAGCGCAGCGCCGGAGGTGATGCTCACCGCCAGATCATCGCCCGCGGCATACGCGGTCAGCGAAAAGCCGGTAAGCATGGAAACCAGCAGCGTCAGCACCAGAAGCAGGGACAGGGATTTTTTCATGGTACTCATCCTTTCGTAAATATTATCAATGACGCGGCTCAGCCGCCTTATTGAACCAGGTCAATATAGTTTGTAACCGCCGTTGCCAGCAGGCTGCGCGGCGCGTAATCCTGCGGATGTTCCATGGGGTCCTTCGCCCCGCTGAACAATCCGCCGCTCAGGGCCCACAGGACCTCCGCCCGGGCCCAGGGAGACAGTTCTCCATGGGAGACCGCCTGGTCCGCCTGCCCCGGCAGGCTGTCTCCGGCCAACTGGGCATAGCGGTACAGGAACACCGCCGCCTGCTCCCGGGTGACCGGATCGTTGGGCGAGAAGGTAGTACCGGAGGTTCCTGTGGTGATGCCCCAGCCGACCGCCCAGGTCACCGCGTCCTGATACCAGTCCTGGGTCAGATCCGTAAAGGGCGTTGTGCCGTCCACCTGCGGCTGTCCCGCCAGGCGGTAGAGCACCGTAACGAACATGGCGCGGGTCATGGAGCCGTCCGGCTCGAAAGTCGTGTCGGAGGTTCCCTTGAAATACCCCCGTTCATAGCAGATCTCCACAGCGTCGTAATAACTGTCGGTCACATAGACATCCGTAAAGGGCAGGAAGTCTTCGAAGGAAGCGCTGCCGCTGTAGCCGGGAATGGCGTCCTGTCCGTTGTAGCTGCGGCTGAAGCCGGCGCTGTTGCCGGTGTGGCCGGAGGCGGCGATGGTCCCGCCGGAGGCTGTGACCTTGCCCTGAATGACGGAGGGAGACCGCTCCGTCTGGAGCAGAAGGGCCCCGCCGGTCAGGGTGACCTGATCGGCGCTGAGCACCGCCACGTTGTCGCTGACCGTATGTCCCTTCAGGGCACCGCCGCTGACGATAACCTTGGAACCGTTGGCATAGAAGGCGCCGCCCTCAAAACCCAGCAGGTCCTCCTTGTAAACGGACACTGTGCCGTTCTTCAGCTCCACCGTGCTGCCGGGCGCGTCCACATACACGGCGGCGTTGCGGATACCGGCGGAGACATACAGGCTGCCGGTGCCGTCAATGACCAGGTCACCAGAGACCCGGATCGTGGGCTGACTGTTATCCTGTGCATCAGTACGGCTGTTGAGGGCGCTGTCTCCGCTCAGGGTCAGCCTGTTGTTTCCGGCAAAGGACAGCAGCGTTGTCTCGCCGTTCAGGACAGTGTCCCGCAGGGTCAGGGAGGCGTTCTTTCCCACATGGATGCACAGGGACTCAAAGCCCTCGCTGCCGCCGTTGGAGCCGATCAGCACGGCGTTGACGCCTTCCGCGATGGTAATGTCCCCGCTGGAGAACCAGGTGATGTGGTAGGTGCCGTTCTGCGTGATGATGTCGCCGGGACGTACCAGCACCTGCCGGTAGACGGCCCGGACGGTGATATCCTTACTGCCCAGCTCGTAGTTGTCCCAGCAGCCGGTATAGCCGTCCTTGACCGGAACCTCCGGCTCAGCAACGCTGCGGTCGCCCGGTTTGTAGGTCACCGTTTTCACCACGTTCCCGTCCGCCTGGAAGGTGACGGTATAGCTGGATCGGTTCTCATCCGGGAAGGTCTTTGCCTCCTGAGGGGTGTAGTCCGGAATTTGCCCTTCTTCGGCGTCCAGAGCCGTCACGGTACCTTCCCGGCCGCAGATCTCGCCCACGTTCCCGCTCTGGAAGCCGCTGCCCTTCCCGACAGTCCCGTCGTTTGTCACATCGCCCAGCCGCAGGAACTGGGCATATCCCACGATGCCGCCCAGGGACGCGGTGCCCATGCTGTTGTCGGAGCCGACCGCGGCGTGGTTGGCGGACAGCTCCACGGTGGATTTGTGCTTCGTGGTGGCATACCCGGCGATCCCGCCCGTGTAGCGGTCGGTGCCGCCCACCGCGCCGTAGTTGGCGCAGCGGGAGACCGTACCCGTCAGCCGTCCCACAATGCCGCCGGTTCCGTAGGTGTTGTTGCCGGTGGAGGTGACGCTTCCAAAGTTGGCACAGTCGCTTATGCTGTCCTCACCGGATTCCGCCACGCCGACGATACCGCCCAGGCCGGATTCGGCGGTCGCGGCGCCGTAGTTAAAGCAATCTTCCACAAGGGCGCCGTCCCGGATCAGGGCCGCGATGCCGCCCGCGTGGGTGCCGCCGGCGCTGACGGAGGCATAGTTCATGCAGTTGCGAAGGGCCCCGCCCTTCATGTAGGCCGCGATGCCGGCCGCGTAGGAGGCCTTTGCCGTACCGCTGACGGTGCCGTAGACGGACACGTTCCGGATCACGGCGTCCACGCAGCAGCCGAACAGCGCCGTATAGGAGCCCGTGGACTGCGCCGTCATGTTGTAGATGGAATAGCCCTGGCCGTCAAAGGTCCCCCGGAAGGATCGGTTCAGACTGCTCCCGATGGCCGTCCAGGTGCGCACACCCACGGTTCCGTCGGTGTTGTCCAGGGAAATGTCATTGCCCAGCAGGATCGTCAGTCCCTCAAAGGTGACGCCGCTCTTGTTGACCAGATAGGCCAGCCCCGCCAGTTCCTCCGGGGTGGTCAGCGTATAGGTGGTCTGGCGGCCGCCGCTGAGATACCAGCTTGTATCGGCGTAATTGATCCAGGATTTGACCTGGGTGCTGCGGTTCACGGAGATGGTCACATCCTCCGTGCCGGTGACGGTGTAGGTCCCGTCCGCGTTCTTTCCCGTCCCCGGCAGGGTGCAGGAATAGGCGTCGATGTACTCCAGATCCGGGTCCGCGGGGGTAGCGTCCTCATAGCCGTAGGTCAGCACTGTCAGGATATTGCCCTCCACCAGGGTATCCCCGCTGCGCAGCAGTTCGCGGTCCACCCAGACCATTTCGCCGCCGTCCGCCAGCTTCCAGCCCTGACGGGCCACCGCCACATAATAATCCCGGCTTTCCGGGATGGTCACCTTTGCGGTGCCCAGCTTCTTGAACACCGCGCCGACGGTGACGTTCTCGGTGGCCGTAAAGAAATTGGACGCGATGGGGGTCCCGTTCACCGTAAAATACTCCAGCGTGTACCCGGTGTCCGCCTGATAGGAAAGCGTCACTGTCTGACCGAAGGGCACTGTGGCACCGCCCGCCAGAGAGATCGTGCCGCCGGAGGACTGGCGCAGCGTCAGCGTGCAGGCGCTGCCCGTCATACCGTTCTGGAACCAGAGCACGGGGTAGCCGTTGTTGATGTTGTTGGTGTCCGCCACGAAGACGTCGCCGTTTGCGTTGAGTCTGGCCAGGGTCTCGGCGCTTTTCAGCTCCGTCTCAGACAGCTCTGTCACGTTGACGCTGATCTTTTTGCTGACACCCTTGTAATAGCCGGGGTTGTCCGCGTCGTCACCACTGCCGGAGAGGAAATAGCAGTTGTCCACGGTATAGGTCCCGGTGTCGTGGCTGCCGATGCCCCGGCCCCGGCTCTGTCCGTTGGTGTCGATGGTGCCGACATTGTAGCAGTTGTAAATGTCCATGCCCTCGTTGGTACCGACGATGCCGCCGGCGGGCGAGGAATAGGTGGTGGTAATGTACCCCGCATTGTAGCAGTTGCGGATCACCCCGCCGCTGTCCCAGGCCGAGCCCACGATACCGCCCACGCCCTTCGCGTCGGTGCTCTTGACCCGGGCGAAGTTGGCGCAGTTTTCCACGATCACGCCGTTGTTGGTCTCGCCGATGCGGCCCACGATGCCGCCCACCATTCTGCGGCCCAGGATGGAGCCGCTGCCCAGCACCAGGTTGCGCACGGCGGGCTGCCATCCGTCGGAAAACTCCGCCACGGCGTTGTACTCGCTGACCGTGTCGCTGAGACCGCCCAGGTAGCCCACCACGCCGATGGCCATGCTGTAGGGGAAGCCCTTCTGGGCATAGCGGTCGCAGTAGAGATTGCTGATGGTGTGTCCCTGCCCGTCCAGAACGCCGTTGAAGCGGGTGTCCAGGGTCAGGCAGTCCCCGCTGACCTCGGAGGGCTTCATGGGGAATTTGCCGCCGATGGGCGTCCAGTTTGGGCCGGACCAGACCCCGTCCACGCACCGGCCGCCCATGTCCAGATCGGCGGTGAGGTAGACGGTCTTGTAGGCAAAGTCGATGCTGCTGGTGTACACGGTGTCGCTGACGTTGCCGCCGCCGGCTCCCACCAGCATATAGTCGTCCACCCGGATGCTCTGAAGATAGCTCCGGTCACCGATCACGTTCGGACATTCAGGGTCCACCATGCCGTTGACCAGCGCCGCCAGTCCGGCCAGCTGAGCCGGGGTGG
>JBJEYS010000006.1:0-56544 GCA_051886995.1 Oscillospiraceae bacterium
TGGGAGCCACTTCCTCGTCAATGACAATTTTGTTTTTCTCCGTGGGGTGCATCTTGTAGCCATAGACCGGCTTGCCGCCGATGAACTGTCCCTTCCGCTGCTTATCCCGCTTGACGCTCTTGATCTTCTTGGAGATGTCCTTGGCGTACATGTCGTTCATGATGGCCCGGAACGGTGTGATATCGTTGGCGGTGGACTCCACGCCGGTGTCGATGCCGTCCAGCAGGGAGATGTACCGCACCCGCTTCTCCGGGAAGTACCGCTCCATGTAGTGGCCGGTCATGATGTAGTCGCGGCCCAGACGGGACAGGTCTTTCGTGATGACCATGTTGACCTTCCTGGCCTCGATGTCACCGATCATCCGCTGAAAATCCGGGCGGTCAAAATTGGTGCCGCTCCAGCCGTCATCCACATAGGTATCGTAGACGGAAAGCCTGTGCTGCCGGACAAATTCATTTAACAGCGATTTCTGGTTGGTGACGCTTTCGGATGGTCCCTCGTTCTCATCCTCCTTTGAAAGTCTGATGTATAATGCCACATGATAATCCAGGGGGTTGCTTATCTCTAAGTACATAGTGACCCTCCGGAGATAAGCGGCCACTCATCATATTTATGATGCAATTTTTGGTTCATAACGTCAAAAAACCGCGCGATTCTGAAAATTTCTCTCTATAAAAAACCGCAGAGATTGTAAGATCAATTCCTGCAGATTTTCTCCCTCTTTTGTAAAAAAACAATGGACTGTCAATTCCTTCCCATTCTTTTTCACGCGCACTCCCTCCTTTCTGAAATAGTAAAAGATATGCGGCAGCTTCTTTCGTTTTGCCTATCCTATTTTGGCGCAAAAAAACACCGCATTTCAATCAGTCCATTCAAGGGCTGCTCAAAACCCGGTGCAAGTTGAATATTCAGTTCATTTCCCTGCCGCACTTCCACACGGCGGATCAAAATAGGCAGGAGCATTTCCTTCTCCTCCGTCGTTCCACTGATGTTTTGCCCGCATCGACTGATAAAATGAGTGATGTATTGTTTTTTTGCAAAGATATGGTACAATATAGGCAAATTAAACAACTCCAGCGGAAGCGCATCTATCTCGTTCAATATACTTTTTCTTGTGACGAACGGAGGATGATATTGATAGAATAGTTCGTTCCCACTGCTCAGAGCATATCTTCCGCGTCCACCCCGCCCACATTAAATATACCAGACAGCGTTTTTATTTCCATACCGGCCCTACCCTCTCACGTTTCTATATGCCTTATCATACCCGGCTGCAGACAGCAATAAGCAGCGGGACGCCGGGTACGCTTTTCCCAAGTGGGAAAAGGAATGGCGGTATTACTTGCTTTTTGCCGAATCACTTGATAGAATGTTTGAAATCTTTTTTACAGGGAGAACATGTGATGAAATTTTCTGAAATGCCGTATACCCGTCCCGACCTTGCCGCTTTCCAGCAGCAAGGCAAATCCACCGTGGAGCGTATCAGAGCAGCGCACAGCGCGCAGGATGTCATCGACGCCTACTCAAACTTCGACGATCTGTCAAAAGCTATTTCTACCAACACGTCTCTGGCCTATGTTCGCCACACCATTGATACCAAGGACGCCTTCTATGACGCCGAGCAGAACTATATCGATGAAATCGAACCCTCGATTCGCGCGATTGCTCAGGAGGTTGATCTGGCCCTTCTGAACTCCCCCTTCCGCAGCGAGCTGGAGGAAAAACTGGGTAAGCTGCTGTTCACCAATCTGGAAATCCGGGTGCGCACCATGAAGCCGGAGATCATCGAACTGATGCAGGAGGAAAACAAACTGACCAGCGAGTATCAGAAGCTGTACGCTTCCGCCGTCGTGGAGTGGAACGGCGAGATGCTTCCCCTGCCCAAACTCGGCCCCTATAAGCAGAGCCCCGACCGCGCCGTGCGTAAAGCCGCCTACGAGGCAGAAGGGCGTTGGTTCGACAGCCATCAGGCCGAACTGGATCAGCTCTATGATAAGCTCGTTAAAAACCGTACTGCCCAGGGACGTGCCATGGGTTATGACAACTACCTCCCTCTGGGTTACGACCGTCTCGGCCGCAACTGCTACGGCCCCGAGCAGGTAGCCGCCTTCCGTGATCAGATCGCTGCCGACATGGTCCCCATCGTTGCCAAGGTCAAGGCAGATCAGGAGCAGCGTCTGGGTGTGGACAAGCTGAGATTCTACGACGATTTGCTGCTGTTCCCCGATGGAAACGCCGATCCTCAAGGCACCCCGGATGACATTCTTGCTGCCGGTCTGCAGATGTACCGGGAGCTGAGTCCGGAAACTGCCGAGTTTGCCAATTTCCTTTGGGACAACGAGCTGCTGGACGTTCTGAGCAAAGAGGGCAAAGCACCCGGCGGATACTGCACGTCCTTCCCCGAATATGCCGCTCCCTTCATCTTCTCCAATTTCAACGGCACCTCCGGCGATGTGGATGTTCTTACCCACGAGGCGGGCCATGCTTTTGCGTTCTACCGCTCCATGCGTAAGGGTTACCTCTCCAATCTGGTAGAACCCACCATCGAGGCATGTGAGGTGCACTCCATGTCCATGGAATTCCTCACCGCTCCCTGGTACAAAAATTTCTTCGGCGAACTGACCCAAAAATATGAGCTCGGTCACTGTGAAGACTCCCTCATTTTCATTCCTTATGGCTGCATGGTCGATGAGTTCCAGCACAGAATGTATCAGGAGCCGGATCTGACCCCGGAGCAGCGCAATCAGGTCTGGCTGGAGTTGGAAGCAAAATACCGCCCCTGGATCGATTTTGAAGACCTTCCCTTCTACGGAAGAGGCGCCGGCTGGCAGCGGCAGCTGCACATCTACCTCTACCCGCTCTATTATATTGACTACTGCATGGCTCAAACAGTAGCGTTCCAGTTCTGGATCGCTTCCATGGAAAACAGGGAAGCCACCTGGAACAGCTACTTGAAATTTGCCGACGCGGGCGGTACGCTGACATTCGAGGAACTGGTGAAAACAGCCGGGCTGAAGCTCCCCTATTCCCCCGGCTGCATTAAAGAGATCGGCCAGGAAATTTCTTCCTGGATCGAGCGCAACTCTCTCACCTAAACCAAATAAATTTAAAAAGTTCTTCTCAGCTCGATGCACTTTTTCTTGCAGCATCACCAGGAAGCCAAATTAACAATTTTCTGCAAAACGCAGTTTTTTATTCATTTTCTCTTGCATGCATTAAAGAATTGTATATAATAATGTAGTATATTTTTAAGCAGCTTCAACTGTCTTTCGCGGCTTTTATCCAGATAATGAGGAGATGCATACATTCATGCCTGCGCAGAAAAAGCCCCGCAAAAGACGCCGGTCATATCTCAATGACTTTCAGCAAACGGTAACAGGAGAATATATCTATTCCGGAAAAACTTATGTCTTTTGCGGTTCCCCGCAGGAACGAAAAAAACTTCTCCGCCGGCTCATCTTCCTTGGCTGCTTTATGTTGGCTGCATCCGTGACCTCCGGCTGTATCGGTGTCCCCGGAATGCTCAATTGTTTCTATGTGATCGTACCTTATTCCGCCGCTTTACTTTCCGCAGTCTCTTTAGTATGGGGGCTTGTCCGGATGATCCGCGGAGGGGAAACGCTGAGACAATATATTTATGCCGCAAGCGTCAAAGCTTTTCCCTCTCGCGCTGTCTGTACCATGGCGTTTTCCCTGCTGGCTGTTCTTTGTGAGATCGTCTATGTGCTGCTCCACGGTATGCAGGGGCTTGCCGTTGGCTTTCTCCTCTTCGTTCTCTTTCATATCCTGATCTTTGCGGCGGCATTTCTGTGGCGGCGGCTGATCGGGCGTTCCGAATGGACCGGTGACGACACACCGCAATAAGTAAATAAGCACTCTGACAAAAGGAGCCGGCTCCTTTTGTCGACTTGCCCGGGCAAGTCGCGTGCGCAAACCGCGACAGCCAGCCTGATGCAGGTTTTTCACACATGAACTAAGGATCCGGGTAATCCCCCTGTCCTATCATATAGTTCAAATTATTTTAGGAGGATATGTACATGAAAAGAAGCGCTAAGATCCTTGCCCTGCTCCTGGCTCTGGCAATGTGCTTCGGTATGTTGGCCAGCTGCGGCAAAAAGACTGCCGACAACCCCGTCAACACTGACGCCAGCCAGACCCAGTCGGGCACCGACACCCCCGCCGAGCCCAAAACTCTGGTCATCGGCACCCAGAACTTCGACGGCAAATTCTCTCCCTTCTTCTACACCAACGCCTATGAGAACGACGTGCTGAGCCTGGTCCATGTGGGCCTGCTGGGCGCCGACCGTGAGGGCGCCATGGTCCTGAAGGGCATTGAGGGCGAGACCCGTCCCTACAACGGCACCGACTACCTCTACACCGGCATCGCCGACTGTGAGGTCACCGAGAACGCGGACGGCACCGTCTACTATGACATTACCCTGAAGGACGGCGTCCAGTTCTCCGACGGCACCACCATGGACATCGACGATGTCATCTTCTCCCTGTATGTGCCCCTGGATCCCACCTATGACGGCATCATGACGCTGTACTCCCTGCCCATCGAGGGCCTGGATGCTTATCGCTCCGGCATGGAGTCCCGCATAAACCTGATCGTCGCCGCAGGCCCCGACGGCTATGTGGCCAACGACTACTACACCGAAGACCAGTACAACACCTTCTGGGCCGCTTTCTGGGCCGCCGGTGAGAAGTTCGCGCAGGAGATCGTGGACTACTGCATCGCTGCCGGTTACGGCGATGATGTGGACGATGTCTGCTATGAGGCCGGCGCCTGGGGCTATGAGCTGCCCGAGGGCGCTACCGCCGCTGACTTCTTCCAGGCCATCGTGGACGTCTGCGGCTTTGACCTGAGCGACGACGGCATCAACTACGAGTCCGCCGGCACCAGCATTTCCAACTTCATCGCCGACGAGTTGGGCGACAAGGCCGGCGAGTTCCAGGCCGGCGTCCAGACCGGCGAGTCCGCTCCCAATGTCTCCGGCATCCAGAAGACCGGCGATATGAGCATGCGCCTGGTCCTGACCGAGGTCAATGCCAACGCCATCTACCAGCTGGGCACCACCGTGGTCCCCATGCACTATTACGGCGATGAGTCCCTGTATGACTACGACAACAACATGTTCGGCTTCCCCAAGGGCGACCTGTCCATCGTGAAGTCCGTCACCACCCAGCCTGTCGGCGCCGGCCCCTACACCTTCGAGAGCTATGAGAACGGCGTCGTGACCCTGAAGGCCAACCCCCTGTACTGGAAGGGCGAGCCCAAGACCATGTACATTCAGTTCAAGGAAGGCCAGGACCAGGACAAGATCCCCGGTGTGGTCGCCGGCACCATTGATATCACCGATCCCTCCTACTCCAAGGAGAACGCCGAGCAGATCGCCAAGGCCAACGGCGGTGAGATCACCGGCGATGTGATCACCACCAACATGGTGGCCAACCTGGGCTACGGCTATGTGGGCTTCTGTGCCAAGAACGTCTGCGTCGGCAACGACAGCGGCTCCGAGGCCTCCAAGAACCTGCGCAAGGCCATCGCCACTGTGATCTCCGTCTACCGTGACGTGGCTGTTGACTCCTACTACGGCGAGTTCGCCAACGTCATCAACTACCCCATCTCCGACACCTCCTGGGCCGCTCCCCGCGTCACCGATGAGGGCTACAAGGTCGCCTTCTCCGTGGACGTCAACGGCGATCCCATCTACACCGAGGGCATGACCCCCGAGGAGAAGTATGAGGCCGCCAAGACTGCCGCTCTGGGCTTCTTTGAGGCTGCCGGCTACACCGTCACCGACGGCAAGGTTACCGCTGCTCCCGAGGGTGCCAAGATGAACTATGAAGTTATGATCGGCGGCGGCGGCACGGGTGACCACCCCACCTTCATGGCTCTGACTCTGGCCGACGCCGCTCTGGATGAGATCGGCTTTGACCTGATCGTCACCGATATGTCCAACTTTGCCGAGATGTCCAACGCTGTCAACGCCGGCACTGCTGAGATGTTCGCCATGGCCTGGCAGGCCACCGCCGACCCCGATATGTACCAGATCTATCACAGCCAGGGCGGCTCCAACGAGCGGGCCTACTGGATCAAGGACGCCGAGCTGGATGAGCTGATCATGATGGCCCGCCAGTCCACCGACCAGACCTACCGCAAGACCCTGTACAAGGAGTGCCTGGACATCGTGGCCGACTGGGCCGTTGAGATTCCTGTCTATCAGCGCCAGAACTGCATCATCTTCTCCACCGAGCGCGTCAATATGGACACCGTGACCCCCGACATCACCACCTTCTGGGGCTGGGCCAATGACATTGAGCTGCTGGAGATGAACTGATCTTCACCGCCATCCGCATATGAACGCAGGAACATAACACGATGGGCTGCCGCACGGCCGCAGGGCTGTGCGGCAGCCCACCAAAAAATGTTCTGCATATGAGCCAGCCGATTTGGTGGCCGTTTCTCCGGCGACCGGAGCGGCTGCCTGATATGCAGAACGAATTATTATCGTTCGCTTCCCCCTTTCGCTTCAAATACAAAACGGAGGGATCCTATGCAAAATCTGGGAAAATTTATTCTGAAACGTCTTTTGATCTCCATTTTTATTCTGTTTTTTGTGATTTTCATCATCTATGTTCTGATGCGCTGCCTCCCCTCTTCCTATGTGGAGACCATGGCCATGCAGCTGTCCCAGGCGCCGGGCTCCAAACCCTATGAGGAGTGGCTGGCTCAGCTCAACGCCCAGTATGGTCTGGATATGAACATCGTCCCCGGATTTTTTGTCCAGCTGAAGAACCTGATCACCGGCAACTTCGGTGACAGCTGGAAATTTACTGTGCCCGTGATCGAAAAGTTTGCCGACGTGATCTGGGTCTCCTTCGCCATGGGCGCCATCTCTCTTGTGCTGGAGCTGATCATTGCCATTCCCTTGGGCATTATCGCCGCCACCAAGCAGTACAGTGCCGCCGATTATACCATCACAACAGTCGCTCTGGTTGGCATCTCGCTGCCTACCTTCTTCTTTGCCACTCTGATGAAGCTGGTGTTCTCCGTCAAGCTGGGCTGGTTTGATCTGTATGGCCTGGTGGGCCGCAATCACAACCAGCTATCCGCTTTGGGGCAATTCTTGGACAAAACCAACCATTTGGTCTTGCCCATTATCGTTCTTGTGGTCGTCTCGGTCGGCTCGCTCATGCGGTATACCCGCACCAACATGCTGGAAGTCCTGAATGCCGACTATATCAGAACCGCCCGCGCCAAGGGTCTGAGCGAGAGAAAGGTGATTTACCATCATGCTTTCCGCAACACGCTGATTCCTTTGGTCACCATCGTGGGCGGCTCCCTGCCCGGCCTGTTCTCCGGCGCACTGATCACCGAGACTTTGTTTATGATCCCCGGAACAGGCTATACCTCCTATCAGGCCATGGTCGCGGGCGACATTCCCTTTTCCATCTTCTACCTTACCTTTATTGCTATTATGACTCTGTTGGGCAACCTGATTGCGGACGTTCTGTATGCCGTGGTTGATCCCCGCGTGCGGATTTCTTGAGGAAGGAGGCGCTGATATGTCAGAAGAAAATAAGGTCCTTACGCAGGAGACCCCGGATCGTGAGGAACAGCTTTCCCTGAACGACGACCGCCGTGTCAAAGTTCTTTCCCCCGGCGCTCTGGTCGCCAAGCGCTTCTTTCGCAACCGTCTGGCCGTTGTTGGTCTGATCATTCTGGCTGCCATGTTCCTCTTCTCTTTCGTTGGCGGCTGGCTCATGCCCTATGGTCAGGATCAGGTATTTCACCGCGATGAGATCCAGATGAAAGAATACGCCGGTGTTTCCGAAAACAGCGAATACCGCTATATCACAGCCGACGGGCAGGAATTCGGAGCCGTCCTGCAGGCTCAGTTCACCCTGGCTGCCGACAAAAAGGACTCCTTTACATACAAGGATGTCACCTATGACGTGACGAAAGAGGGCCCCGATCTTTTCTCGATCTCGACAGGCGGCACCACTCTGGGCATTGCCTACAAGGATATCATCAACCCCATTGATACCGGTACCACCTTTAGTTTTGATTTCAGCTACAACGCGCTGAAGGCTTACGCGAACAGCGAGACCTCCTTTCAGGCGGACGGCAAACGCTATCAATTGGATGAATACGGCACGGTCAGCAGTGACGGTACCGAAATCGCCTATATCAGCCGCCTGATCGTCCAGTCCAAGGTCAGCGGTACCGTGATCTCCCGTGAATTCAAGGAAACCGTCGCCCAAAAGATTGCGGATGGCGAGGACTCCTTTACTTACGTCACCCCGGAAGGAAACGAGCGTGAATACAAGCTGGAGTACGACCCCGCCAATCAGATGTGGTCCATCAAAGAGGAAACTCTGACCCGCGTTTTCGACTCCTACAGCTTCCCCAGCAAGACACACCCGCTGGGCACGGACAGGAACGGCATGGATATGCTTACCCGCCTGATGTACGGCGGCCGCGTTTCTCTGGTCATCGGCTTTATCGTCGTGTTCATCGCCGCGCTCCTGGGCGTGGTTCTGGGCGGCATTGCCGGTTTCTTTGGCGGGTGGGTAGATAACCTGATCATGCGAATCGTGGATATCTTCTACTGCATTCCCTCTACCCCCCTGCTCATTATTCTGGGTGCCGCTATGGACGGCATGCGTGTGGACCCGCAGATCCGAATGCTCTACCTGATGCTGATCCTGGGCTTCCTGGGCTGGCCCAGTATCGCCCGTCTGGTCCGAGGCCAGATCCTCTCCCTGCGCGAACAGGAGTTCATGACCGCCACCGAAGCCTGCGGCATCGGCGTTTCCCGCCGCATCTTCAGGCATCTGATCCCGAATGTGATTCCCCAGCTGATCGTCACCTGTACCATGAGTTTGGGCTCCACCATCATCACCGAGGCCACCTTATCCTTCCTGGGTCTGGGCGTCAAGTTCCCCTTTGCCTCCTGGGGCAACATCATGAATGACGTTTCCAACTCCCATGTATTGACCACCTACTGGTTCGTTTGGATCCCCGCCGGTATTTGCCTGGTGCTGACCGTTCTGGGCTTCAACTTCGTTGGCGATGGCCTGCGTGATGCTTTTGACCCCAAGATGAAGCGCTGAGAAAGGAGGAGAGACTATGGCTAAAAAAAATAATGACGGCTATCTCTCCGCCAGAGAGTCCCGCCGCATCTCCCGCCAGAATCGCAAGGTCACCAATCGGCTTGAACGGCAGCGCAAGCGCAAAAATGTACCCGAGTCGGAATATCTCACCACCATGCGCGATCCCCGCAACGCCGTGGAATTTGACAACCTTCACACCTACTTCTTTACCGACGTAGGAACTGTTAAGGCCGTGGACGGCGTCAGTTTCGAAATCCCGACCGGCAAAACGGTCGGCGTTGTGGGCGAGTCCGGCTGCGGCAAGAGTGTCACCAGCCTCAGCCTGATGCAGCTTCTTCAGCGTCCTCAGGGACAAGTGGTGGAGGGTTCGATCCGCCTGAATTTGGGGGATAAGGCCTATGACATCGCGAAAATTCCCCAGGAAAAAATGCAGAATCTGCGTGGAAACTACATCTCGATGATCTTTCAGGAGCCCATGACCGCCCTGAACCCCGTGTTCCGGATCGGCGATCAGGTCAACGAGGTCATCGAACTTCACGACGGCGCCGGCAAAACCAAAGCCGATATCAAAGCCCGTACGATCGAACTGCTGGAAATGGTCGGCATCGCCAACAGCGAGGGTGTATACAAAATGTTCCCTCACGAACTTTCCGGCGGCATGCGCCAGCGTGTGATGATCGCCATGGCTCTGGCGTGCAATCCCAAGGTCATCATTGCCGACGAGCCCACCACCGCTCTGGACGTGACCATTCAGGCTCAGATCCTGGATCTGCTGCGTAATTTGAAGGATAAGATCAACTCCTCCATCATGTTTATTACCCACGACCTGGGCGTCATCGCCGAGATGGCGGACTATGTTGTGGTCATGTATGCCGGACGTATCGTCGAGCAGGGTACCGTCCAGGAGATCTTCGCAAACCCCGCTCACCCGTATACCATCGGTCTGATGGCCTCCAAGCCCGTGGTGGGCAAACAGGTGGATATGCTTTATTCCATTCCCGGCAAGGTCCCCAATCCTGTAAACATGCCTGACTACTGTTACTTTAAGGACCGCTGTGAGATGTGTGTGGATCAGTGCAGCGGCGATTATCCCCATGAGATTCAGCTGAGTCCTACCCACAAGGTCAGTTGCTACCGCTATTATGATCGAAAGGGGGAGAAGTAAGTGGCATTGAATTCCAAGGGTTTGGCTGACGGCGTCGGCAGATATACGCCGGGCAGCGCCAGCGGAAAGTCTCCCGAAGAGCTGAAAGATGAGCAGAAGAAGCGCGAAGAGAAGCTCAAAAAGGAACTTCATGGCGACCGGAACCCCCAAAAAGCCCCCAAGCCGGCGGTTGACAACGATTTTACCCCCGTGGAGTACGATCCCCAGTATATTCTTCAGGTCAACGCCCTGAAAAAATACTTCCCGATCAAAGGCGGTATGGTCTCCAAAACCGTCGGATACGTCAAGGCCGTGGACGGCGTCACCTTTAATCTGAAGCGCGGCACCACCATGGGTCTGGTGGGCGAATCCGGCTGCGGCAAGACCACTGCCGGCCGCACGATCCTCCGTCTGTCCGGCGAAAAGACCGGCGGCCAGGTCCTGTTCAACGGTCAGGAAGTTTATGACCTGTCCCACACTGAGCTGCGCGCCCTGCGCCCCAAAATGCAGATCATCTTTCAGGACCCCTTCTCCTCCCTTTCTCCCCGTCTTCCTGTCGGTGAGATCATCGGCGAGGCGGTTCGCGAGCACAATCTGGTCCCGAAAGACGAGTTCAATGATTACATCGACAAGATCATGGATAACTGCGGCCTGCAGCCGTTCCACAAGGACCGTTATCCCCACGAGTTCTCCGGCGGTCAGCGTCAGCGTATCTGCATCGCCCGGGCCCTTGCGCTGAACCCCGAATTTGTTGTGTGTGACGAGCCTGTTTCCGCCCTGGATGTGTCCATTCAGGCCCAGATCATTAACCTTTTGAAAGAGCTGCAGCAGCAGTACAATTTGACCTATCTGTTCATCTCTCACGACTTGAGCGTGGTGGAACACATTTCGGACACGGTAGGCGTCATGTATCTGGGCAGTCTGGTTGAGTACGGCGATACCGCAGACATCTTCCGCAATCCGCTTCATCCCTATACAAAGGCGCTCTTCTCTGCTATTCCCGTGCCCGATCCCACGGTAAAAATGGATCGCATCGTGCTGGAAGGCTCCATTCCTTCCCCCGCCAATCCTCCCTCCGGCTGTAAGTTCCATACCCGCTGCGCCCACTGCACGGAGCGCTGCAAGGTAGAAACTCCCCAGCAGCGTGAGATCGAACCGGGCCACTATGTGGTCTGCCATCTTTACGATAAGTAAGCTATGGCAAAGAGAAAAGTCTACGACGATGATGACGGTCGTACAATCGCTGACATGAGCGCCCTGGCCGCTCCAAAGGGTTCCCTGTTCTCCCCTATGAAAAAGCGCCCCCGCGCCACAGGCTCTGAGGCTGAAGCGCCTGACCGCCCAGGGGACTCCTCCCAGGACCGCATGTCAAAAGAAGACCGCCGTGTATATATCTTTGCCGCTCTGCGGGCAGCGCTGCTGATCGCCGCGGTGTTTATTTGCGGGCTTGGTCTTACGATCTGGCTGCTTCTGCAGCTTTGGTCATGACGTAAGCACATAGTCTCAAAACCAGTTTTGGAATAACATTGTGCGGGTCTGAATCGAAAAAAGTTCCAATTAAAATTACTGATGCCCGGAGAGTTTATTTAGCTCTCCGGGCATCATTTACATTAATGACGGCGGGATACATAGGAGCGGGATATTCCGTACTTCACAGCGATCTCCCGTTGGGTCAGTGGCTCGGCGCCGTCCAAACCGAAGCGCATGCGAATGACATCCGCCTCCCGCTCCGTCAGGCAGGTCTCCACACACCGGCGCACCTTCACCCGGGACTCCTTGGCGTCCAGTTCCTCCAGCATATTGTCGTCCACGCTGATCACGTCCATCAGCGACAGAGCGTTGCCCTCTTGGTCCGTGTCCAGTGAATCGGACAGTGACACCTCCCCCTGCAGCTTCCGGACCGCCCGGAAGTGCATGAGGATCTCATTTTCAATACACCGAGATGCGTAGGTGGCCAGACGCACGTTTTTGTCAGGTTTAAAGGTAGATATCCCCTTGATCAGCCCGATCGTTCCGATGGAGAGCAGGTCGTCCTGATCCCGGTCCTGGGTGTAGTATTTTTTAAAGGGTTATCTTTGGAGGAGGATTTTCGAGGCTGGTACACTGTTTCATAAATCTGCCCCATTTTCAGGTAGATATCCAGGTGTATTTCCTCCTTGGTGCTCTCACGCTTGACGATGATCCTGTCCAGAATGGAGGTCACCAGCGCGGAGTTGACCCCATCTTCGAAGGACAGCTCCTTCTCCAG
Organism: Oscillospiraceae bacterium; assembly: GCA_051886995.1. Classification (GTDB taxonomy): domain Bacteria; phylum Bacillota; class Clostridia; order Oscillospirales; family Oscillospiraceae; genus JAJPXI01. The sequence goes on from JBJEYS010000006.1 coordinate 12,516, forward strand.
TACCTTTCGGATCTTGTCGACCTGCAGGACGGATGTCTTGCTCTTCGCCTCCTCAGCGCCGATGGTGTCCAGCTGACCCTGGAGCTGTGCCGCCATCTCATTGAAGCTGTCGTTGCGCTTTTTGAATTCAGACACGGACAAGGCTCCTGCCATGCTCAGTTCCAGCAAGCGGTCTTTTTTCGCGTTCACCTGTTCCAGCTCCTCCTCGATGCGTCGGCGGGCTTTGCTGTAATCTACGTCTCGAGGGACACTCTGCAGGACGGTAATCAGCGATTCAATGATTGCGTCCTTGTCCTTCATGACCTCGGTGAAGATCTCGCTCATGACCGCATTCAGTTCGTCGGTGCGGAGCTGGGGCGCGCTGCAGGCCTTTCGTCCCCGCTGGCGGTACACTTTGCACTGCCAGACCTCCTTTTCCCCTTTGCTGCTTTTCAGCACCTGCCGGTGGAAAGTCACATTGTGCTCCTCGCAGAAGATTTTTGAACTGTACGCATACTGATTGTGGTAGCTGGCTCCTGGTGCACGCTCCATGATTTCTCTGCTCCTCTCTTTGTATATGGCATTGGCTCTGTCCCAGAGCTCTTCCGATACGATGGCGGGTATGGTGGGGTCGGGATAGGTGACCCACTCGCTCTCGTCCAGAAATACCTTCCTTTTTGTTCTGTAGTCGATGGTCTGGGACTTATTTCCGCAGTACCATCCCTTGTACTTCGGGTTGGTAATGATGTGGCGGATGGTCGCCACGTTGAACTCGTTGCCCTCCCGACTGGTGTAACCCATATCAAACAGGGCTAGGGAGATCCTTCGCACTCCCAGGCCCTTGTTGGCATACAGGTCGAATATGATGCGGACCACCTCGGCTTCTTCCTCGTTGATGGTCATGATGCAGTCCTTTTTATCGTAGCCCCACAGCTTGTCGTTGCCGAGGACATGACCATTTTTGATGGCCTGTCGGAAGCCGAACTTCAGCCGCTCGGACAGCTTTCGCACCTCGTCCTGGGCCACGCCCGCCATGATGACCAGACGCAGTTCGCTGTCAGGGTCCAGCGTGTTGATGTTGTCGTTCTGGAACAGTACGCCCACATCATGCTCCAACAGCTCCTGGGTGTATTTGATGCTGTCCAGCGTGGAACGTGAGAAGCGGGATATTTCCTTCGTGATGATGAAGTCAAAGCATCCTGCTTTGGCGTCTGCGATCATCCGATTGAAACTATCCCGCTTCTTTGTGCTTGTTCCCGAAATGCCCTCGTCTATGTAACCGGGGACGAATGTCCAGTTGGGCTTGCTCTGGATCAGCTCCGTGTAGTGCTGCACCTGATTTTCCAGAGAGTTGATCTGTTCATCCTTGTCCGTGGAGACACGGGCGTAGAAGGTGACCCGCAGCGGCAGTTCGAAGATAGACCTGCCCATGCGCATCTCAGCACGAATCTTGCGTACATCCATCGTCTTCACCCTCCTTTCCCTGGCAGCACACAGGATACCAGAAGAACTCCGGAAAGTCTATCGCAGAATGCAACAAACTGCCCGCGTTGTCATAGGTGTTATCATCCACTAAATCCTGCTCATGCAGAATCGTAAGAAGCGCGCTCAGAACTGCTTCCTGTGTCTCTGCCATGTTTTTCACCCCTCTCCAAAATATGAAACCGCAGAGAAGAAAATAACTGTCCTCTCCATCGTGACATGCTGTTTTCCCATGCCGGGAACTTTCATCTTCAATAGGCATTACCTCCGTTCATGTCGTGGAGGGCGGAGCAACCGCTCCGCCCTCCTGTGTCGGTACGTAAAAACAGCAGACCGTTACATGGTCTGCTGCCAGGTTTGGGTTTGTTCGTCCTCACGGTCATCCGCTTTGTGGCCGAGGGCGGTTTTCTTTTCACGCTCTTTGCGGAGCGTTTTGCTGTCGGTGTGGTGATGTGTTGCGCCGGTCTGCGGTGCATCCTGACTCATTTCAAGAGCGCGGCCAAGGCGTACGAGATCGCCAGCAAGGTGGTCAGCGCCCAGCACAGCACTGAACCGGTCACCAGTCTGCGTCTCGCCGACTGCACCAGATCCGAAAGTTCGTACCGGTAGTGATCCGTCATGTTGGAGAGATTCCGCTCGGTGGTCTTCGTGATCGAATCCAGGCTCCTCTGCGTGGCGCTCACCAGTTTTTCGCAGTCGGAGGAAAATCTCTCGCTCGCGTTCCCAGCCTGTGCATGGAACTGCTCCGTCAGCTGTGCCAGCGTGTTCAGGTGTTTCTCCGCATCCGCCTGCGTGAGGAGCATATCCAGGTGCTTGTCCGTTTTGCCCTGCGCTTCCAGAATACTCCTGAGAATATTGATCACCGCTGTCCAGTTTTTCTCGGTCAGCGTAACCTGCCGGTCGGTATCCATCGCCATCATCAGATCGGCGCTGTTGCGTCGCTTCAGCTCCTCCGGAGATAATTTTTGCTCGGGTCGAAAATTCATGTTGCATGGCCTCCTTCAAATATTTCGCTTCGTGCAGCCGTTCATCTCTGCACGGATTTCCTGTGGGTGTTGTGTATGTGATGTTCTTGCGCTTGTCCTCCCAGCGCACCCGATATCCCTTCTGCTGCATCAGGAGGATAAACTGCTCCCGGTCGGCGGCATAGCGCATGCAGGTGTCGATGTCGGCACTCAGCCGCATCTTCCAGCTCTGCCCCTTCTCCGCTGAACGATACTCTCTAGCACTCATGCCGTTGCCTCGTTTGGGTGACGGTGGAAGAACGGAGAAGCCGTGCGCCATGCACAGCTTGTCCGAGAGTTTGCGCAGATGCTCCAGCGTGTTCGGCCCCTGCCGAAGCATTCGTCCGGTTTCGTAGCACACAGCGTTGACCAGAAAGTGTGAGTGGATATGGTCGGCGTCAAGGTGCGTGCTGATGAGCACCTCACTGTCAGGCCAGGCTCGGGATGCAAATTCCTTTGCCAAGTCATGCGCCTGCTTCGGTGTGATGTTTTCGTCCGGATGGAAGGACTGGGTGTAGTGGTGAAACCAGACAGGGCTTTCCTTGTGGTGCATCTCTCTGGTTGCAAGGAACTCCTGATAGGCGGAGCGGGGGGTGCAGTTCTGCCCGCTCACGAATTTGATGCCGCTGTCTTCCATCGTTTTCGTGTCCTGCTCCGCATAGCGGGTCACTTCACGCAGCGCCGTTTTGCTTTGCGCTTTGTAGCGGATGTAGTTTACAGTTGCCATTTTACCGCCGCTCCAACTCTGCTAACTGCTGAATGCCGATGTAGTTTTTCTCCAGCGCGCTTTCCACGCCATCCAGATTGACCAGCTGAATACGCCCCTCGTGGGCAAGGACGGTCAGCTGATTGAGGTTGCGTCCAATGGCTTTCAGCTCGGAGCTGCGCTCCTTGACGCCCTCCATCACGATCACTTTGTGGCGCAGGGCGCAGGCACGCATATAGGTGCTGACAGGCATGTGTGCAGTTTCCGCTTTCGTCTCGATGCGTTCCAATTCCTCCGGCGAGAGCCGGACGGTGATACGGTATTCCTTGTTCTCGGTGTTTTTCATTTGTTGTCCTCCTTGGTGAAAAATAGGGGTTTGGGCTTAGCCCAATCATTTGCGCCCGACCGACAAAGTCGGACGGGCGCTCTGCTTGCCGTCGTCCAAGCGGACGACGAACCTCTCGCCTCCCCGCAAGCGTGAAGGCTCGTCCTCTCTGTCGCTCGTCCTCTTCCCACCAAAACCGCTAACGCTGGGTTTCGGCGGAGGCTCTGTTGTGGGATGGAAATTCTCCTCCCTGCGGTAGATTTCCGTTGTTTTCCTGACACCGGCAAAACAGCGGGGCCTGTTCCGCAGTGGGTTTCATTTACTCGACCTCGCCGTGAAAGCCGCATACAGTGGCTTATGTAGACTCACACGCCCAAGATTTTCAGCGCAGAGAGAAGATGATTTCGTTCAGTACATCGGTTTGTCCTCCTGTGAGCAGATTCGAAGAGAAAAGCCGAGCAGCCGGTGCTCGGCTGCTCAGTATTTCTCCCCCTATTTCTCTTACAGGTTTAGGCCAAAGAAAATGTTCCTGCTTTTCGCAAAAATCTTAAAAATTTTTTCGAAAAGCAAAAAAGCCGGGGAGCATCAACGCTCCCCGGCAATGCGAGTCAACTATTTTGGTTTGCTTTCACTCATAAACTCTTTCCAGCGTGTACCGATCTTCTCAACGCGTTTGAGGACGGCACTGTGTGTTTTATACCCCAATTTCTCAGCTATCTGAACATATGTGCGGCCGTCCATGCGCGTATGGAAAATAGTTGTGTCAATATCATCCAGCGTTTCACAAAAAGAGTTAAGTAATGCCTGACTGATAAAATCGACTTCATATCCCGGTTCTATGGTCGAGTGCAAGTCGTCATTCTCTGACTCCTTCCCCAGCTCGGCATCCAGAGAAAGCAACTCTTGCACCTGCGTATCACACCGTGTCCATTGCTCATGAAAATTAATGGAATCGAAATTGACCTTATTCCCAAAGTCCTCATGGGTGAGATTAGTGTGCGCAATGTCGTTGATGGCAGGAAACCGCTGCCCCTGCATCACCGCGTTCATCAGCTCTTCATTTACAACGGATGTTACGCGATCCATGATACGCTGCACATCATTGTCATCCAGTTCCTCCAGTGTTTTTCTTTTGGCCTCACAATAGGACTCCGCCACGAACTCGATCAGCGGGCCAAACAGTTCCATGTACTGCTTGATCGCCTCTTCAGTATGTTCTTCATTCCTGAGGATCTTCATCGCTTCATCGGAGATATATCTGGCATCGGCCGACATTAAGACATTCACCGGATGCTTCTCAGTGAAATTGTTCATGTTGCGCTTAAAGCCCAGCGCAGGTAAATTCCGCTTCATATAACGCAGCACACGCTTTTCAAGGGGGTTATAGGTCCGTTTCGGTTCATCCTCCGGCTTTTCCATTCCGCCGGGCAGATAGACGTCCTGCGTAAAATCATGCCCCTGAAAACCTTTGGTGAGTATCTCCAACTGCTCCGGAGTAAACTTCATGTTCACAAGCACCACCTTTCACACCATCTTCGCTCTCTGCAATCACAAAGAGAAGGAACCGGTCTCTTTACCGTCGATGGCAAACGCAAACAGTGTTCCCTTGTTGATTGCCGCAAAATAGCCGGTGCGCTCATACTCGTCTGCGTAGTGCTTTTCAATCAGCTCCAGCGTTTCCCTCAGCTGAAGCATGGCTGCAAATTCGTGTTTGCAGTTATAGCTGCAGAAACAGGAGCAAGTAAGGCCGCTGATCTCACCATTGCGGTATTCGAACTCCACCTCGTACGCTTCGCTTCCTTCAACGATGGCAAAACCACGAGCGCCGTCAATGCAGATGTATCTGACTTTGTTCTCCATATAATAGTCGTGACCACGCTCTGCAACGCCTGTACTGACATTCATGCCCTTCAGATCGTCCAGATAGAATGTGGTATCATCTCTGCCGCTTACAAATTCATCGTCAGCCTTCACCGGAGCCTTAAACCACAGGATCACCTTGCTGCTCGGCAGTGCCGTACGGTCAAATGTTACAAAGTGGGATCCTGCCATGAAGAATTGGCCGTTGACGGTGGTATCCGCCACAGCGATCACGCGCTTGTAATCCGAGATCTTGATTTTGAAGTTGTAGTTTACCTCGGTGACGCGTCCCCGCTGACCTTCCAGCTTACCGTCCACATAGACCATATCGCCACGGTGCAGGTCGAACAGGTCATTGTAATATGCCAGCGTCATATTGCGCCCTGCAAAATATACCTGAACCACAGACTTGCGCGGCGCTGTCGCCCGCTGCGGTACGGCATATGCAGCTTCTGTGGGTTTCTTTTCCGGGTTCTCTGCTGCAAAACCAATCCTAAATGCCATAACCTGTTCCTCCTTGAACGATATTTCTTTCCTTTACATGATGATTTTACAGCGGTAAGTGTCCAATAAAGCTCCCTATAAACTGCATTGCAGCGTGGTTTTCCTTCCTCTGATTTGTTCCAGACATAAGCAAGGGCACCCGGTCTCAGAAGTCCCGGGTTCGGTGCTTTTTATACGCTGCCGGGCTTGACGCTTATATAAAATCCATTAAACTGCGCGGCCCGCCGGAGGATAACCCCCGGCGGGCCGCGCGGATCTCAGCTGTCCTGCAGGACTGTCAGTCCTGTACGGTCAGCCTGTTGGTAAATTCCGGTTTTTGTCTGTACCGCAATTTACTCCATGAAAATCTTGCAGAACTGGAAGAGCATCTTGGCCGCCTGGGCGCGGATCGCTCCACCGGTGGGGTCGATGAGATTCTCTCCCAGACCGTCGATGATGCCCACCGCGTTGGCCCAGCTCAGGGCTGCCTCCGCCCAGCCATGGGTGGACGCGCCATCCGTGTAGGTGCTCAGGTCGCCCCGAGCGGTCACATCATAGCCCTTGTACTGGGCGTAGCGGTACAGGATCGCCGCGAACTGCTCCCGGGTGATGGGATCCTTCGCGCCGAACACGCCGTTGCCGTAACCCTCCACAATGCCGTTGGAAGCGGCCCACAGCACCGCGTCATGGTACCAGGCGCCCTCCGGCACATCGGAGAAGACGCTGCCGCTGTCCACGGCGGGCTCACCCTCCAGGCGGTACAGAATGGTCAGCAACGTGCCGCGGTAGGTGTCTCCGTTGGGGGCAAACAGGCCGCCGCCCACGCCGTTCATCAGGTTGTTCTCAACCACATAGTCGATGGCTTCGTGGTACCACTTGCCGGTATCCACATCGGTGAAGGTGTGAGATACGCAGAGCTCACCGCCGCTGCACTTAAAGGAGGCTGTTACAGTCACCTTGGAATCCGGCATGACGAAGCTGTACTTGCCCTCGCCCTTATCGGTCAGTTCGACCTCAGCGCCTTTCTCATCAACAACGGTCAGAGTACGGAGCACATAGCCCTCATCGGGCTCTGCGGTGATGGTGACAGTAGTGCCCTTGGAGGCGCTCTTGCGGCTGACGGTCACAGCGCCGTTCTTGACACTGTCCACGGTGATGCTGTAGGTGGTGACACCGCCGCCGATGGGAGCCGGGTTGTTGATGGTCAGCGTGCCGGTAGCGGTCTTGGCCACATTGTAGTTGTCCGCGCCGGTGAAGGTCGTAGCACCCTCATTCGTCCAGGTGATGGTGTAGGTGCCCGCTGCGGTGGTGGTGCTGACAGGCGTGGTGCCCGTCTCATAGCAGGTGAAGTCGGGGGTATCGCTGGGCGTCAGAGTGTCGCTGCCCACCAGACCGGTGTAGACCAGTTCAAAGGTCGGGATGGCGTTGCCCTTGGTGATAGTGAAGCTCTTGGGCGCAACGGTGACGTCCTTTTTGGCGATTTCGAAGGCCAGCGTCACATTGCCGGTATAGGTCGGGTCGCTGTCGGGGATAGCGATGGTGACCTTGTAATTACCCGCGTTCTTGGGTGCCAGGCCCTCGCCGGCTGCGCCGCTGTTGGCAGTGGTGGTCTTGGTGGTGCCGTCATTGAGATAGTAGGTCACAACAGGCGTGCCGGTCCATGCGGGGCTGTAGGTGGCCGTGCCGGTGTAGCCGGCCTGGGCGGAGCCGTTGTAGGTCAGCCCGGTGGCGGCGGACAGGCCGGAAATAATGACATTCGTCTTGTTGGAGGCCGAGACCGTCAGAGTCAGCGTAATGTCGTTATAGTTCGTGCTGGTGATCTTAATGGTGATGGTGTCCGTCAGGTCTGCAGTGCCGCACACCTTGGAGGTGTAAGTCAGCGTGTTGCCGGAGATGGACGGATCTGCAGTGTCAACGATGTTCGCAGTGGTCTTGCCCGTTACGCTGTAGCTGACGCCCGCCAGTTCGCTGCAGGGCAGCGCATAGTCCTTTGTACCCGCAACCGTGCGGATGGCGTAAGTCGTATCGGTCTTCGTTGTGCCGTAGGTGGGATGGTTGACCTTGTTGATCTTTGCAGCGGAAGAAACGACATAGCCGGTGCCGTTGGTCAGGTTGTAGTTGCTTGCCGCGTCGTCCTTCAGCGCCACGTTGATGGTGACATTCACATTGGCGGCGTCCGCGTCAGCATCGGGGAAGGTGGCGGAGGTGACTTCAAAGTCAGTACCCATCGTCAGATTGCCGCTCGCACCGGGAATGGTCACGGAAGAAACAGTTGCATCGGCGTCGCCGTTGTAGTCCTTGTCGCTGACAGTGACAGCGGTGATGGAGACATCCTTCGGGGTGATGGTGGCAGGGATAGACAGGGTTTCCGTTGCTGCCAGCGAATAGTTTCCGGTGGTAATGGCATTGGGCGTAAAGGTAACCGTTCTGCTGCCAGCATTGGCACTGTCATAGGCGGCAGTACCGGTGACAGGCAGCGTATCCGTGCCCACCAGGGCGCTGCTCTTGACGGAGACAGAGGTCAGGCTGCAAGTCTGGTCGCCGTCGTATGCCTTGGTGATAGCAGTGCCCGTGTACTCCAGATCATCTGCTGTTAGAGTCTTGGGATTCACTTTAATTGCAGCGGTGGTTTCGGAATCATAGTGGGTGTCGCTGGTGTAGGAAACGGTGAGGGTGGCACCGGTGGTGTCCGCCTTCTTCACCCGGATGGTGGCGGTGGCGGCATTCTCGCCGGAAACCACTTCCAGAATGCTGGTATCAGAGGAAGTCCACTGCCACTGGCCGTTGGTGCCGTCGGCGCAGGTCTTGGTGGCCGTGAGGGTGAAGTTATCATCGCCGTATGTCTTGCTGGTGGGGACTATGCTTGTAATGCTCACGCCCGCGTCATCTTTCGCCGTCACATTGACGGTGATAGTCTGCTCGGCGGCGGCGCTGTATTCGGGGGTGCTGTCACCGTTCTTGTCAACCGTATCGGAGTTGACCTTGATGCTGAAGCTGGTCGCAGTGGTGGAAGCATTTGCCGCCGTCAGGGTCGTGCCGGACAGGGTGATGCCGGCCGGCGTGCCATCCAGCGTATAGGTGGGCGTAACGCCTGCGTTGGAGGTTGCCCAGGTGGAGATGTCAATGCCGACCCCGTTCTTCACGATGGTCTGCGGCGTAGTCACGGTAATGGTCTGAGTGGCGGCAGTGATGGCAGCGGCGTTAAAGGTCTCGGAGTAGCTGGCCAGCTTGTAGTTGTCCTTGGCCGTGCCGTCCAGGCTGAGGGTAAGGGTCACGGTCTTGCCGGTGCCGACATTGGCGTCGGTATACTCCCCGGCCACGGCCTTGATGGACACATCATCGGTGCCAACCTTGCCGGTAAAGGTGATGGCGGAACCGCCCACAGCGCCGGCGCTCGTGGTGCCGTCGTACACCTTGGTCACCGTAACGCCGGTGAAGTTCAGGCCGGTCAGGATCTTCTGCGTGATCGCGAAGTCAGTGGTCACAACGGCGTCCGCCACGGTGGCGTGGCCGGTGGAGCTGGCTTTCACGGTGTACTCGCCCACGGTGGTGGGCTTGGTGGACGTATAGGTGCCGTCGTCTGCGCCCTTGACTTTGTACTGATAGGTGGGCGTGCTGCCGTTGGAGGTGGCGCTGGGGTTGACCTCGGTGCCGTACTCCACATCGGCCTGCGTGACAGAGGCCATGGTGTTGGCCTTCTTCGCCACGGCGGGGAAGTGGATAACATAGGTCTGGGTGTCGCTGTCGCTGTCGGTCACAGTGATGGTCACATCAGCGGCCCCGGCGACGGCGGTGGGCGTGCCGGAGATCACGCCGGTGGTAGTGTTCAGGCTCAGACCGGTGGGAAGGGTGCCGGCGGTCACGGCGTAATTGGTATAGGAGCCGCTGCCGCCGCTCACGGTGGGAGCCATCTCGGAAATGGCGGTATCAACGGTCATGGAGGCGGGAGCGGTATAGCTCAGGCTCAGCGGGCCGTTGACGGTATACGACGTGCCCGCGCTTTCGCCGCCGGCCTTGTGGGACGCGTTCTCCGCCACACGGGCGAAGAAGTAGTAGGTGCCCGGCGTCGTGGGAACAGCAAAGGAGCTGCTGCTCTGCCAGTTGGTTACGGACGCGGAGCTGTTGGTCGCGCTGTAACCGTATTCGCCGGTCTCACCGGAGGGGATCGTCGCGGTCACAACCACATTGCTGCCGGATTTCGCCACGCTGCTGACGGTTGCGGCAGTGCCGGTGTAGGCGGGCTTAGCGAAATCGAAGTCCTTGCCAAACGTGATGTTGGATGCCCAACCGGCGGTGTCATTAGAACTGTTAGTCTTATCACCGTAGATATAAGTACCTTCACTACCGGTAACCTTGGTAGTAGCGTTGGCATTTACGGCAGCTGCTTCTGCGCCAGTTGCATAACGCAGGGTAGAGGCGGTCACATCTGTGACACTTTTCCCAGTTTTATAGGCAAGAAAACATTTTCCAAATGCAGTGTCATCGGAAACCGTCGTACCAGATAAGGCACCCCTCTGGAATGTCAGAATGACCATGGAGCCGTTTTTAACAGCATACATTCCAGAGATAATAAAGCTTGAAGAAATAGTCGACAAGTCTGCCGTTACTTGGCTAACTGTATCAGGAATAGCAACAGTTGCCCCCGATGAATTGACAAGGTCAAATACAGCGGGATCATAGACAAAGGACATTTCAGCGGCAGTGATTGTCTCTGACCCTGTATTCAGAAGCCACTGCACCTCAACACCTTTTACATCTGTTCCTGTAAGTGTTGTGTCGGAAAGTGTAACGGATGATTTCACATTGCCTGATGCTGCAAATGCAGGAACTTGAACAAGTCCAAACAGCAGCACTAATGAAAGAATAATTGCACTAATCCGCTTTGCTTTCATTTTTGTACCTCCTTAATATGCAATAATACATTGCGAACTTGACTTCATGAAGTTTGTTTGAACCTGAACAAAGTCATCCAAATTGACTACAGAATCGCCAGTTATATCTGCACTAAGCGTCCCACTCTTCATAAAGTTTGCTTGAATCTGAACAAAGTCATCTAGATTAATTGTTCCATCCCCGTTGATATCGCCCGCCAGCAGCGTAATCATCTGATACGCCTTGCCGTCGTAGGCGGCCGAGGTCAGGTCGATGTCGGTGGAGCCTACCACCACGTTTTTGATGGTGTAGGTCAAATGTCCCGGTTTGATGACCACCAGGTCGTAGGTGCCGGCGGCGACGGTGGCAAAGCTGAAGGTCTGCTCCTTCTGCCCGTTGCCCGTCTCCGCGGCGATGGTTGTCGTGTATTTTACCTCCTCTCCCTGTTTCAGCTGAATTGTGGTCGCGTTGCCGGGGTTATAGCTCTTCACCTTGCCGCTCACGGTCACACCCGCCGCCACGACGGTGAGGGTGTGGGGGTCGGAGGTGCCTTTGGTGGTGCCGGAGCCGAGGGCGGCGTTGGCGTAGGTGACGGTGCAGAAGTATTGGCCGTATGCGTTCACACTGCCGATCTCACTGGCCGGACGGTTCAGCGTCTTCTGATTGTAGGAGAATCCGCCGTCCACCTTGTTCTCCCATAGGTAGGTGTAAGTCCCCGCGACTTCCGTGCCGCTGGCGTTATAGACCTTCATGCCCGCCATCCAGGGCTGGATGTTGGCGACGAGGTCGACTGCGGTGCCGACGGTGACGGTGTCGGGGCCGTCGATGGTGACGACCGGGGTGGGAAGCGCGGTGCCGTAGGCGTAGAGCAGGTCGCTTGTGTACTCATAGTGGGCCACGCCTGACGGCTTGTTCACGGTGACGGCGGCATTGGCAGTGCCTGTATAGTCCTCACTGCACTGGAGCAGGACGGACTGGGCGCCCGCACCGATGTTCAGCGTCCGTCCCACAGCGTTGGCGCCCACCCACATTTCGTTTCCTGCCGCCATGATGACGGACAGGCTGCCGCCTTCCACGGTAACGCTGTCGGCCTTGATGCCTCGCATAGTGCTGGCTTCGCAGTTCAGGGTCAGGGAGCCGCTGCCCTCCAGGGTCACATTCCTGGCGCCAAGGCCGGTGGTGTAACCGCTGGTGGTGATGGTGTTGTCGCCCGTCAGGCTGACGGTCAGGTCGCAGATATTCGAGTCATTCACATAGATCCCCGCGCCGTTGTAGCCGTCCAGCGTCAGGGTCAGGGCGGACTTGCTCCAGCTCCAGCCGGTGCCGCTGCCGTCATGGACGCCGGGGTCGTACAAATAGGCCGCGCCGATGGCCAGCCACTGCGGGGTGTTGGCAGGTACGATCTCAAGATAGAAGGTCAGCTCCCCAATGGCATCATCGTCGCTGTTCAGCGGGGTGGCGATGATTTTGACGGTGTCACCCACGTCTTTTCCGGAGGCGTCATAGTTGAAGGTCCAATACCCGGAGGCGGTGTAGCTGTCGCCGGCGCCCGCTGCGGGCTTGAGGGCAGCGCCGCCGCCGTTGTCACTCAGGGTGCCTTCCCAGAGAACCCCGTCCACGGTGATGGACCAGCTCGTAGGCCGGTCGCCCACGGAGTAGAGCCGGATGGGATAGGTCGTGGCGCCCTGGTTGACCTGCACATTGCCGGTGTTGTAGTACAGGGTGTTATATCCGCCGTACTTCAGCAGCAGGTTGTTGGAGTTCCACTTGACGGTGAAGGTTTTGGAGTCGCTGCTGGAAAGGTTGGTGGCGGTAAAGGTGATGGTGCCGCTGCCGCTCACCGTGGGGGTGCCGGAGAGGACGCCGGTGGAGGAATTCCAGCTCAGGCCGGCGGGCAGGTCGCTGGTCAGGGTGACGGTGCAGCCGCCGTTTGCGTAGGCCGCGATGGTGATCGGGGTCATGGCCTGGCCATTCTGGAGGTACAGGTTATAGTCCGTATCCTGCGCCACGCCGTCCACCGTGAACTTGGGCGTCTTGCTGCTGGGGGCGGTGTATTTCACAGAAGTGCTTCCCGGGCTGCCGGTGACCAGGAACCAGGACACGTCCGCCGGACCTTGCCGCAGGCCGTAGGTGTCGCCCTCAAAGGTGATGGAGCCGTTGGTGTGCTGGAGGCTGGGGATCGCGCCGGCGCCGGTGGCGTGCTCCGCGTTGACACCCTTGAGGGAGACGGAGCCGATGCCGCCCGTGGTGGTCGCGGTTGTGTAGGCGCCGCTGGCTGCGCTGGCCGTGCCGCCGCCGTCGGCCTTGACGACGACAGTGCCGCTGTTTTCCACGGTGAGTTGGCGCACACCGTAGACATAGCGGATGGTGCCGGGGCTGGTCTGGGTGACGGTGACCTGCACCGCGCCCGTGCCGCTCTGGGTCAGAGTGTTGTAGACGCCCCAGACGTAGTACTCGCCGGCGCCCGGATCGGCGCTGGTGTTCACGGTGATGGTCAGCGTGCCGCCGCTGCTCTGATTGGCGGTGACATTGCTGTTCACGCCGTAGATGTAACAGGCGGTACCGCTTGCGGTGACATTGACGGCCACGGCGCCGGTGCCCTCTGCAGTGAGGGCGTTGTTGACGCCGAAGACACTCTGCACGCTGCCCGACCCGTTGATGGTGACAGCATGGCTGCCGGAGCAGGCCAGATTGCCTTTCACGCCGTAGACGGCATCTCCGTTTTTGGCGGTGACGGTGAGGCTGCCCTGCGCGCCCGCGCCGGTGACGTTTCCCCAGATGCCGGCCACATTACCGGTGCCGTCGCCCTGGGCGGTGACGGTCAGATCGCCCTTGTACCGGGACAGATCCAGTCCGCTGCCGGCATAGATGCCGTGATAGCCGGAGCTGACGGTCAGGTCCTTATCGCCGTAGAGGTACAGCGTGCCGGGGCCATCCGAAGAAAGGGCGATATTGCCGGAGCCGGAGGCGGTGACGGTGGAATCGCCCTTGACCCGGATGTACGCGCCGCCGGTACTGCTGTAGCTGTAGAACTGGATCTTGCCGCCGCTGTAGCCGTCCAGGGTCAGGACGCCGGCCTCATAGCTCCAGTCCCAGCCGGGGCCGCTGTAGTCGGTTGTCTGGGCGCTGCTGTACTGGGTGCCGTCCACGGTCAGGTTCAGGGTGTTTCCCGTGCTCCCGGCGGGGCTTTTCACGATGATGGTCACCGTGTTGGTGACGGCCGTTTTGTCCGTGGCGGTGACGGTGACGTCCACCGCATACCGGCCGGGGACGGTGGGGGTGCCGGTGATCTTGCCGTCGGCGCTCAGGCTAAGGCCGTCCGGCACATCGCCGCTCCACGCCCAGCTTTCGGCGGTATAGCTGCCGCCGTCGATGGTAAGCTGCTCCTCGAAGGGCTGATCCAGTGTGGCGGTGAACTTCCGGGTCGCGATGCCGAAAGGCTCCGCCGTCAGATCGACCGGGAGGATAACAGTGTAGGTTCTGGTCACCATTTCTCTGTCGGAGCTTGTTCCGTTGGTATTCCACACATTGACATAGCCGGTGGTGACGGTCAGGTTAAAGCTGGCCGTTTCCGCCGCGGCGGCGGTCAGAGTGTTGGCGAGGGGGATGCTGCCGTCGCTGCCGCTGACATAGGTTTCGCTCTTTTCCAGCGTGTAGGCTGTGACTTCGGCCGGGATGCTCCAGGTCAGCTTGCAGCCCGACAGGCCGTAGGCCCGGAGGGTGAAGCCGGTGGAGAAGTTCTTTCCGGCCACGGGATTCAGACTGTCGTCCCGGGTGAGGACGATGCCGCGGACGGTCAGCCTGAAGCTTCTGGTAACCGATGCGGTGTACTCGTCCTTGGTGTTGGTGATGGTGCAGCGGTACTCGTAGTACCCCACTTCGTCATCCCGGTCGGCCAGCGCCAGGTAGTCGTTGGTCTCCCCGGCCAGGACCGTCCATTTGCCGCCGATGTACTGCTCCCACTGGTAGGTGAGCATGCCGCCGTCGGCGACCTCGGCGTCCAGATCAAAGCGGGCGACGGCGTCCAGCCCGTTGGGGTCACAGACATAGACGTACTTCTTCACCGTGACGATGGGGGCAGCGGCGCTGCCGCTGAGACTGGTGCCAAGCTGGATGGAATCCGTATAGCGGCTGATGCCGGTGGCGGTGTCGATGAGTTTGCAGAGGTAGTTGGGGTAGCTGTTGCTGTAAGCGCTGGCCGTCACGGTCAGGGTGCGATCCGTGGCGCCGGACACTGTCGAGACAACGTCGCCCTCGGGGTTGGTTCGGCACCACTGGTAGCTCACGCCGGCGATCTCCGGGGCGGTGAGGGTGATGTCCGTGTCGTCGGTGATGGTGGTGGAGGTGTTCCCGTCCTTGTCCGCGGCCGTAATATGCTGATCCTTGATGGTCTGGGGGATCTGGATGGAGAATGTGTCGCTGTACACGGTGGCGGTCACGGTCTGGGCGTTGGCGTCGGCAATGCTGCTGTCCGTGTTGGTCACGGTGCAGCGCAGCTCCACCTTGATGGCGTCGTAGGCTGTCCAGAGGTCATTCATGTTCCAGGTCTGCATCCCGCCGTCCGACTGGGGAACTTTCACCGTGACGCTGCCTGTCGTGGGCACGGTGAGGGTCTGGGTGGTGCCCACAGCGTCCCACTGGTAGGCATAGCTGCTGTCAAAGGGGTTGGACACCGGGGAGCCGCCGTCGGGCGTGGCCTCCGTCACACGGATCTCCCACTTGTAGGAGAGCGACTTCATGTCGGAGCTGTTGCCGATGTTCACCGTCAGATTTGTGTCGGTGCTCCCCGCCGCGATGGGTTTCACGGGCGTGCCGGTGATGGTCAGGCCGGCGGGGACATTGGCTGCCTGGACAAAGTGGATATCGGTGTATTTGTCATACTCACCGGTGCGCTTGCCGGTGATAGCCGAGGCGTTATTGGTGTTGATGGCGCGCAGGCGGATCTTGACGGTATCTTCTCCGTTGGCATCGACCCAGCTTTGCAGCGTGGCCTTGTCAACGGTGCAGGCGGCGTCCGTGGCGCCCGCGATGGTCACCCAGGTACCGGCCGATGTGTTCCACCACTCCCACTGGAAGGTCAGCTCGCCGGCGGGAACGCCCTCTTCCTCCGTGACGCTCCAGAATGCTTTCTCCGCGCCGAAGGTGTGGCTCTCCTCGCCGCCGGTGCCGTTGTTCCAGTAGTAGTTCGCCGGGTAGAACTTATCGCTGCCGCTGTATTGCGGGGTACCGGCGTTGACCACGGTTCCGGTGTAGCGCACCAGGGCCACCGGGTCGCTGTAGCACGGGTCGGAGGCGCTGTTATCGTCCCCGCCGTACCTGGTCCGCACGGCCAGGCGCAGGAACAGGACGCTGTCGTCCTTGTTGAAGGCAACGCCGTTGTCCAGCAGGCAGACGGTGGTGGGCTGGCCGGAGACGGCTCCTTCATAGCCGTTGTAGTAAGCACTGGTATAGCCGCCGCTGCCGTCGGGGAAGTAGGCCGCGCCGGAGCCGTAGGAGATGTCCGTCCAGCCGATGGCCTCGCCGGTCTCCTCATCGATGGTGGTGTTGAAGTACTGCAGCTTGACATTCAGAACGCGGTTTTCCGTCTCGCCGGTGAGCACGGGGGTGTAGGTGATGGGGCGCATATAGGAGCTGCTGCCCGTGGCCTGCTGGAAGGCGGGAATGGATTCCAGCGCGGTGACCAGTCCCGTGGGGTAGCTCTCCTTGGGGATGTCCGTCACCTGCGCCGTGCTGTCCACGGCGATGCTGGTGATGGCTGGCTTGCTCTCCCGGCGCTGCTGCAGGGTGAAGGGCGCGGTCTCCGCCGTGGCCTTGTTGCCGCCGGTGGCGTAGTAGCCGGTGTCGCCGGAGTAGTACTCGGTAATGACCCAGTGGAACTCCATGTCGTAGTCCGCGGTGCGGTTTTCGCTGTAGCCGCGGGTGCTCCTGAGCAGCATGTCATACGGGACGGAGTAGGTGACCTTCGTCTTATCGTCGCTGATCGTGGCCGTAAAGCCCGTGCCGGAGCCGTCGCTGGTCTGGGAGAGGTTGTCGGATCCGTCGCACACGATGGTGGGCAGCTGGCCGGTGCTGCTCTCCAGCACCTGTGTGGTGCCGGCCTTGTAATAGGTGACCTCGTAGCTCACATACTGGCTCATACTCGTGGCGGGGGCAGCCATGACCAGGGTGAAGGGGTCGCCCTGAGGCTCCTGGCCCACGGCGAGGGTCTGGGTGCCGCCGGTATAGGAGCTGAGCACATCAGAGGATTGCAGGAACTTGTAGCCGCTGCTGATCGCCACCGTGATGGCTCTGCTGGTGTCGGAAGCGCGCTGGTTGTTGAGGGCAGCACGGTTGTAGTTCTCCGCGTAGAGGTAGTAGTAGACCGTGGTGTTGCCCAGTGCAGCCAGCTCCTCCGCCGTCAGGGTGTAGGTGGCGTCCACGGAGCCGGTGCCGGTGAAGGTGTTGCCCACGGGGGTGTCAGCGCTGGGGTCGGTGCTGACGTCGGAGGAGCGGTACCACTGCAGGGTCAGGGTGCCGCTGTCCGGCGTGGTGGCATAGCCCGACAGAACTGTCCCGGCCGAGCCGGTGGGGTGCAGGTAGAGGGCGTTGCTGCCGTTCAGGTAGACTGTCGGATCCGTGGCGGATTCCACTGGGTTGATGCGGATGGTGTAGGTCTCACCCGGGGCGACGGCCTGCCAGGTGCCGTCGCTGTTGGTCTGCACCGCCAGCGGCGTGATCTTCAGCGTCATGGCCTTGGTGCCATGGGGGACGGAGACGGTCAGCTGGCTGGTACGGGATGTTTTCCCGGCGCTGTCAGAGACAGAGACTACGCCGACCGTAAGCGTATCGGTGAAGGCGGGCCACTTCCCGTCAGAACTGGCACTGCCGGTGTCGTAGGGAGCGTCTGCCCCGTCATCACTGATCCGGACATTGTATGCGGGATCGTCGGGGTAAGCACTGTTCTCGATCTTCCAGACGATCATGCCGCTGTTTCCGGACTGCTGCTGCATGGATGCTTCCAGTACGACCGCGGTTTCGGAGCCGGGGCTGTTGAAGTTGTTCTCCGCGTTCTTGCCGTCATAGCGGTCGCTGTACAGCCAGAACTCGTCGTCGGGGATCAGCCCGGAGCCGTCCTTGAAGATGTAGCCGTAAACGCCTTCTTCGTTTTTGCCCCAGCCCACATACTCCTTGCCGCCGGTGGCGGTCTGGTAGGCGAACTCAGGCACGGTGCCTTCCGCAGCGGAGTAAAGCTTGAAGGGAAGCAGCGTGGGATCGGGATCTGCGGTATCGGTTGTGCTGGCAAACTTCTCCTTGTCAATCTTCAGCCGCACCATAATGCCGCCGTCGGTATCCGCATAGGTACTGCTTGCCAGAAGGCGGCCGGACAAACTGGTATCATTGTTGACAGTCAGGATCGCGCGGCCGCGAATGGTGTACTCGTTGCCCTTGACCTCCAACTCGTCCACGATGTACTCCGCAGAGACATCATTGTAGCTGCCGATGGTTCCATAACTGCTGCTGGTGTACGGCTGCCACGAAAAGACACTCGTAGCGAAGCCTTTGCTGTTATATGCCGTAACGGACTCCGCCAGCGGGACATTTTTCAGCTCCAGCCCCACGGTAAGGGAGGCCGTGTCCCCTTCCGCAACATAGAGGTTGCTGTAGGGCATAGAGGTGACGGTCACGGAGCGCTCCGCCGGTCTGGTTGCCGTACTTGCCACATTGTTGGTAGGGATGACGGGGAACACCGGGCTGTAGGCAACGCTGCCATCCGGATTGGTGGCCTTGATATAGCAGTAATACACGCCGTAGTCCGGGAATTCATAAGCAGCGAACTGGAAATAGAATGTGCCCTGATAGCCGCCGTTTCCGTCCGCGGTATACGCTCCCTGACTGACGATTTGTGTGCTGGAGCCGATCAACGTGCCGCCGCGGTTATCAGAAGCGGAGGGTGCAAGATAGAGCTCATACGTTGCGCCATCCAGGTACAGGATGCTACTGACGGTTGATTCAGTTCCCCGTGCATTTGCGGCCATATAGGCATAAATGGTGTCCTTGCCTTTGCCGTTTTTACCCACATACTGCGGCTGGCTCTGTGCCTCTGTGTCAAAGATCGGCTCAGATGCGTATGCCGCGGCCGGTGTATATGTGCTGCCATCTCTCTCATACGCCACCTTGAATGAAGCCGAGGCAGAGGCGATCTGTGCGCCCTTGTTGTTGTAGACATACACATAGCAGTAGACGCTGGCGGAGCCGTAATCCTGCCTCAGCCAGTCGGACAGGAAGTAACTGCTCGTGCGGGTCACGCCGTCGGCGGCGCCGGACCATTTGTATTCCACGGTGCAGTCCAGAGCATCTATGCCGGTGATCGTGGGCCGGATGACCACATTCCGGGCGCCCTTGCGCATCGTGAAGTTGAAGTCGTCGCTGCCCGCCTTGAAGTCATTGGCCGGATCGGCGGCGTCCGCGGCGTCAAAGGTGAAGCCCGTGATCTTGACGGTGTTGTACAGGTTCAGGGTGTACAGCTCCGGAGAGGTAAAGATCACCTCGGAGGTGCCTTTTTCGTTGTCTTTGGCGGTCACCTGCAGATAATACTGGTAGGTGCCGGCGCTCAGGCCCGCGATATAGGATTCACTGGGGCCGGGGCAGCGCCAGTAGATGCCGGAGCCGGTGGTCTTTTCGTAGCTGTCATACACGGCGGTGCCGCTGGCCACCACTGTGCCGCCCGTGGTCGTCCCGTCGTCGGAACGGTACCAGGTATAGGTGAGGGCGCGGTTGCTGCCCTGCGCCGGGGTCTCGCCGGACACCAGGGGAGCGTTATAGTCCTCCAGCCACGCGTCGATGCCCCGGATGACCAGCTTGGAGCCATTGGTCAGGTCACAGCTGTAATCGCCCTTCTCCTCGCACTGGTCCAGCCGCAGGTTGGAGGTGGTGGCGCTGGGGGCACTGGTCACCGTCACATGCTCTACGGCGGGCTTGTAGACCACCAGCACCGGCGGCAGATCCGCCGCGCTCTGGGGCCGGCCGTTGGAGCCGGTGGTATTGACATAGTTCGTGTTCTCGTTGATGAGCCGGGGGAAGTAGTAATACAGCCCTTGCGGATTGCTGGAGGACTGCAGGGAGACGGTGGTGCCGTCCTTATAATTGTACGCCTTGTTCAGCGTCTCGGTGCGGCGCATGTCCTCGGTCAGCTCCGTGCCGCGCAGGGCGTCATAGTCCTGGGTACCGCGGCGGTTGTCCACATAGGCCTGACCCCAGGTCCATTTGGTGGTGGTGTAATTCCCGGCATAACCGGTGTTGATCTGGAGCTGTACATCGGCGCTGCTGCCCTCCAGGTACAGAATGCCGCCCAGGCCATCGCCGTCAGCGTCGGTGGGGTCGTAGGTAAAGCTGTAATCGCCCGCGTCCTCACCTGTCAGCGTCACGATGCCGGTGCTGGCGGTGGGGGTGGTTTTGGGGGAAATGCTGGTCTTGTTGCCGCTGCTGTCCAGCCAGCGCAGCTCCACGGCGCCGCTGGCGCACATGGTTTCGTAGATCCGGCGGATGGTCTCCGTATAATTTGCCTGGGTGTCAGGCTGCGGCACCCAGATGGTGCAGTCCCGGTTCAGGCCGGTCAGGGCGTCGTTGTAGACTGTGACGCCGCTGTAGATTTTGAATTTCAATATGACTTCCGTCATGCTGGTGCAGTTTTTCAGCACACGGGGGCCGAAGTATGTAATTCCAGCCGGGAAGCTGATGGAGGTCAGATTCCGGCAGTCGGAAAAGGCGCTGTCGCCGATGCCTGTCAGGCTGTTCGGCAGCTGGACGCTGGCAATGCCGGAGTCGGCGAAGGCGCACTCCGAGATATCCGTCAGGTTCGTTGCCGCGGACAGGTCGATGGAGCGCAGATTGTAGGTCTGATAGAAGGAATAGCCGGCGACCAGCGTCAGCCCGGAGGGCATCCGGTCGGTGCCGTCCACGCCCACCCGCTCAAGGCCCGGGTTGGAGAAGGCGTAGCCGTAGATTTTCTCAAGCTGCGAGCCGGAGATGAAGTCGATCTCGCGCAGGTCGGTGCCCTTGCTGGAACCGGCAAAGGCCCGGTCGTTGAGGGTGGTGACATTCGTGTCCACGCAGATCTTCTGAATGCTGTCGCCGTTGGTGGAGTTAATCAGGAACCGGGTCACCGCCTTGACGGGGAGCGCCGCGACGCCGGCGCTGGTGTATGTAGTCTGCTGCGCAGTTGTCAGCTTGCCCAGCTCCACCAGCTCCGCGACCGTGACCTCGTTCGGGATTCTGACGGCGGTGGCGCTGCCGGTGTAGCGCTCGACGGTCAGGTAGTCCTTTTTCGGATCCTCGTTGGTGACGACGGTGTACCCGAAATGCGACACGTCGCTGTCATAACCGTCGTAGTCCGCCGCCCTGGCCTCGATGGTGAACAGTCCGGTGGGAAGCAGCCCCAGCACCATCACCAGGGCAAGCAGAAAGCTGAGGCAGCGTTTCCCTTCTATTCTTTTCATTTTATGCCTCCTCTCTTGGTCCGGCAGACCGCAGGAAGGTGCCCGCGCTGCCGCCGCGCGACGGGGAGAATACCGCTCCCCATATTATTTATAATGTATCCATCAGCGCCACAAGGTAATTCGCACTGATGGATCCGTAGAAGAACTGGTCAATCAGGCCTTTCTTCTTGACCTCCCGGACCTGCTCGGCTACTTCTTCCTCCGAGTTTTCGTCCACAATAAAGACGACCTTGCAATCCGGATTGGCCGCTTTCACCGCGTCACGGATCTTCAGCCGCTCCTCCAGCACATAGGGTAGATAGCCCGTGACTTCCAGCAGTACGGCGTATGGCTCGCACAGCTCGGCGTACTGCCTGGCTTCCTCGGGCGTCGCCGCCCGCTGGACACAGAAATCGCTGTGCTTATCCGCCTGCAGCGACTGGGCAATGGCATCGGCGAAGATATAGTTTTTCATGTTGACTATGACCCTGCGCACGTTTTGATCACCAGCCTTTGCATCAAAATAAATAGGTATATTCTGTCTATTATGTTTTTATTATAGAGAAGCGAAACGGAAAGCACCCTACCCAATCGGGTAGTTTTTTGCCCAAAAACGCAAAAAAACCGCATCCGGTGAAAACCGGATGCGGAGCTTGTCGAAAAAGGCAGAGCCTTTTCCGACAATTTTTTGCAGTCCTCTGCAGCGCACTCGCTGTCCGCCTTTGGCGGACAACTCGCACGTTTGCGGCCTGAGAAGTGTTTTTGCCGACGCACATGTCACCGGCAAAAACAGATTTCACTTTCTTTCACCGCTTCGCGGTGAAACTCTACGAGGTTTTTCGACAGTCTGCACATCCGGTGAAAACCGGATGCGGTTCTGCTGATTTGATTACAAACCGGGGATAATGAAGTCTTTCTTGATCACGGCGCCCACCAGCGTAACGCGGCTATTGTAGCCGGTTTTTTCGTACAGCTCCTTGATGTGCCATTTCACATCGTCAACACTGATATGCAGCTCACTGGCAATGGTGGGGTTGCTCATCCCTTTGACCATCAGCCGCAGAATACTCAGCTGCATGGGTGTAACCTCCGTGGATTTGGCGTTGCCGATCTGGATGACCGGTGTGGTGTCCGGATAGATGGACTCGCCGTTCATGGTGCGGTCCATCACCGCCAGCAGCTCTTCGTCGCCGGTCTCCTTGTACCAGAAGCTGTCCGCCCCGGCCTCCCTCGCCCGGTCGATCAGGTCGATGGAGGCCATGCTGGTGATAATGATAATTTTAATGTTGGGCATTTTGCGTTTGATGACGGCGGCGGCCGCGATACCGTCCTCATCGTTTTCCGTGCAGTAGTCCATGAGAATGAGGTCGATATAGGTGTGCATACAGGTGGTCTCCGCCAGGGCTGCGTTGGTGAGGGTGGCAGCCAGACGGTAGCGGTCGCTGCCCCGAAGATAGCCGGTGATGCAGTCCCGACCTATCTTGGTGTCTTCCACCAATAATACATTGGTCATAATCGTTTCTCCTCTCGCGGCAGGACGATGGACAGCCGGAATACCGGCTCGCTCTGCACCGTCATGGTTCCGTGCCTGTTTTCCACGCTCCGGCGCAGGCCGGACAGCCCGCCGCCCTCCACGATCTCGCCTTCCGGCGGTTTTCCGTTGTTGGTGATGACTGTTATGTCCGCCTTTTGCATCCGGGTGAGCTGCACGGTCATCTCGCTGCCGCCGGCGTGGCGGACGGTATTGGTGGCGCACTCCCGCATGGCCGTGATCAGGAGCCGGACATTTTCCTCCAGCTCGGGCAATTCGCCCTGCACCTGCACCCGGACGCCGATCTCTGCCGCGGAGGCGAGCAACTCCGAGAGCGGATCAGCGTCAACGGCGCTGCGTCGGATATAGGGGCCGCGCTCGGCCTCGGTGATACGCTGCAGCGTCTGCGCCCAACGCCTACCGCCGCTGCGGAAGTCCTCCAGGCTGTTGTCCTCTGTCAGCAGCAGATTCCGGGTGGAGAGCAGGCATTGGCCCATATCGTCATGCACCCGCATCTTCATCTCCAAAGTCTCTTTTTCCCGGACGATCTGATCCAGTTCAGCATAGAGCTTCCGGGCGCGCCGGTTGGCCTCGGTCAGCGCCTGGTTGTCCCGCTCCAACTCCGCCCGCTTTTCATGCAGCTCGGTCACATCAATGGCCTGGATCTGAGTATAGTGGTCCCCGTCCACATCTGTGATGGTGCTCTCCACAAACTGCCACAGGGTATGGTCGGGAAAACGGTAGATCTGGGTCTTCGCGTCCATGACTGCGACGGCGGGCTGCGGCTCATCCAGCGCATGGCGCAGTTCGGAGATGTGCTGCAGATCCATCCCCAACAGGATGTGGCACAGCCGGTGCATCTGCCGGTTGCAGAGCATAATGGTCCCGCTCTGACCGGCAAAGCAGATGCCGGAGGGCAGATTGTCAACCCCCTCCTTGACCGAGGAACGTCCCAGCTTCGTTCTGCGATGAAACAGTTTCATGCCCGCGCACCTCCCTCCGTGACAGTCAGGCGGCAATAGCACATTTCCTCATCCTGCTCCACTTCGACCTCCGGGAACCGGCGCCGGATGGTCTGGAGCTCCGTTTCACATTCCAGCATCAGCGTCATCCGCCAACCGACCGATCTCCGGTCAACCACAACATTCACGGCTGGGAGACTCTCCCACACCGCTTCCACCGTCTCCTCAAAGAAATCGTAGAGCTGTCCGGCAGTTTCGCCGCCCATGCTCTCCTCCCCGTCAAGGCTTACGGCGCACTCCATGCCCGCCAGATGCAGGTTGGACATGGACTCGTTCAGGCACAGCAGCAGCTCACGGGAAGAGACAGCGCCGGTCTCGTCGGACAAAAACACCAGGTTGCTGCGGCGTTTGATATACGCGCCCAGTACGGCGATCCTGCTGTGCAGCGCTCTGGCGCTCTCCCGGTCCCCTGCCCGATTCAGACGGTCGATCAGCGCAGCCAGCCGCTCCATGGCGGGGGAAACAGTTTGGCGCATGGCATCGTAAAGCCGTTCTTGCTCCTCCAGTTCGCACCGCTCCTGCTTCTGTTTGTTTTCTTCCTCCAGCAGCGTGGAGTATTCGGACAGCTCATCCCTGGTGTCATTGAGTTCCTTCAAAATTCTCAGCAGCTCAGCCACATTTTCCTGCCAAAAGATATGTCCGCCCCGGATACCGGCAGCGCAGAGGCGGATGCCGCCGGGGAGCAGCACAGGCCCTCCCTCTGTTTGGCGCAACACTGCTTCGGATACGCTCCGGGCGTTCTGAGAGGAGAGATAGGTCCGGTAGTCCTCATCTGTGATCTGCGCCCCAACCGTAGAGGCATCAAACAGCTCCCGGTAGTGAGTGTTGGACTGGATCAGGCCGCATTGAATGCAGCTTTCCAGCGTGGCTGTGAAAAGCAGGCAGAAAACCACGGTTACATCGCCGGCAATCACTCTCAGCCATGGCAATCGGAGAATATAAAGTGCGCCATAGACCACAGCCAGTACGGCTGGAGCGAAGGGCAGAAACAGAACCTTGCGGCTGTGTGGAATGCGGCACTTGACCAGCATGGTGACAAGTGCTGTCACGGTACAAAGGATCATCCAGCCAACTGCCAGAAAATATCCGATGCTATGCCGATAGTCATTTGCCCATACGACCGCATCTGCCGGGAACGTGAACACAAGCTGATGCAGGTCATTGGTCAGCACCAGCAGCAAAAGCGCGGCGGTCGGTATGTAAAGCGGCTTCGTCCACTTCGGCAGGCGGTAATTCTCCGGCTTTCCCAGCGACAGGGCCACGAACACCGCCAAAAGCGGGATAAACAGCATGGGCAGATAGTATAGGTACCAGAGATGGCGCAGCACCCAGGGAGTCTCCGCGAATAAATACCGGATCGTCCTGACCGTTACCCAAAATACCACCAGCACGGAAACGGCGGTGAGATAGCGGCGCACCTGGGGGTGGATGATCCGGCGGCGGACGGAGATGCCCCATGCGGCGAACAGTACAATATATATGGCAGAGCGACAGAATGGGCATAACCAATCGAGTGGGTCCTCCACCCGAAAGCCGATCTGCCGCAGCACGGCTGCCGCGATGACGGCAGCTGCCGCATAGAGAAGGGCTCTGTGTTTTTTCAGTTTTGCTTTAGCCATGGTGCGCCCCCCTTCTTCCTGCAGACAGAGGTTTTGTTGGTTGCTACGCAACCAACAAGGGGATATCCCCTTGTGCTGTTATTGTCTTTTTGGGCGGATATATCCTCTCAGTTCAAACTATATAGGATTTACAAAAAAATATCAATAACAAATGGAGAACATCGGGCGCGCTCACTTTGTGACGTGTTTTTTGAGTGACGTCCTGAAGCGAGGCCGGATCGTAGGCACCGATGCTATGGGCTTGTCCACTGCGATTCACAGTGACGCCGTCCACACGATCACCGCGTGCCGATTGTAATCATTGAATCTTAATTCACCGGCTGCCCGCCAGAAAAAGTTTCCTTGATGGGTGACTCTTCTTGATGATATGTGCCACCAGCCGCAGATTGTGCTCGATCAGCTTATTGCGGGCCTCCATGTCCCCCTGTGCCATACGCTCCAGGTATTCCCGCTCCTCCTCCGCCTTCAGCGGCCGGGGAAATGATCCGCCGCCGGACAGCCGCAGGGGAAAAAAGGACCCGCTGAGTATCAGCAGTAGCCAGGCAGAAAGCATTCACTGCACCTCCTGCCCTACCATATGAACGCCCGGCAAGTCCTTATGCGCTCAGGGATCGCATCGGCCGCAGGGTGTATAACCCTCGGCCACCGCCGCATCGCGGCTGTCAAAGTACACCCGGTTCTTCTCCGCGGGCAGGCCGGTACAGCTCTCCCTGTGGAACACATGGGAGTTCAGATTTCCAATGTACACCTGCTGTTCCGCCTCGTCCCGGCCGACCGTGGGCGCGATATCCTTTTCCGTGGTGAAGGTGACCTTCTCGCCGTCGCTAAAGGCCACCACCGTGCCCTGTTCGTCCGTACGGTAGACCGTGGCCTGTGCGTCGTACAGGCGGCTCATGACCTCCTCGTGGGGATGCCCGTAGGAGTTGTCCTTCCCCACCGAGATGACTGCGTATTCGGGCATCACCTCCCGCAAAAACACATAGCTGCTGGACGTGCTGCTGCCGTGGTGGCCCACCTTCAGCACTGTGGCGCCTAGATCGCAGCCGACGTTCAACAGGTCCTGCTCCGCTGCACTTTCCATATCGCCGGTGAACAGGAAAGAAGTCTCCCCGTAGTCCACCCGCAGGACGATGGAGGTGTTGTTGGTGTCCTCGTACTCTTTGCGCGGCCCCAGCACAGTCACCTGCGCCTGACCCAGGTCAAAGGCGCTGTCCGCCTGGGGAATTGTGATCTCCAGGCCCTGCTGGTCGGTGTACTTCACGAAGTTTGAAAACACCTTGGAATCATACTGGGTCACCGGCGCGAAGACCTGACCCACGGTGCAGGTGTTCAGCGGCCCGGACAGGCCGCCCACATGGTCCTCATGGGCGTGGGTACACACCACATAGTCAAGATACTCCACACCCTGATTTCGCAAATAAGATACGACCAGGCTGCTGTCCTCCGCGTTTCCGCCGTCGATCAGCATCGTCTGCCCGTCGCATTGCAGCAACGCGCAGTCCGCCTGGCCCACGTCGATAAAATGAACCGTCAGCCCGTCCCCACTGACCGGCTGCACAGGTGCAGGTGTGGGCGTAGGCGCAGGTGCGGACGTGGGTGTGGGCGTGGGTGTGGACGTGGGTATGGACGTGGGTACGGGTGTAAGCGTAAGCTCGGGTGTGTCCGCTTCCGGAACACACCCGCACAGAAGAAGCAACAGCGACAGCACGGACAGAAGCACACTGGTTTTCTTTCTCATGGTCTCCTCCCAATCAAACACAATTTCTCATATCATACCACATTTCGGCTTTCCAAAACAATACACTTCCGGCTTCTTCACCGCCGTAAAATTTGGCACATCCTCTTTCTGTTCTTTCTGAACTGGCTGTCCCATATAATGCTTGTGTAAAAAACAAGCGGGGAGGCAAGCAGTGGGTTATACAAATGTGATCTCCATGCTGGGGGCGATCTCCCTGTTTCTGTTCGGCATGTCCACCATGACGGACGGCCTGGAGAAGTTGTCCGGCGGCCGCCTGGAAAGGCTGCTGGAGCGGCTGACCGGCAGCGTTTGGAAGGGGGTGCTCCTGGGTGCCCTGGTCACCGGCGTGATCCAGAGCTCTGCCGCCACCACGGTTCTGTGCGTTGGATTCGTCAACGCAGGCATCATGGAGCTGTACCAGGCCGTGGGTATCATCATGGGCGCCAACATCGGCACCACTGTCACAGCCCAACTGCTGCGTTTGGGCGATCTTTCATCCGGCAATGTGTTTCTTACCCTGCTCAGGCCCGCCGCTTTGGGCCCGATCCTCGCCCTGGTAGGTGTGATCTTTTACCTGTTCATCCGGGGTGGGCGCAAGCGTACTGTGGGCCAGATCATTCTCGGGCTCGGCCTTTTGTTCATCGGTATGCAGACCATGGAGACCGCCGTCGCACCTCTGGCAGACCTACCGGAATTCACCGCCCTGTTCACTCACTTCGCCAATCCCCTTCTGGGCGTTTTGGCAGGCGCGGCGGTCTCCGCCCTGCTCCAGAGTTCTTCCGCATCCATGGGCATCCTGCAGGCCGTCAGCTCTACCGGCGCAGTCACCTTTCAGGTCGCCGTCCCCCTGATCATGGGGCAAAACATCGGCACCTGTGTCACCGCCCTGCTCTCCTCCATTGGTGCCAGCAAAAATGCCAAACGCACCGCAGCTCTTCACTTGTCCTTCAATGTCATCGGAACAGTGTTTTTTCTTCTCGTTCTCTATATGGACCACGCGCTGTTCCGGTTTCCCTTCTGGAATTCTATCCTGGACCGCGGCTCCATTGCCAACCTCCATCTGGGCTTTAACACGGCCTGTACAGCCCTGCTGCTTCCTTTCAGCCGGCAGCTGGTCAGACTGGTGGAGTACCTGATCCCCGGTGACACCACGTCGCTGCAGTCCCGGCGGAAGCGGCGAGCGTGACGGCAATTTCTCTGCGCACATTGACCAATTGTGTTTCCAAAATTTTGTAGGATTTTTCACGGATTTGTGTTGACTTGAAAATATATTTTAGTTTATAATTTGTTTGTTGTCGAACCTGAGTGAAAAATAAACATGAAAAACTGGCGCACCCAGTTACGCGAAGGGGGAAAGCAAGCACAAGTAGCGTTGACCGTGGATTTTTCCATATCAGGCAGAAAATTAAATGGGAAAACCGAAAGATCAAGGCTGGTGCGCCCGGTTCAGTGAAGGGAGGACAAAATAGCTTCTTATTCCATGCTTGTTCCGCGTACAATTTAGTACTGAATTGCAATCTGCTTTGTTCTACTATGGACAAGCGGATTATTTTTTTGCTTTCGTTATTCAGCACAGCTGATCACTGAGCAACTAGTTGGGAGTGTAAGAAATGAAATACCTCGCATCCGTGTTCACGAACCAGTACCTTCTTCTTCTGATCACCGCAGCCATCGGCGCGGCCATCGGTAAGATCAATATCAAAGGCTTCAGCCTGGGCGGCGCCGGCGGCATCTTTTCCGGTATCTTTGTCGGTTGGCTGATGACCACCGTTGCTCTGAAGGTCCCTGCCTTTTCTTCTCTCGTGAACGAGACCACCGGCGATGTGACCCTCGTCTCCGACTCGTTCATGACCTTTTTCCTGCTGCTGTTCATCTGCTCCATCGGCCTGGGCGTCGGCGGTAAGATCAAGACCGTTTTGAACCGGCATGGTCTGAAGCTCATCGTCATCGGCGTTCTGATCCCTGTGGTCTCCATGGCTCTGACCTGGGGCTGCCTGAAGGCCGCCCCCGCTCTGATGGGTGACAACTACAACGGCTATCAGGTCTCCGGTATGTACTCCGGCGCCATGACCAACACCGCAGCTTACGGCAACTCCATGGCTGTAATCAGCGGTATGGATGACATTGACGAGCGTTATGCCGAGCTCTCTGACGAGGAAAAGTCTGCCGTTCTGGAAATGATCGGTGCGGAAGACACCACTCCGACCGATAATCTCAATGAAGGCCAGGTCGCCGCCTTCAAGGGCAAGGCCAAGGCCAACATCAGCCTGGGTTATGCCATCAGTTTCCCCGTGGGCACCCTTGTCATCATCATTGCGATGTCCGTCTTCGCCGCGCTGACCAAAAAGCAGCGTTCCAATGAAGACCATTCCGAAACCGCTCCCAAGACTGCGGCCGCGGGTGCTGTCAAAGAAAAGCCCCTCTTCTTCGACGCTGTCGTCTACGGCATCGTGTTCCTCTTCGGTATTGCCCTGGGCAGTATCAAGATCCCTCTGGGCAATTCCATCACGTTCACCCTGAGCCCTGTCGGCGGCGTTCTGATCAGCGCTCTTGTCTTCAGCAATATTCCCAAGATCGGCCCCATCGACATGACCTCCAGCCCCAAGGTCCTGGGCTTTATGCGTGAGTTCAGCCTGATCTTCTTCATGTCCGTGGTCGGTATGCAGTATGGCTACGACGTGATCCACGCTTTCTCCGGCTCCGGCCTGGTGATTGCCCTGATGGCCGCTGTCGTTGAGATCGTTGCCATCCTGGTGGCCGTTCTGGTGGGCCGTCTCATGAAGATCCGTTGGGATCGCCTGTCCGGCGCCATCTGCGGCGGCTGCACCTCCGCTACCGGCCTGGGCGCCGCGATCAGCACCATGGGCCGCGAAGAGCCCACCCTGGGCTACGGCGTGTCTCAGCCCTTCGCCATCCTGGCCAATGTTTTGCTCATCTCGCTGTTCCACAGCAAATTCTTCATCTGATCCTACATAAAAGGAGCGCTGATCGGTCGATCAGCGCTCCCTTTTTATGCCTGGGGCTTGGAATTGGAAAACTTCTGGTAGGCGGTGTCCACCTTGCCGGCGGGAGCCTGCTCCACCTGGTACCAGCCCTTGCTCTTGGCCTGGTTGAACAGATCGGTCTGGGCCTTATGGCTTTGGTTCAGAATCCGCAGAAACTGGTCACGCAGCTGAGTGTTGACGCACTCGGATGCGTAGGTATCATAGTTGGCGCTCATCTTCTTTTCGCCCATCATCAGGTCGGTCACCCATTCCTGCTCGGTCATGGTCATCGCTCCTTTTTACTGTAAAAATTTCAGCAGGCTCTCATAGTTCTGCTTGTGCTGGCCGGCGTATTGCTGGTAGCTGCTTTTCAGCTGCTGGTCGGTGCACTGCTGCATCGCGTCCTGGTACTTGCAGCACATGATCTTTTCAAACCCCAGCTGGTCCTCCAGAGCGCTGAGCTCCTTGGTGGTCAGATTTGCCATGTTGTTCCCTCCTTTGTGTTTCAGCTTCCTCCCTATCGTTTCCTTCTCCGGGAAAAATATACGGGACACCGCCCTTATGAAAGGAAAAAATCAACCGTCCGTTTTCCACCCGCCCGAAGCAAAAGATGGGGGTCAGGGGGAACGGGGAACGGGAGTCGAAGGGGAAGCTCAGGGAAAAGCCATCGCCCTCCCGGCGCACGGTATGGCGGGGCAGCCGCTGGGCACAGCGGCGCAGCACCTCATCCTCCCACTCGATGGCCGGGGGATTCTCCCGGAAGGAGCAGACCAGTTCCTCCGTCACCTGCCGGACGGGCCAGGCACCCTGGCGGCGCAGGCTGTCGATGGACAGGGTACGCCGCAGGAACAGCCGCCCGCCCTCCGGCATCAGGGTGCCCAGCAGGACGCGGCCCGCCGGCCCCGCCGCGTACGCCTTGTAAAGCCCATCCCCGTCGTCCTTCCGCCAGACCTCGATGACCGCCCGGGGGCCCTGCTCCTTCACGTTCCACTCCATATGTACACCCCCGAAGATGCAGAAAACCTCCGTACAGTTTATGTACGGAGGTTTTGAAATGTGTGTAATCGGTTTTTAAAGGAAGCCCCGATTTAATCGGCACGAACGGATTGCGACAAAATTTTGTGCCAGAAAAAGGCGCGGTTTTGCAGGAATACTTTGTGTATTTCAAAAAAGCGCAGCGCATTTCTGGTGCAAAAGATCCGCAAGCCGTCGTGTCGCATTGAGTCGGTGGTTCCTTCAATTATTTTCCGTCCCCAAACTCGGTGAAGAAGCGGTCGTGGATGGCCTGCACCGCCCGGTCAGCGTCGTTGATGTCCACCAGGACAGAGACCTTGATCTCACTGGTGGAGATCATGTTGATGTTGATGCCGGCGTTGAACAGCGCCTCAAACATCAGGGCAGCCACACCGGGGTTATTGATCATGCCGGCGCCCACAATGGACACCTTGGCGATATTATCGTTGACATCGATATGGTCAAAATTGATGGAGTCCTTGTGCTCCTCCAGCACGGCCTTGGCCGCGGCCATATCGTTTTTATGGACAGTGAAGGAAATATCCTTGGTATCATTGCGGCCGATGGACTGAAGAATGATATCGACGTTGATGCCCTCCTTGGCCAGCAGGGAGAAGATCTTAAAGGCGATACCGGGCTGGTCGGCCAGGCCCACCAGGGCCAGGCGGGCCACGTTTTTATCCTTGGCAACACCGCTGACGTGGGTTTTTTCCATGGTTTTGACGACCTCCTTGACTTTTGTGCCGGGATTTCCCGAGAAACTGGAGATGACCTCCAGGTTAACATTGTAGCGTTTCGCCATTTCCACCGAACGGTTGTGGAGCACCTGGGCGCCCAGAGTAGCCAGCTCCAGCATCTCGTCAAAGGTGATCTCATCCAGCTTTTTGGCGCCCATGACATAGCGGGGATCGGCGGTGTAGACGCCGTCCACGTCGGTGTAGATCTGGCACAGGTCGGCATGGAGCACGGCGGCCAATGCCACCGCCGAAGTATCTGAGCCGCCCCGGCCCAGGGTGGTGATATCGTCATACTTGTTGATCCCCTGGAAGCCAGTGACGATAACAATGGCGTTTTTGTCCAGCTCAGCCTGGATGCGCTCGGCCTGGATGCGCTTAATGCGGGCGTTGCCGTACCCGGAGTTGGTGCGCACACCCGCCTGCCAGCCGGTCAGGGAGATGACCGGATAACCCATGGCCTCGATAGCCATGGCGCACAGGGAGCAGGAGATCTGCTCGCCGGTGGACAGCAGCATATCCATCTCCCGCTTGGAGGCCTTCGGATTGATCTCCTCCGCCTTGGCGATCAGGTCGTCGGTGGTGTCTCCCTGGGCGGAGAGCACCGCCACCACCTTGTTGCCCTTGCGGTAGGTCTCGGTGATGATGCGGGCCACATTGCGGATGCGGTCAGCGTCCGCGACAGAAGTCCCGCCGAATTTTTGTACGATTAGTCCCATATATGTGATACCTCCTCAAATTGGATCGAGGCGTTATGTCCCTTCCATTTTATGCGCCTTCATCCGTGCGGTTCATTCGCTCTCAGTCCAGTACCCGCAGAACAGAGAGCTTCTCAAGCCCGCCAAGCTTTTCCTCCAGCTCGCCCCGGGTCATCTCGCCGGTCAGGAAGGCGATTTCGCCGTCAGCGCTGCCCCGGCGGGCCAGAAGGTTCACATCGCCCAGCGCGGCACGGGCCGTCTCAGCGGTGCCGTTGGCCCGGACATACCAGGCGGATTTCAGACCATCGGGCGGAGTGCACACATCATCGCCGCCCTGTTCCCAGTCAAGATACTTCTTGGTGTGGATATGCTTGGCAGCGTCGATGACGTCGGCCACCACGGCAGAGGCAGTGGGCAGCTTGCCGGCGCCCCGGCCGTAGAACATGACGTCGCCAATGGCGTCGCCCTTGACGGTGATGGCATTAAATACATCCTCCACCCCGGACAGCGGATCGGTCTGATCCACCAGGTGGGGGGCCACATAGGCGGTGATCTTCCCATCCGCGCCCTTGATGGCCCGGCCCAGCAGCTTGATCTTCTTGCCCGCGGCGTCGGCGTAGTCCACATCGGCCAGGGTCACGCCGGTGATACCCTCGGTGGGCACCTGCTCAGGATAGACGTGGCGTCCGAAGGCGATGGCGGCCAGGATACAGATCTTGCGGCAGGCATCGTGCCCCTCGATGTCGGCGGAGGGGTCCCGCTCGGCGTAGCCGTTGTCCTGGGCCTCCTTCAGGGCGGTCTCAAAGGGCAGGCCGGCCTTGATCATGCGGGTCAGGATATAGTTGGTGGTGCCGTTCAGGATGCCGCAGACCTCCAGGATCTCGTTGGCGGCCAGGCACTGGCTCAGGGGGCGGATGATGGGGATGCCGCCGCCCACGCTGGCCTCAAACAGGTAGCTGACCTTCTTTTCCTTGGCGATCTGCAGCAGGTCGTAGCCGCAGGTGGCCACCAGTTCCTTGTTGGAGGTGACAACGCTCTTGCCCGCGCGCAGGGCCCGCTCGGTGTACTCTTTTGCGATGGTGGCGCCGCCGATGGTCTCCACCACGATGTCCACCTCGGGGTCGTTCTCAATGACGGAAAAATCCTTGACGAACTTGTCCGCAAAGGGGCTGTCGGGGAATTCCCGCACATCCAGAATATACTTCAGCCGGATCAGGTCATTGGTCCGGTGGGCGATGGAGTCGCTGTTTTTCGTCAGCACCTCGGCCACGCCGGAGCCCACGGTCCCGAATCCCAGGATCGCTACATTTACCATAGAATGATCACCTCGTATATTGTATCGGCTTATCCAGCCAGAATTTCGCATCGGATCACGCCCGGCACCGCCGCCGCGTGGGCAAGAAGTTCCTCCAGAGTCAGCTGCAGGCCGGAGGTCTCCGCCGCGATGGTGGCCACAGCGCAGTCATTCACCGGAAGTCCCTGGTTGATGGTCAGAATATTTCCGCCTGTCTCGGCAAAAATATTGAGAAGCTGGGACAACACCCCCGGCTCATCCCGCAGGGAGAACTGGAAGGTGACGATCCTTCCGTTTTTCATGTCGTTGAAGGGCCGCACGGTATCCTTGTACTTGTAAAACGCGCTGCGGCTGATCCCGACCCGGGCGGTTGCCTGATTGACGGTGGATACCTCCCCGGTCTCCAGCAAAGCTTTCGCCTGGGTCACTTTCAGAAAGACCTCCGGCAGCGCCTCCGCCTCTACGATAAAGTATTTCGGCATTTTCCTCATATAATACTTCACCCTTTAAACGTCCTTGTACCAAAACCATTTGTTCACGGCTGGAGTTCATTTTACCACAGGACCCTCGCCGGGTGCAACCCAAAATGCAGCAGGAATTGGTACAATTTTTTATCGGAAAGCAGCCATTTCTTGTCGATATTTACAGGAGGGAGCCTCATGGATCTGCAAAAACATCTGCGCTTCCTTCTGGTTCTGGTCTATGCAGCCCTGGCCGCAGCAGCCCTGACGATCCTTCTGCCCGGTCTGCTGCCCTTCCTGTTGGCGCTGGGCCTGGCCTGGATGTTGGAGGGGCCCGTCCGCCTTTTGAGCGAAAAGGTGAAGCTGCGCCGTCCGTGGGCGGCAGCCCTGGTGATGGTCGTCTTCACCCTTTTGGTGCTGGGCGGGTGCGCCGTACTGCTGCGGCGGCTCTGGTATGAGTTGGCCCTTCTGAGCAGCCGTCTTCCTGCTCTTCTGGAGTCCTTTCAGGCCCTGAGCAGCTGGCTGGAGGAACAGCTTTACCGCTTGAGCGTGGCCGTCCCTCCCTCCGCCCGGGCCGCTTTGGAAGCGGCACTGGAGTCAGCCGCGGAGCAGATCGGCACTTTGCTCTCTGGCCTGTCCGCCCGAGTGCTCAACTGGACCGCCGGTGCGGTGTCTGCCCTGCCCTCCGCCGTGCTGTTCCTGTTCACCACTCTGCTGGCCTGCTTTTTCATTCTGGCGGGCCGCCCCGCGCTGTTCGCCTTCTTCCGGCGGCAGATCCCGGAGCGGTGGCTGCCCCGGCTGGAGCAGACCGCCGCCCGGCTGAAGTCGGCTCTGGGCGGCTGGCTGCGGGCCCAGGGCATCCTGATGGGAGTGACCTTTCTGCTGCTGGCGGCCGGCTTTCTACTGATGGGGGTGGATCTGGCCCTGCTGCTGGCGGCGGGTGTGGCCCTGCTGGACGCCCTGCCCGTCTTCGGCACCGGAACCGTCCTGTTTCCCTGGGCTGCGGCGGAGCTTCTGAGCGGAAATTTCCGCCGAGCCGCTGCCTTACTGGTGCTGTACGCCGTGATCTGGCTGACCCGCAGCCTGCTGGAGCCCAAGCTCGTGGCCGACCGGGCGGGTCTGCATCCCCTGGCCGCCCTGGTTTCCATGTATCTGGGCTTCACACTGTTCGGTGTGGCGGGCATGCTCCTGGCACCCCTGGCCGTGGTAGTGCTCCGGCAGCTCCATGACAGCGGCGTGCTGAAGCTGTGGAAATGAACAAGTCCCCCGCCGTGTGGGCGGGGGACTTGTCATGTTTAATGGAACCAGTTGTTGAACCATCCGCCGTTGGAGTCCGGCTGCTCCCCGTCGTCCTCACCGGGCGAGGACGGCACGTCGGGGTCCGGCGTCTCCGATCCGGTTCCCGGGTTGTCCGGGTCAACGGGGGTATCGGAGGACCCCGGGTTGTCCGGCTCCGTTCCGGAACCGTTCTCCGGGTCATAGTTCGGCCAGGTCATTGGATTAAACGGGTCAAAATCAGGGTCGTCGACGGGCCAGGTGCTGGGGTCATTGATATCGAACTCCACCGGCTCCTGAGGAGCCTCGGTGTGTATATCGCAAAGGCCGTCGTTTCCCATGCCCTCAAGCGTGTTCTTCAGATAGGGGTCGTCCCGGGCCGTGACCGACTCGTTCACCCGGATGCGCTCATAGTCCAGGATGCCGATCGTCTTTACGCTCTCCTCCGGGCAGAACTCGCCGGCAAGGTGGTACACGCCGCTCTCGGTCCCGTCGTATTTCAGAATGGGAGAGGACTCCGTACAGACCTCCACGGTCGTGTGAACCGTGCAGTATTCCTTGGGCTGGTCACCGCTGACAAAGCTCATCGTCGTGACCCGGTTGCCGCGGGGATCCAGCGCGCACGCCTCGGTGGCGATCATGCCGCTGTCCAGACAGATCGTCTGGGTGACCAGATTGTCGGGCGTCTTGAAGCTGGTGTTTTCCAGGTTCGCGTGCAGGGGCTCCATGACCTTCCGCCAGAGCTGGGCGGCCAGATAGCTGTTGGAGGGGATGCGCTCCTGCTGGTCGTAGCCCACCCAAACGGCGGCGGTATAGTAGGGGGAATAGCCCACGAACCACTTGTCGTTGTTGGAGGTGGTGGTACCGGTCTTGCCTGCGATGGTCATGCCGGAGAAATTGGCGTCGTGGCCGGTGCCATTTTTAATGACATTCTGCAGCATAGTGTTCATATAGTACACCGTGCTCTCCTTCAGCACCGCCTCGCTGGTGCTGGTGTTCTCCAGCAGAACGGTTTCCTTGCCGTTAGTGTCCACTGCGGTGACCTTCAGGTAGGTGCGCGGCTCCTTGTACATGCCGTTGTTGGCAAAGGTAGCATAGGCGGCCGCCATCTCATAGGTGGACACGCCATCGGTCAGGCCGCCCAGGGCCAGGGGGGCCAGGGCGTTGTCCGTCTTGACCTCGCCGTTGACCGTGCGGCCCGGCTCCAGGCTGGTAATGCCGAAGCGCTCCTCCAGGAACTGGTAGGAGAGGTTGGGCGTGACCAGGTCCCGCAGAACCTTGACCGCGATGGTGTTCACCGAGTCTTCCAGCGCCTCATGGACGGTGGTCAGGCCCTTGTAGTAGCCGTAGGAGTTCTTGGGCCACGCGTCGCCGTTCAGGTCGATGGGGGTATCGTCAAACACCGTTGCGGGAGTAATCAGGCCCATGTCCAGGGCCGGGGCGTACACCGCCAGGGGCTTGATGGACGATCCGGGGGGCCGGATGGTGTCGGTCGCCCGGTTCCAGATGCGGCTGTTTGTTTTCTCGCCGATGCCGCCGGCCAGGGCCACCACGTTGCCGGTACGGTTATCAACGACAGTGATGGCAGATTGGATCTCCTGTCCGGTCTTGGAGTTCAGCTCCAGGACGGAGCGGTCGTTGTATACTTCGTCCACATAGGCCTGCACGTCAGGGTCAAAGCAGGTCTCGATCCGCAGTCCGCCGTGGTAGATCAGGTTGGTAGCCACTTTCTCGGTGATCCCGAACTTCTCGACCAGTCCGGCGATGACATCGTTGATGACCTGATCCTCATACCAGGTAAAGGGCGTCTGCTCTTTGCTGGTGCCCACCTCCCGCTTCAGATTCAGGGGCTCTGCCTTGGCGGCGTCACATTCCTCCTGGGTAATGAAGCCCTGCTCGGGGTCCGCCATCAGGTCCAGACAAATATTGCGGCGGCGCAGATTGGCGTCCGGGTTGCGGTAGGGATTGTACAAAGAGGGGTTGTTGGTGATGGCGATCAGGGAGGCGCACTCGGCCAAAGTCAGATCCTGCACCTCTTTGCCAAAATAGTTCAGAGCGGCGGTATACACGCCGTTGCAGCCCTCGCCGAGGTAAATGTAGTTCAGGTACCACTCCAGGATTTCCTCCTTGGAGTGGGTCTTTTCAAATTCCAGGGCCGTAAAGATCTCCAGCACCTTGCGCTTAACGGTGACCTCGTCGTTCTGGGTCAGGTTCTTGATCAGCTGCTGGGTCAGGGTGGAACCGCCCTGGATATCCTTGCCGGTGAACATACTGATCACGCCGTAGCCTGTACGGATCCAGTCCACGCCCGGGTGCTTATAAAAGCGCTTGTCCTCAATGGCAACGGTGGCGTTGATCAGGTTCTTGGGGATGTCCTCATACTCCACCCAGACACGGTTTTCCTCCCCGTACAGGGTGAGCATCTCCACCTCTTCGCCGGTCTCCTTATCCGTATAGTACATAGTGGAGCTCTGGTTCACATCAAACAATTCGATGGACGAAAGAGTCTCCTTGGCCTGAGGCATGATGATGGTCTGTACATAGACCGCGGCAAAGCAGGCCATAATAGCCCCTGTGCATATACCGATGAGCAGAACGGTGCCCAGCACCTTGCCGATCATTCCGGCCACACGCCGGCCCTTTGACTTGCGGCGCCGGCGGGGATGAGGCGCGGAGGAAGACGCGCCGTTTTGATTGGTTGTCGCCAAAAAAACACCTCCAAAAGAGAGCGAAAAAGCCAAATCCAATGGGCTCATATCGGGATAACTCAGTCATTATACCAATAGAATCATCATTTGTCCACCCCGTAAAGTCTGGAATTCCTTTTTTTACCATTTTCGGCGAAAATTTGGCATGTCCCGGGGTTGCTTTTTTGAAACCGTCAGGGTACAATACTACCACAGACAAGAAAGGAAGTGTCGGCATGAGTGAGGAATTCGGCCCCACCTTTATCACCGTTACCGATGACGAAGGCAACGAAATCGAACTGGAACATTTGGATACGCTGGAGGTGGACGGCGCCACGTACATGGCCTTCTTCCCCGCCCAGTTTGCCGACGCCGAGGAGGAGCCGGTGGATGACGAGGAGTACGGCCTGATCATCCTGAAGGTCATCCAGGAAAACGGTGAGGAGCTGCTGTCCACCATCGACGATGAGGAGGAGCTCCAGACCGTGTACGAGCAGTTCATGGAGATCCTGTTCAGCGACGACGAGGACGAGGAATAAGCGGGCGGGCGGATTTGGCTTCTGCCGCCTTTGCCCTGCGTGGTGCGTGATAGATTTTATTAAAACCCACATTTCTTAAACGGGACGCCCCCCTCACGGCGTGGATTGCAGGCCTCCCGGCCCCGGTCGGAAGTTGGAAGCAGAGAAGCGCTGTGGAGGCGACCCACCTGCCATCTCGTGCAGGTTTTTAATAGGTCTACACGGCCACGGCGGGGTTGTACACAACGGAGTTGTCCGAACAGGACAGCTCCGCTTTTTTGTCCCGAAGCGTAAACAATTTGTGAAATCCGCCCCGCAAGATGATTTTTTGACTTGCAAGGAATATGCTTTTCCTGTATAATGTGACGGTATGAATACCCCTGTGGACCTACGAGAATACACGAGAGGACTGAACCAATATGAGCGCATCCCGCGAAAAGAAGCAGCGCCAAGCCTCCCCGGAACCCACGCTCTCTTCCCGTGCTCAGGAAGAGCAGAAAAAGGCGGCTGAGCGCAAGCGCAATACCATTATTTATTCCATTGTCGGCGTCGTCGTGGTCATCCTGGCGGCCATCCTGCTGATCTGGGATTCCGGCATTGTCCAGCGCAATGCCACCGTCGCCAAGATCGACGGTGAGAAAGTCACCGCCCCCCAGGTCGCCTATTATTATTACAATAACAGCATTATCCGGAACGCCCAGTTCTACAGCCAGTACGGCATCTCCA
Source organism: Oscillospiraceae bacterium (assembly GCA_051886995.1). Classification (GTDB taxonomy): domain Bacteria; phylum Bacillota; class Clostridia; order Oscillospirales; family Oscillospiraceae; genus JAJPXI01. Next base: position 51,982 of record JBJEYS010000006.1, read on the forward strand.
CCTCCTACTCCGCGTCCGCGTCCCCCAAGGAGCAGACCATCACAGAGGCCGCCATTTCCGAATATGGCATCAGTGAGGATTACCTGGGCAAGACCTTCCATGAATACTTCCTGGACAGCGCCCTGGATTCTCTGCGTGAGGAGTACGCCCTGCGCGCCGCCGCCAAGGAAGCGGGCTATACCCTTTCTGCTGAAGGCAAGGAGAGCGTCGACGCCGCGTTTGAACAGCTGGACAGCACCCTGGACACCTATCTGACCAGCTACAACGCCAACCTGACCCGTACCTCCTACCTGCAGATGGTCTACGGCGACTCCATGAGTGCGGGCAAGTACCGCACCTGCCTGGAGAACGCCTGCCTGGCCGACGAGTACCGCACCGAGCACTTTGACGAACTGGCCGCTTACAGCGACGAGGAACTGAACGCCTATTACGAGGAGCACACGGTCGAGCTGAACACCGTCCACTACTACTGGCGTGAGTTTGACGGAAGCGTTGAGGAGACCACGGACGCGGACGGCAACACCGTGGAGCCCACCGATGAGGAGACCGAGGCCGCCCTGGCCGCCGCCAAGGAAGAGGCTGAGGCCGCTCTGGCCGAGGTCAAGGGCAATCTCAGCGCCGTGCGCGACAACGACGACTATAACGAGAGCAACGGCGTTCCCAGTGAAGGTACCTTCGCCTATGACTGGCTGGTGGACCCCGCGCGTCAGCCGGGCGACGCCGAGATCTTTGACGGAATCGAAGGTTATTACCTGCTGGTCTTTGAGGAGAGCTACCGGAACGAGGATCCCACCGTCAATGTGCGTCACATCCTGATTCAGGCCGTCCATGAGGACGACCCCGCCACCGAGGAAGACGAGTCCAAGGAAGATCTGACCGACGAGGACTACGCCGCCGCCGAGAAGAAGGCCCAGGAGATCCTGGATCAGTGGAAGGCCGGCGGAGCCACCGAGGAGTCCTTTGCCGCACTTGCCGAGGAGCACTCCGTCGACACCGGCTCCAACACCAACGGCGGCCTGTACGAGAAGGTCTCCGAGGGTGAGATGATCGCCGCCTTCAACGACTGGATCTTTGACCCCGCCCGTCAGAGCGGCGACACCGGTCTGGTCAAGAACACCGAGTCCTCCAAGAAGGGCTGGCACATCATCTACTATATCGGCCAGGACGAGCCCGTCTGGGTCACCTCCGCCCGCGAGGGTAAGTGGAGCAGTGACCTGAAGGCCCAGGTCGAGATCATCCGCACCGACAAGCTGGATTCTATCTTCGCCTGATCAACCGCAATCGCCACAACGCCCCTGCGGAAGCCGCAGGGGCGTTGATTTTCAAGGGAGGCAAATGATGAACGAACAGTTTTTACGCACCGAAATGCTCCTGGGCGAGGCCGCCATGGAGAAGCTGGCAGCGTCCCATGTGGCGGTGTTCGGCCTGGGCGGCGTGGGCAGCTGGTGTGCCGAGGCCCTTGCCCGCGCCGGCGTGGGCAAGCTGACCCTGGTGGACGACGATATGGTCAGCCTGACCAACCTGAACCGCCAGGTGGAGGCCACCTATTCCTCCCTGGGCCAGCCCAAGGCCATCGCCATGTCCGTGCGCCTGCGGGACATCAACCCCAACGGAAAATTCATCGCCAAATGCTACCGTTACAGCGCCGACGGCCGCGAGGACTTCTTTCCCGCCGACTATGACTACGTCGTGGACGCCATCGACCTGGTCTCCTGCAAGCTGGACCTGATCGAGACCACCATGAAGCAGGGCATCCCCATCGTGTCCGCTCTGGGCACCGGCAACAAGCTGGATGCCGGGCAGTTCCGAGTCGCCGACATCTCCAAGACCACCGGCTGTCCCCTGGCCCGCATCATTCGCAAGGAGCTGCGGGTGCGGGGCATCAACCACCATAAGGTGGTCTTTTCCCCCGAACTGGCCGCCGATACCGAGCAGAAGGAGACCCCGCCGCCGGGCCGCCGGTCCGTCCCCGCCAGTGCCCCCTGGGTACCCCCCGTGGCCGGCTTCCTGCTGGCCCAAACGGTCATTACGGATCTGATCCAGGATGAACCCACAAAAGCTCCCGTCGAATGACGGGAGCTTTTTCTTGACAACTGCCTCCTACAGGTGTAGGATGTTATCAAGATACTACTCGTGTAGGAGGTCGTTTTATCATGACAAAGCTGTCGGAGCGGGAATGGACCGTCTTGTCAGCCCTGTGGGAGTCGGGCGGCGCTGAGCTGGGAGAGCTGGTGCAGCTTCTGCACCCGGAGACCGGCTGGAGCCGGAACACAGTACTGACGTATCTGACCCGTATGGAGGCCAAGGGCCTGGTGACCATCGACAAGGAGCGCTACCCCCACATCTACCGGGCGGCGCTGGACCGGGCAGAGTGTCAGGCCCAGGAGCGGCGCAGCTTCCTGCAGCGGGTCTACCAGGGCTCTGCGGGCGACCTGGTGGCGGCCTTCTTAAAGGAGGAGCCAATCTCCCCGGAGGAACGGGAGAAGCTGCGCAAGCTGTTGGACGAGATGGAGGTATGAGCCCATGACCGATCTATGGGGCTTTCTGCTCCAGACGCTGACGGTCTCCGGCGCGGCGGTGCTGCTGCTGATCGTCAAGGCCATGTTCCGGGATAAGCTGTCGCCCCGGTGGCAGTTTGCCGCCTGGGGCGTGCTGGGTCTGGTGCTTCTGGTCCCGGCCGGACTGGGCGGGCGGTATACGCTGGTGAACTGGCCCCTGCTGGTGGAGGCCGCCAAAAGCGCCCTGACCGGGGACTACTCCCTGACCCGTGTGGTGGCCCCCATTCCCCTGCCCCGGCTGAACATGCCGGGCAGCGCGGCGGAGTGGCTGTACGCCGTCTATGTGATCGGGGTGCTGGTCCTGCTCCTCCGCTATCTTGTCTCCTATCTCCGCCTGCGGCTGGCCCTGCGCCGGGGCACGCCGGCCGGCGAGGAGCGGATCGCGCAGATCGCGGCGGTGGCGGAGCGGTACGGCCTGTCCCCCTGCCGGGCGGTGGAGGTGTCCGGCCTGCCCTCCGCCTTCATCTGCGGCGTGTTCTGGCCCGTGCTGGCCCTGCCAGCCGGGGTGGAGGTGGACGACAAGGTGCTCCTCCACGAGCTGCTGCACCGCAGGCACAAGGACGTCGCCTGGGGCCTGGTGATTTGCCTGTTCCGGTGCATCCACTGGTGCAATCCCCTGCTGTGGTACTGCGCAAACCGGGCGGGCAACGACCTGGAGGCCCGCTGCGACCAGCGGGTGCTGGAGCTGCTGGAGGGCGAGGAACGCCGGGACTACGGCCACATCCTGCTGTCCATGGCCAACGACAAGTACGCCCGGGCGCCCGGCACCTCCTCCATGGCCAACGGCGGGCGAAACATCCGCGCGCGCATCGAGGCCATTGCCCGGCTCAAAAAATACCCGGCGGGAATGGCCCTGGTTTCGGTGTGTATGGTGATCCTGCTGGCCGCTCCCCTGCTGCTGGGCACCCCGGCCCAGGCGGTCTATGACAGCGGCGGCAGGCTGGACGACGCGACGGAAATTCCGGTTGCCATGGCCTCCGCCCGGCTGCTGCGCTGCACCACCCCCGCCGGGGCCCTGGACGCCTACGCCAAGGCGGTGCTGGATCAGAACGGGTACTACCGGGCCATGTGCGCGCCCCTGGCGGAGCAGGAGGAGATCGCGGACAGCATGCTGCGCGCATCCCGGCAAAACCAGTGGCCCCTGTGGGACAGCGGCCTTCCCTGCTGGCCCGACACCCAGAGCGGATATGTGATCTATAATCTGGAACCCGCGGGTGAGGACGCCTATGAGGGTCTTCTGGTGATCAGGCTCAATTACCCGCCCGACGGCCAGCCGGCGGAAGACGTCGGCGCATGGCTGGGCGTTCAGCAGGTCCGCACCGAACTGCAGGAGGGCCGCTGGGTGGTCCTTCCCCTGGAGGACTTCCGGGCGATGGGGACAACGGACACGCTTTCTCTGAACCGGAGCTGCCGAGACCTGCCCGCTTATCACTATGAGGCAAAGACGGAAAACTTCACGATCCGGTTGGACTACCAGACGACGTATACTGTAGACAGCTATGTCCAAAGCAGCACCTGGTTCTCCTCCACGTCGTCCTTCGACACCACACCACAGCCCCACGCAGAATTTACCGCCGGAGACTATCAGGAACTCCGCGCCGTTTATACCGGCGACTTGGCGGGCAAAGAGGGAATCACCCACATCGGCATATCCATGGCTCCCCTGAATGAAGACGGGAGCCGCCCGGAACTGCGCGTTCCGGGAATGGGCGACTCCGGCGGGAACAGCACGGATGGCTCCAACTGGGGTGCCAGGTCTCTGGAAGAAGGCTGGGGCCCGGAGGTATTTCTGTCCGGCGGCGGCTCCTATGGCGGCGACCCGGAGTACTTTATCATGCCGGAAGCCTTCGCCGCCGACCTCTATATCAACGTGGAAAAGGCGGCAGAGCTGACCCTGCTGCCTGTGGAGGGAGGGCCGGCATCATGACAGACCGGGAGGCCTTATACAAAGGCACATCCTATGCCGCCTGGGGGTACCTGTTCCTGTACCTGGACATCAACCTGG
>JBJEYS010000007.1:0-3333 GCA_051886995.1 Oscillospiraceae bacterium
GCAGCCAGGTCATTGTGAACGGCGTGGTCCAGGGCAATATGAAGGCCATGGAGTACTACCGCGCCAAGCGTCAGTATGTTCCTGCTGTGCTGGAGGCCTATGAAAGCCTTGCGGCGGAGTACGACATCATCGTCATTGAGGGGGCCGGAAGCCCCGCGGAGATAAACCTGAAGGATGAGGACCTGGTCAATATGGGCCTTGCCAAACTGGTGGATGCGCCGGTGCTGCTGGTGGGGGACATTGACCGGGGCGGCGTGTTTGCCCAGCTCTACGGTACCATTGCCCTGTTGGAGGAGGACGAGCGCAGGCGGGTCAAGGGCACCATCGTCAACAAGTTCCGGGGAGATAAGGCCATCCTGGAGCCCGGCCTGAAGCAGCTGGAGCAGCTGTGCGGCGTGCCGGTGGCAGGGGTGATCCCCTATACCCATGTGGATATCGACGATGAGGACAGCCTCTCGGAGCGGTTCGTGCGCTCAAACGCCCGAAAGCTGATCGATATTGCCGTCATCCGCCTGCCCCGCATCTCCAACTTTACTGATTTCAGTCCCTTTGAGCGGTACGAGAATGTCTCCCTGCGGTATGTGGACAAGGTGGCCGACCTGCACGCCCCGGACATGATCCTGCTGCCCGGAACCAAGAGCACCATCTCCGACCTGATGTGGCTTCGGCAATGCGGCCTGGAGGCGGCCATTCAAAAGGCGTGTGCGGCGGGTACCTTGGTGTTCGGCGTGTGCGGCGGCTATCAGATGCTGGGCCGCAGCGTCTCCGACCCGGAGGGGGTAGAGGCCTGCGCTGTGACCGAGATCGCCGGGATGGGCCTTCTGGAAATGGATACAGTGTTTCAGGGGCAGAAAGTGCAGACCCAAACCCGGGGGGTCTTTGACGGCGTTTCCGGGCTGCTGTTTGGCCTGAACGGCATGGAATATGAGGGCTACGAGATCCACATGGGCCGCAGTGAAACAGTGCTGCCGCCCCTGGTGGGAGACGGCAATGTGTACGGCAGCTATGTCCACGGAATTTTTGACGGTGCGGGGATTGCGGACGCGGTCCTACAGGCGCTCTGCCGGCAAAAGGGGATCGACTTCGGCTCCCTGGGGACTTTTGATATGGCTGCTTACAAAGAGCGGCAGTATGATCTGCTGGCCGCCGCGGTTCGGGGCGGCCTGGACATGGACTTTGTCTACCGCGTGCTGAACCGGGAGGTGTAGAAATGGAACAGGAGCAGATTGGCTTGATTCACCTCTACTGCGGCGACGGGAAAGGGAAGACCACTGCCGCCGCCGGATTATCCCTCCGTGCGGCCGGAGCGGGGAAGCGGGTCCTTTTCGTCCAGTTCTTCAAGAATGGAAATTCCTGCGAGGTCAAGGCGCTGAATCAGATGGAAACGGTGCGCACCATGCATAGTGCGATCCCGCACCACCGCTTCAGCAAAATGGACGAGCAGGAGCGTGTGCAGGCCCGGGACGATTACCGCAGGCTGCTGGACGACGCCCTGGCGGCGGCCCGGGAGGACGTGAACCTTTTGGTGCTGGACGAGGTGATCTCGGCCTGCAATCATGAGATCATTTCCGAGGAAACGCTGCTTGAGTTTCTGCGCACGAAGCCCGAGTGCCTGGAAGTGGTGCTGACCGGGCGGGACCCCTCCGACGCGCTTTTGTCTCTGGCGGACTATGTGACCGAGATGCGGAAAATCAAACATCCCTATGACCGGGGTGTCCGTGCCCGCCGGGGGATCGAGTTTTAATACGGTAAAAAATGAAAAGGCAGGTGATCGGCTTGATCACCTGCCTTTTTAGCGCTTTTTTAGATTCCATTGACCCTTACGCGGCTTCCGTTTCGGTCCGGTGGGCCAGCAATTGCGTGAACATTTCAAGGATGGACGCTGTGGTGTCATCATCCTGATAGTTGAAAACCAACAGATCGCCATCCCGGGTGGTGATCTTGAGGGCCGTGTCGATCTTTTTGGAGGCGCATAGGGTATAGGAGGCCCACACTTCGTTTTCCCAGGAGCCCCAGTAATATGAGCGGTTCTCTCCACCGGAGAGCATGGTACCCGGGTCAGCCAACTCCACCAGCTCCATCTTTGCGATCTGGTCATAGTCCACAGTGAAGCTGTACTTACCGGGTCCGGAGACAGTCAGCGAATCATCACTGAAGTCCACGTTCATGCCCGTCCCTCCGAAAACTGCGGTCAAAACAAGAAAGGCCGCGAGAACGAGAACCAAAAAGATCGTATTTTTGGCTTTTGCGTTCATTCTGTTATCCTCCCGGCCTGCAGCTGACTGTGAAATAAAAGGAAGTGCCAATGCCGAACGTGCTCTCGACCCAGAGCTTTTCCCCCAGGCCCCGGGCAATCTCGTCGGCAATGGCCAGCCCCAGGCCGCTGCCCGAGGAATTGTGGGCCACGTCCGCCTTGTAAAAGCGCTCAAAAATACGGCCCACGTCTTCGGTCCGGATGCCGGGGCCGTTGTCCCGGATGCAGAAGGTGACCGACTTGGAGTGGATCTGATTCGTGACCCAGATGGTGCCGCTTTCCCCAGTAAATTTCGCCGCGTTGTCCAACAGAATGTTCATCAGGGTCACCAGCTTTTCCGGGTCGGTATGGAGCGGGGGCACATCCTTCAGGTTCAGCCCGGAAGTATCCAGGGTGATGCCCAGGTCACCGCAGAGCATCATGTACCGGTCGATGACCGGTGGAATGATGCCGTCGGCGTAGGTGATAGATTTTTTGAACTCCGTCCGGCTGCTCTGCAGCTTGGAAAGCTCCAAAATATCGATCACCAGCTGCTCCAGCCGGTCCGATTCCTCGATGATTTTTCCGCTGTAGACGCGCCGGGTCTGGGGGTCCTTGACCATGCCGTCGTGCAGAGCCTCCGCCATGGCGCGGATGGCGGTGATGGGTGTTTTCAGTTCATGGCTGACATTGGCAATCAGGTCACGGCGCATGTGGTTTAAGTCCCGCTCTTTGTTGAAAAGGGTAAAGAAGAGAAATGCCGCCACCAGAAACATGAAGGTGAACAGCACCACATATGTGATCATGGTGGTGTCCAGGTCGGAAAAGTCCCGGACGAGGATGGATACGAAACGGTTGTTGTTCGGTCCTTTCACAACAACGCCGGCGATGGCGCCAAAGACATGGTTAGGCTCGTCTTCGCGGTTGTCCAGCAGCAGAATCGTAGGGACGAAGATCTGGCCCTTCTCCAGAACCTCAGGGACAAAGCTGCGGATGTACTCGTACTGACTGCTGTGCAGGAACGCCCGCTCGGAAGAGACAAGCCTGCCGTGCTCGTTGTAGCACCAGTGCTCCATGCCGTAAATCATGACCTTGTCCAG
>JBJEYS010000008.1:0-3287 GCA_051886995.1 Oscillospiraceae bacterium
CTCCAGTGAGATCGTGGCCAACCGCATCCGGGAGGAGATCCAGTCCAAGGTGGCCGGCGCTGGCATTGAGATCCTGGAGGCCCGGATCACCTATCTGGCTTATGCCCCGGAGATCGCCGCGGTCATGCTGCAGCGGCAGCAGGCGTCCGCCATCATCGACGCCCGGAAGATGATCGTGGACGGCGCTGTGGGTATGGTGGAAATGGCTCTGGAGCGCCTGAGCGAAAACAATGTGGTCAATCTGGATGAGGAGCGTAAGGCGGCCATGGTGTCCAATCTGCTGGTGGTCCTCTGCGGCAACCACGACGCCCAGCCCGTGGTCAATTCGGGAAGTCTGTACTGATGGCGGACAATCAGAAGAAGCAGATCCCGCTCCGGCTCTCCGAAAAGCTATATGCCGACCTGGCTGCCTGGGCGGAAGACGATTTCCGGTCCGTCAACGGACAGATCGAGTACCTGCTGACCGAGTGCGTCCGGCAGCGCAAGAAAAACGGAAAATACGTGTCGGACCAGATCGACGTTCCCCCGGAACTCGATATCAAATAAACAAACACACATTTGCTCCCCACGGGCGCGCCGATTTTTCGGCGCGCCCGTATTTTCTTTTGTATATATAGGGAATATCTGGCAAAAGATATTTGCAAGGAAGTCATATTTTGTCGAAAAGGTTGAAATTTTGATTACATTTTTTTCCAAAAACTCTTGAAAGATTTGTCTGAATATGGTAATTTATCAATAACGGTCAAACAATTTCTGCGTTGTGCCGGGAAAATAAGGATGAAAGAGACCACTGGAAGGAGTTACGAAGATGGAAACCAAGAGACGGATTTTGATTGCGGATACGGGAGAAGAATTCCGGCGCATTGTTGCACAGGCAGCCGAGCGGGAGCCGGATTTTACCATTGTGGGGGAGACGGCGGACGGACAGGAGCTGGTTCGGTTGGTCCGTCAGTTGGAGCCGGACGCGGTCATCATGGACATGGTCCTGAGTGGGATCGACGGTCTGGAAGCCATTCAGGCCATGGAGACCCTGGAGCACCGGCCCAGAATCCTGGTGCTTTCCAGCTATATCAAGGGCGGCCTGGCCGCCAAGGCCGCGGAGTACGGCGCGGACTATCTGATGACCAAGCCCTGCCGGACAGAGGCCCTGTTTGAGCGCCTGCGTACCCTGTTGGAGACCGGGGCGCAGGACGGCGAAGAAGCGGACGAGGCGGCAGGCCGCGACCTGGAGCGGGAAATCACCGCCATCATCCATGAGATCGGTGTGCCCGCCCACATCAAGGGTTACCAGTACCTGCGGGAAGCCATCATCTATACCGTCAACGACATGGACGCCATCAATGCCGTGACCAAGGTGCTCTATCCGGCGGTGGCCCGGAAGTTCGGCACCACGGCCTCCCGGGTGGAGCGGGCCATCCGCCACGCCATTGAGGTGGCCTGGGACCGGGGCGACCTGGAGACCCTGCAGAAGTATTTCGGCTATACCGTTTCCAACGCCAAGGGGAAGCCCACCAACAGCGAGTTCATCGCGATGATTTCCGACCGGCTGCAGTTGGACCGGAAAGAACCGGCCGGACGCAAATAAAGCCCTTGCATCCCGTGTTTTTTCCCATTATAATAATGTCTGCTGAATAAACCGCATCGCGGTTTATTCGCGCGGCAACGCCACGCAATTTCATCAAAAATGGCCATTTTTGATGGAATTCAGCCATTGTTGCAATGCGTATTTCCACGGAAGTGTTAGGGCACTTCCGTGGAATGTGCAAGGTTTTTGGACTAAATTGTCCAAAAACCTTGCACTTGAACAAAGCCAATATGCCTTGAAAGCCTTGGCTTTCAAGGCGTGCAGCTTTGTTCAGTGCGCATTATAATAAGGAGAAAAAACGGGAGGAACACAGATGAAAGTTTCATATACGCCCCGGGGCGTCTGCTCCCGGCAGATGACGGTGGAGGCCGAGAACGGCATCATCACGAATGTGCAGGTGCTGGGCGGCTGCGACGGGAACCTGAAGGGGCTTATGAGTCTGCTGAAGGGCATGAGCGTGGAGCAGGCCATTTCCAGGCTGGAGGGCATCCGCTGCGGCATGAAGGCCACATCCTGCCCGGACCAGCTTGCCAAGGCCCTGCGCAAACTGCAGGAAGAAAGCTGAATCAATCGGAGAAACGAAAAAAACGGCCGCGGGAAAAATCCTGCGGCCGTTTTGCTTCACTTAGCCCACCTCGCCCTGAGCGGGTGTAAAGAGCTGATCCGCCATTTCCAGCAGGGCGCTTTCGGACGCGCCCCGGTCCATGCTCAGGCTGTACAGCAGCCCCGGCGCCACATCAAACCAGATGATCTTGCCCGCGCCGCCCTCATCATAGGCCAGCTTCGCCTGACACCACCCTACCTGGGCGGCGGTATTGCTTTGAAATGCCCCGTCCAGGCCGGAAATGTCGGCGAAGTCCTCCTCAATCAGGAGGGTTAAGGCTGTGCGGTAGGAGCAGCGCACGCCGTCCAGGAGGAAGGTGGTCTCACCCACCGTCAGATCGCCCAGCATGAACGCATTATACACCACGTCCTCCGCCCCCTCCGGCGCGACGGCCAGGTCGTAGCCCAGGGCCTCCACGATGGACTGCGCCGTGTGGAGCAGGGACAGGGCGTCCTCCTCGCCGCTGAGGCACCACTGGGTGCCCTCCTCCGCGGAATACCAGCCCACCCAGGCTGTGTCGTCCTCCGCCTGCCGCAGCTGCATGTCCAGGGAGGCGGCGCTCCAGTCCAGGATTTCAGTCCAGTCGGCGTAGATGCCGGAGATGTCCTCCGCCTGGGCGGTTTTCAGCGCCCGGCAGGTGTACGCCTTCCCGCCGTGCTCAAAGGAGGCCTCCGCCATGGGTGTTTCCCCGTCCGTCCCCTGGTCGATCAGGGCATAGGAGACAGACTGCGCATCCGTGGGCAGCGGTATGACATAGCCGAGCTGCGCCACCTGGGCGGCGGTGGCTTCGTGCACCGGGTTGACGATCTGGGTGTAGCTGCTGTACGGGACCGGATCGGCGCTCTTGGGCTGGTTGGCAGTCTGTTCCGGTCCGGTTTCAGGGCGCAGAACAAGGTACCCGGCGATCAGAATGCAGACGCAGGCGGCCAGAGACCCCACGGCCCAGACCCGGGAGTGGGAGCGCCTGGGGGTGCGCTGCGCCTCCTCCAGCAGGTCGTCGTCCACCGCCCCCATCAGCAGGTCAAACCGTTTTTTGTCCATGATGCGATCCCCTCCTTTTCCATGGCATCGCGCAGGCGGCTGCGCGTGCGAAACAGG
>JBJEYS010000009.1:0-1864 GCA_051886995.1 Oscillospiraceae bacterium
ACCGCCGGACATATCAACCCCGCCGTGGCCCTGGCCCGGCTGTTTCAGGAGCGCAATCCCGGCTGCCGGGTCCTCTTTGTGGGGGCGAACGGCGGCATGGAGACCAAGCTGGTGCCCCAGGAGGGCTTTGACCTGAAAACGGTCACCATCTCCAGCTTTTACCGCTCTCTCAGCCCCGCCGCCATCAGGCACAATTTCGGCACGCTGGTCAACCTGAACCGCTCCAAAAAGCAGGCGGCGGCCATTCTGGACGAGTTCAAACCCAACCTGGTGGTGGGCACCGGCGGCTACGCCTCTTTCCCGGTGGTGAAGGCGGCCGCCAAGCGGGGCATCCCCACGGCGGTCCACGAGTCCAACGCCGTGCCCGGCCTGACCACCAAGACCCTGTCCAAGGTGGTGGACGTGGTGATGGTGGGCTTTGAGGATTCCCGTTCCCACTACGATGACCCGGGAAAAGTGGTGGTCACCGGCACGCCGGTGCGGGGTGACTTCTTCCGCTATACCCGGCAGGAGGCCCGCGCCCGGCTGGGCCTGACCGATGACAGGCCCCTGCTGCTGTCCTTCTTCGGCAGCCTGGGGGCCGAGGTCATGAACGGCTACATGGGCGAGTTCTTCCGCCTGGAGGAGCAAGCGGGCTTCCCCTTCCACCATATCCACGGCGCCGGGCGCGATTTTGAAGCCATGAAGGACAGCTGTCCCGACAGCCCCGATCTGGACCTGCGCCCGTATATCTACGACATGCCCCTGGTGTGCGCCGCCGCCGACCTGGTCATCTGCCGGGCGGGCGCGTCCACCATCGCGGAGCTGGCGGCCATCGCCAAGCCCGCCATCCTGGTGCCCTCGCCCAATGTGACGGCCGACCACCAGACCAAGAACGCCAGGATCCTCTCCGACCACGGGGGAGCAATCCTGCTGCCCGAGGCGGAGTGCTCCGGCCGGCGCCTGTACGACGAGACCGCCGCCATCCTGGGCGATCCGGGCCGCCGGGACGGGATGATCCGTGCCTTGACCGAGCAGTCCATCCCCGACGCGGCGGAGCAGATCTATCAGGTGCTCACCGGCCTTTTGAAGTAACCCCCCAAGTTCCCTCCGCATAGCATGGCGTGAGACCATGAGGAGGGATCTGTATGAGCGAATTCCGGATCGTGGGCGGCCGCCGGCTGTCCGGCGAGGTCACCGTACACGGTGCGAAAAACAGCGTGCTGCCCATCCTGGCCGCCACTGCGCTGGTCCCGGGGGTCAGCGTGATCCACAACTGCCCCCGCCTGTCCGACGTGACGGCCTCCCTGACCATTCTGGAGCACCTGGGCTGCAGGACAGCCCGGGAGGGGGACACCGTCACGGTGGACGCCTCCGCTCTGGAGGGCTGCGGCGTGCCGGACGCGCTGATGCGGGAAATGCGCTCGTCCGTGATCTTTCTGGGAGCCATTCTGGCCCGCATGGGCCGGGCGGACATGAGCCTGCCCGGCGGGTGCGAGCTGGGCCCCCGTCCCATCGACCTGCACCTGGCCGCCCTGCGCTCTCTGGGGGCGGAGATCAGTGAAGGGCCGGGCGGCCTGCACTGCACAGCTCCCCGGCTGACGGGCCGGGAGATCAGCCTGTCCCTGCCCAGCGTGGGGGCCACGGAGAACATCATGCTCTGCGCCTGCGGCGCGCAGGGGACCACGGTCCTTGTCAACGCCGCCCGGGAGCCGGAGATCGCGGACCTGCAGGACTTCCTGAACGCCATGGGCGCCCGGGTGCGCGGGGCGGGCTCCTCCACCATCGTCATCGAGGGCGGCCAGCCGCTCCACGGCGGAGAGCATACCGTCATCGGCGACCGGATCGTGGCCGCCACCTATCTGACCGCGGCGGCCGCCGCGGG
>JBJEYS010000009.1:1964-3283 GCA_051886995.1 Oscillospiraceae bacterium
GGTCGAGGGCCGGGTGGCCGTGGTCTGCGGCGTGCCCCGGCTCCACGGCGGCGCGGTCAGGGCCGCCGACCTGCGGGGCGGCGCGGCTCTGGCGGTGGCCGCCCTGGGCGCGGAGGGGGAGACCACCCTGACCGGCCTGCACCACATCGACCGGGGCTATGAGCGCCTGGAGGGCGACCTGAGCGCCCTGGGCGCAGAGATCAAGAGATTGGAATGAGGAAACGACCATGGCAGCAAGACGCACAAGAAGACGGCGCAGAAGGGGACGCTTCGGCTTCCTCTATAAGCTGCTGTCCATTGTGCTCATTCTGTTCGCCCTTGTGGCCGGCTGCATCGTCTTTTTCCGGGTGCAGGAGGTCACGGTCTCCGGCAGTTCGGTCTATACGGACGAGGAGATCATTGCCGCCGCCGGGGTGGAGCAGGGAGACAACCTGTTCCTGGTTGGGCGGGCGCAGACCGCCGAAAAGATCCGCCGGAAACTTCCTTATGTGGATACGGTGAATGTGCGCTGGGCCCTGCCCGATACCCTGGTCATCACCGTCACCGAGTGCACCCCCGCCGGGGTGCTGAAGGGGGAGGACGGGACCTGGTGGGTGGTGGACCGCGCGTGCAAGCTGCTGGAGCAGGGCGGAAGCGCCCTGACCAGACAGTATCCCACCATCACCGGCCTGACGCCGCTGATGCCCGCCGCGGGCGATAACCTGGCGGTGCCGGTGGAGGAGAGCGCCAAGCTGAGCTCCCTGAAGCAGCTCCTGTCCGCCCTGGCCGAGCGGGAGATGCTGGCCCAGGTGGGCAGTATCGACCTGTCGGGCGTGTCGGAGATCCGCATGGCCTATGAAGGCCGCTTCACCGTGCGCCTGCCGATGTATGACGACGACTTCCACCTGCTGGCCCACACTTTGCAGGAGATCGCCGCCTATCTGGACGCCGGGCAGACGGGTACCGTTGATCTGACCGGCACCCAGGCGAGATTTATCCCGGATTGAGGGGAAACTGGGCTTTCTTTCTGAAAACTTTTTATCTTTTCCCTTGACCTGTTCGGAAAAGCAGAGTACAATAATAACAAAATATTGGCGTACTGTGCCACCACCAGGTACAAGAACTTGTTTATACATAGGAGGAACGACTATGGCTTTTGGGTTGGATACCGGGCCCAACAACGACGATATCATCAAGGTTATCGGCGTCGGCGGCGGCGGCAACAATGTAGTCAACCGGATGGTGAAGTCCGGTATGAAGGGCGTTGACTTCATCGCGGTCAACACGGACAAGCAGTTCTTGGACGTGTCCAGCGCCACTTATAAAGTTCAGATCGGTGA
>JBJEYS010000010.1:0-1233 GCA_051886995.1 Oscillospiraceae bacterium
CCCGTCTGGTTTATGAAGACGTTTATCAAATGGTTCCCCAGCTGGCCTTTCTAACCAACCCAAAGGAGTTTCCCTATGTATCTGACCGATTTGCACACCCACTCGATTTTATCCATGGACGGACACGTCCCCCTGTCGGAGATGGCCCGGGCGGCGGTGGACGCCGGACTTTCCGCCCTGACCGTCACCGACCACTACGATATGCTGACGGAGGACGGCAGGCGCAACCTGACCTACGACTGGGCCCCCGTTCTGGCTCAGTATTTCGAGACCGTTCCCCAATTCAAGGGCCGTCTTGACCTGCACCTGGGGATCGAATTAGGCGAAGTCCACGTCTCTCCGGAGCACGCCCGGGCCGTCCTGGCCCAGGCGGGAGACGCCCTGGACATGGTCATCGGCTCCATCCACAACTACCGGGAGAGCAACGGCGGCGGGGAATACTACTACGTCCGCTTCGATACCCCGGAGGTCTGCCACGCCGTTCTGGACGACTACTTCACCAGCATGGAGGATCTGGTCGCCCTGCCCGACTGCTACGACGTGCTGGGACACATCATCTACCCCCTGCGCTATATGCACCGGGACGGGCAGGAGATCTCCCTGGCCCCCTACCGGGACCGGATCGCCGCGATCCTGCGCACGGTTATTGACACCGGTCACGCCATTGAGGTCAACACCTGCCGGGGCAACACCGTGGAGGACTGGCGGGACATCCTGGAGCTCTACCGGGATCTGGGCGGAAAGATCGTCACCACCGGCTCCGACGCGCACTTCCCCGCTGATGTGGGCAAGGGAATCCGGGAGTCCTGTGCCCTGTTGCGGGAATGCGGCTTTGACCGCATCGCGGTCTACGCCCACAGAAAACCGGAATTCAAAACCATTTAATTCAATACTTTAGGAGGAAAATCAAATGATCGCACTGGCCTGTGACCACGGAGCACTGACGTTAAAGGAGCACCTGAAGGCATACCTGGAGGGCAAGGGAATTCCCTGCAAGGATTTCGGCACCTATACCGCCGACAGCTGTGACTACCCCGATTTTGTCGCCCCCGCCGCCAAGGCGGTGGCCGCCGGGGAGTGTGAGAAGGGCATCGTGCTCTGCACCACCGGAATCGGCGCCTCCATGGTTGCCAACAAGATCAAGGGCATCCGCTGCGCCCTTTGCCACGAGGCCTGGTCCGCCGAGATGACCCGGCGGCACAACGACGCCAACGTGCTGGCCATCGGCGCCGG
>JBJEYS010000010.1:1333-3280 GCA_051886995.1 Oscillospiraceae bacterium
TGGCCATCGGCGCCGGGGCCACCGGCCCCAACCTGGCCGAGCGCATCGTGGACGCCTTTCTGAACACTGAGTTCGAGGGCGGCCGCCATCAGCGCCGGATTGACAAGGTCATGGCGCTGGAAGAAGACTGACCTGCCAATCCCCGGGTGTAGAGGCGGCTGTCAGCCGCCCCTGCAATGTCTGCGGAGGTTCATGTAGGGGCGCATATTATGCGCCCGCGGCCCCTGCGGGCATTCCCGCAGCAAGAAAAAACTCGGTCATTCATGCAAAAGCGCCCTGCCGCGTCACCGCGGCAGGGCGTACTTTTTACTTTTCAACGCTCCTTCACCGTCAGCACCACCGCCGTGCGGTCATCGGTGGCGCCCTGACGCTTGGCGCTGCCTTCCATCAGGGCCGCCGCCAGGGACTTGGGGTCGCTGCCGTCGTAGGTAGCCAGGGCCTCCTTGACCCAGCCGTCCTCCTCCGCCGAGGCCACCCCGTCGCTGATGAGCACCACGCTGTCCCCCGCCTCCAGGCGCATCTTGCTGACGTCGGGGCCTCCCTCCGCGGCCAATCCCGCCGGCAGGGCCGACCCGGTCACCCGGGTCACTGTCCCCTTCCACCGTACATAGGTGGGGGCGGCCCCCAGCTTGTAGAAGCCCGCCTCCCCGGTGTACAGGTCCAGACGGAACAGGTCGATGGTGGTAAAGCCGCCTTCCTCCTCACAGCGCAGGGCCAGGGCGGCATTCAGGGTGTTCAGAGCCTCCTCAGGCTCCATGCCCGTGCGCAGGAATTTTTCCAGCAGGCGGATGGCCAGGGTGCTTTCCCGGTGGGCGTCCGGGCCGCTGCCCATGCCGTCGCAGAGCAGCACGAACAGGCCGCCCTCCTCCGTCTTGAACCAGGCGCCCGCGTCCCCGCTGACCGTCTGCCCGTCCTTCTTCCGGGCCGACACGCCCGCCACCGCCATCAGCGGCTCTGCCTGCCGCCAGCGCAGGCGCGTTTCACCGCCCTCAAGCTGCTCCTCCGGCTCGCCCAGGGCCACCCCCAGCAAACGGGACAAGCGCTGTTTTTCCTCGTCCGTCTTCAGCGCGTCCAGCTCCGTGCCGGATACCTCCGCCACCAGCCGCCCCGCCGGGTCATACCACACGCCTGCGTCCCCCTGGATGCCCAGCGCGGTCAGGCGCTGGCCCAGCCGCTTCTCTCGTGCGCTGTCGCGCACCGGCTCCTCCCCCAGCTGCCGCGCCGCCTCGTCCAGAGAGCGGGCGAACAGGGCGTACTGGCGGCACACCGCCTCCCGGCTCTCCCGGGCCCGGCTCTGGAACTGCCTGCGGTAGCGCAGGGCGGTCAGTTCCTCGTTGGCCGTCGCCAGCAGCAGGGGAAAATTCAGGCACCGGGTGCGGAAATGCAGGGGAAAGTCGTCCGCCTCCCCCCGCCCCCGCTTCAGCATGGCGGGCAGGCCGTCGTTCAGGGCATTCATGGTGGCAGGGTACTCCCGCTGCCAGCAGTGGTCCCGCAGGGCGCACAAAACGCATACCTTGTTGGCCGCCCGGTGGAAAATTCCGCTGCCGTCGGCGTCGTTGGGGGCCACCCGGCGGAAGGAGGTGCGCAGGCCGTCGTACAGCTCCCGGAAGGCGTCGGCGGTGTACTCCAGCCGCTCCTTGGCGCAGGTCTGCGCCCGCTCCCGGGCCCCCGCCGAGCCGGAGCGCTCCCGGGACAGCAGGGCGGCCACCCGGCGGGTCAGACTGTCAGGCAGCACCATGAAGATCACCGACGCGGCGAACACCTCATAGAGAATAGCCACTTCCGGACCGCTCTCCCAGCGCCAGAGCACCATGACCCCGTTGGCCAGTACGTAGGTCAGGGCGGCAAAGAGCTTGCCCTGCTTCCAGAACACCCCGGTCAGCAGGCCGGCAAAGGCGTAGGCCATGGTATACTGGGGGGCCTGTCCCACGGCCAGGTCCATGGCCA
>JBJEYS010000011.1:0-3279 GCA_051886995.1 Oscillospiraceae bacterium
TTCTCCCAGTACCTGTTCGCCGTGCCCGCGGTGAAGGCGGTGGCCTTCGGGGCCGGATTCGGCTTCGCCCATATGCGGGGCAGCCAGGCCAACGACCCCTTCTACATGGACGGCGGCACGGTCAAAACCCGTACCAACCACGCCGGCGGCGTCAACGGCGGCATTACCAACGGCATGCCCGTGACCTTCGAGGTGGCCATCCGCCCCACGCCCTCCATCTCCAAAGAGCAGGACACGGTCAATCTGGAGACGGGGGAAAACACCAAGCTGGTCATCCACGGCCGCCACGACCCCTGCATCGTCCACCGGGCGGTGCCCGTCATCGAAGCGGCGGCGGCCCTGGCCGCCTGTGAAGTGCTGGGGGTGTAAAAATGGATGAACTGAAAGAACTGCGGGGCGAGATTGACGTCATCGACCGCCAGATCGCCGACCTGCTGCAGCAGCGCATGGACATCACCTACCGGGTGGGCCAGTACAAAAAGCGCAACCAGATGAACGTACTGGATGAGGCCCGGGAGAAGCAGGTGCTGGACGCCAAGGCCGCGCTGACCGACGACCCCAACATGAAATTCGCCCTGACCACCCTGTTTGAGACCATCATGTCCATCAGCCGCAAGCAGCAGCGCCAGCTGGTGACGGAGCAGGACCCCTGGTACGACCGCTATCAGGCCGACCGCGCGGCGGCCCGGCCCGCACTGAAAAGCCCCCGGGTCCTCTACCAGGGGGAGCCCGGCGCCTATGCCGATGAGGCCGCGGCCCGCTTTTTCGGCGAGGAGGTCCCCCGGGACCGGGTGGCCACCTGGGAGGAGGTCTTTCTGGCCCTGAAGGAGGGCCGCGCCGACTACGGCGTGGTGCCCATTGAGAATAACTCCACCGGCTCCATCAACCAGGTCTACGACCTGCTGGCCCGGTACGGAGCCTACATCGTGGGGGAGCAGACGGTCAAGGTGGACCACTGTCTCATGGCTCCCAGGGGCGCGACCCTGGAGACCGTCGCTGATGTGTACTCCCACGAGCAGGGCCTGTTCCAGTGTGAGGAATACCTGAAGGAACACCCCGCCTGGGGCCGCCACGCCATGCTCAACACCGCTGCCGCCGCCAAATATGTTGCCGAGTCGGGCGATGTGACCAAGGCCGCCATCGGCAGCCGCCGGGCGGCCGCCCTGTACGGCCTGGACGTGCTGGCCGAGAGCATCAACTTCAACGCCGACAACTACACCCGCTTCGTGGTAGTCTCCCCCGTCATGGAGCTGCGGGAGGGCGCGGACAAGATCAGCGCCCTGTTCACCCTGCCCCACAAGAGCGGCACCCTGCACCGGATCATGTCCGTATTTGCCGTGGCGGGTCTGAACATGATGAAGCTGGAATCCCGCCCCGTGGTGGGTCGCAGCTGGGAATACCTGTTCTTCGTGGACTTCTCCGGCAATCTGGATGAACTGGGCATGGACGGCGTGCTCCACGAGCTGACCCAGACGGCCAGCGGCTTCCGGGTGCTGGGCAACTACAAGGCGAGTGGTGAGTAACATGAAAAACATCGTACTGATCGGCATGATGGGCTGCGGCAAATCCACCATCGGCGCGCTGCTCAGCGAAAAGCTGGGCCGGAAGCTGGTGGACACCGACGAACTGATCGTGGAGCGGGAGGGCCGCTCCATCCCGGAGATCTTTTCCGCCGAGGGCGAGGAATATTTTCGCTCCCGGGAGCTGGACGTGGCCCGGGAACTGGGGCAGAAAGAGGACTTGGTCATTGCCTGCGGCGGCGGGCTGCCTCTGCACCCCGGCTCCATTGCCCCGCTGAAAAAAAGCGGCGAGGTGTTCTGGCTGTGCCGGGACCCCGGCGAGACCTATGACAGCATGGACACGACGGGCCGCCCCCTGGCCCAGCAGGGCCGGGAGGACTTTCTGGCACGCTTTGCCCAACGGGAGCCCATCTACCAGGCCTGGGCAGACCACATGATCATCGACTTTTCCTCCCCGGAAAAAACCTGCAACGCCATTTTGGAGGTGCTGAAATGAAAATTCTTGTTCTGAACGGACCCAACCTGAACCTGTTGGGCCAGCGGGAGCCGGGCATCTACGGCACGGAGAACTACGAATACCTCTGCAATCTCGTCAAGGAGCACGCCGCATCCAGGGGCGCCCAGTGTAACTGCTTCCAGTCCAACCACGAGGGGGCGCTGATCGACGCCATTCACGCCGCCAACGGCGTGTATGACGCCCTGGTGTTTAACCCCGGCGCCTATACCCACTACAGCTACGCCCTCCACGACGCGCTGAAATCAGTACAGGTGCCCTGTATTGAGGTGCACATCTCCAACGTCCACCAGCGGGAGGAGTTCCGCCATAAATCGGTGACCGCCCCCGCCTGCGTGGGGCAGATCTGCGGTCTGGGCCTGAAGGGATATGTGCTGGCCATGGACTATTTCCTGGAGGCCGGGGAATGAAAAAGCTCTGCGTCATCGGAGACCCCGTGCTCCATTCCAAGTCCCCCCTGATCCAGAACACCATGATTCAGGCTCTAGGCCTCGACTATGAATATTTATGTCAACCTGTCACGCGCGAGGAACTGCCCGCCTGGCTTGACCGGGTGCGCGCCGAGGGCTGGGCGGGTTTCAACGCCACCATGCCCCACAAGGAGGCCTTGGTGCCCTGCATGGACGAGCTGGACGAGGACGCCCGGCTGTACGGCGCGGTGAATACGGTCTGTCATCGAAACGGAAAATTATACGGATTCAATACCGACGGCGGCGGGTTCGCCCGGGCGCTGGCGGGAGCGGGCATTCCCATTCGGGGGACCAAATTCGTCCTGCTGGGCGCGGGAGGCGCGGCCAAGGCCGTGACCCTGAAACTGGTGCAGCAGGGAGCCGGGCAGGTGGTCATCTGCAACCGCACAGTGGAAAAGGCGGCCGCTCTGGCCGCCCACGCTCCTGATATTATGTCTACTTCTGGGTTCTCTGTCGGGGAGTTGGCCCGGGTGGCGGCGAACTGTGACGTGCTCATCAACTGCACCAACCTGGGCATGGCGGGCTCGCCGGAATTTGAGAGTCTGGATTTCCTGGACGCTCTGCCCAAGGGCGCACGCGTTTGCGACCTGATCTACCACCCCCTGGAGACCGCCCTGCTCTCCCGGGCCCGGGCGCTGGGGCACCCGGCCATGAACGGCCTGCCCCTGCTGATCCACCAGGCAATCCTGGCCCTGGAACATTTTACGGAAACGAAAATCGACGCCGCAGCCATGCTCCCCCTGGTGGAAGACGCTCTGGCCCAAACTCTTTGACA
>JBJEYS010000012.1:0-3264 GCA_051886995.1 Oscillospiraceae bacterium
GGAGCAAGTTCCCCGACGGCTGGCAGCTGTATCTGCTGTCCTCCCACACGGAGTTTGAGCGCACCTTCGGCCGCACGGCGGATAAAAAGCGGAAGCTATACAACGGTATGATCAAGTGTGATCTGTTTTGCTACTATTCGAAGGAGTGAAGCAATGAAACATCTCTTGAACCGGGGCGCGGTCCTGCTGACGGCCCTGGCCCTGGCGCTCTCCGCTTCGCCGTGCGCTCTGGCGCAAAGCTCCGCCGGCGAGAGCGCTGCCCTGAATACCTCTCAGGATTCGGCCTGGTATCAGGTGGGCGAGTATACCGAGGGAAGGATCAAGGTGACCGACGGGACCCTTTGGGGCTATGCCAGCGTCAGTGGAGATGTGGTGATCCCGCCGCAGTTCGAGGAAGCGGGCGATTTTTCCCTGGGAACCGCGTTGGTGAAAAAGGACGGGAAGGCCGGCCTGCTCCGCTGGGACGGGACTTTCCTGCTGGAACCGATTTACGATGAACTGACCGGAGTGGACTACGGCGTCTATCTGGGCCGGCGGGGCGGCGCGTGGGATCTGCTGAGCGTGACCGCCGTTGAAGGGAACTCCCACCAGATCGAGTCCAACCTGGCTTCCGCCGCCCTGACTCCGGGAACCACGGCACGTCAACTGGTCCTGCGCAGCCAGGATGGAACGGTGGAGCGCATCCTCGTCAGCTCCCTTCCCAAGTTCTTGGAGGAGCACAAGGTGCCCGGCTGGCAGTTCCCGCTGTCCAACAGCCGCCGGGCCTCGTTCCGGGATGTGTCCGACCGGGACTGGTATGACCGCTGGGTGAATCTGGCCTACAGCGTGGGCCTGATGGAGGGAACCGGAAACGGCCTGTTTGAACCGCAGCGCGCGCTGACGGTGGCGGAAGCCCTGCGGCTGGCCGCCTGCATGGAGAGCCGCGCCCGTCAGGATGACTTTCACTTGCAGAGTGTCAGCGGCTCTTTGTGGTACAAGTCTTCCGTGACCTACTGTGAAGCCAGCGGTATTATAAAGTCCGGCGAGTTCGGACAGGATGATTTCGGCCGTCCCGTGACCCGGGCGGAAATGGCGCGCATCTTTGCCGCCACCACTCCCGTGCGCAGTATCAAGAACATCAACGACCTGACCAGGGTAAAGGCGACTGTACCTGATGTCCGCAGTGGGACATACGCCGCGGACGCCATCTATGCGCTGTACGCCAAGGGTATCCTCAACGGAACCGACAGTTCACATGCCTTTCATCCCAATGAGAACCTGACCCGCGCCGAAGCGGCCGCCATCGTCGCCCGCATCGCCCGCCCGGAGCAGCGCCTGGCCCTGTGGTGAACTGCGGAGCGTTGCCTGAAGTATAGGAAGGGTGTGATCCCTTGAAGCACTTGTTCATCTTAAACCCGACCGCCGGGAAAAAGGGAGCCGCGGAGGAATTCTGCGCTCAGATCCGCCATATTTTTAAGGAACGGGAGTATGAGATTGCTTTGACCAGCCACCCCGGTCATGCGGAGGAACTCTCCCACGCGGCGGCGGAGACGGGACAGCCGGTGCGCATCTATGCCTGCGGCGGCGACGGTACGCTGAATGAGGTGGTCTGCGGCGCGGCGGGGTATGAAAACGCCGCCGTGACCAATGTGCCCCGGGGGACGGGCAACGACTTTCTGAAAATCTTCGGTCCGAAGTACCGCACGGCGTTTTCCGACCTGGCCGCCCTGGCCGACGGACCGCAGGCGGCCTTCGACCTGATGGACTGCAACGGCAAGCTGGGCATCGGCGTGATCTGCGCCGGGGTGGACGCACGGATCGCCGCCGACGTCCATCAGTATAAAAGACTGCCGCTGGTGGGCGGCATCGGCGCGTACATCCTGTCCCTGATCGTCAACGTACTCTTTAAAGGGATCGCCCGCCCCGCGACCATTCAAGTGGAGGGGGAGACTCTGACCGGCAGTACCGCCATCATCTGCATCTGCAACGGCCGCTACTACGGCGGCGGGTTTATGCCGGTGGGGGAGTCCATGCCCGACGACGGCATACTGGATATGCTCATCGTGCCCAAGGTGTCCCGGCTCACCTTCTTCCGGCTGGTCAGCAAGTACGCCACGGGCCACTACCGCAGTTATCCGCAGCTCATCCGCCATTTCCACGGCGGAGAGATCGCGTTTTCCTCTCCCGAGGAGATCGTGACCGTGGTGGACGGCGAGGTCATGCGGGGCAATTCCTTCTGCGTTCGCCTGGCGGAGAAGAAGGTCAACTTCTTTTATCCTTCTTCGGTGAACTATCAGGCAGTCCCCATTTAGCACTCTGGGGCCCTGTTTGTGAACGAATGATGAACTTTTTGAAAATCAGCCCCACTTTTTTAAAAAAGGGGGTTGATTTTTTTACGCAGAACGGTTATTATCATACTACAGGTTAGCACTCAACAAAAAAGAGTGCTAACCGCTCAAACTGTTAGACCATATCATCAATATATAAGGAGGAAATCACAATGAAACTGAAGCCTTTAGCTGACCGCGTCATCATCAAGATGATGGAAGCTGAGGAGACGACCAAGGGCGGCCTGATCCTGACCGGCGCCGCCAAGGAGAAGCCCGAAGTGGCTGAAGTGATCGCAGTGGGCCCCGGCGGCCTGGTGGATGGCAAGGAAGTCGTCATGACCGTGAAGGTCGGCGACAAGATCATCGCCAGCAAGTATGCCGGCACCCAGGTCAAGGTGGACGGCGACGAGGTCACCATCGTCCGTCAGAGCGACATTCTGGCCATTGTCGAGTAATTGAGGAGGTAATTGATTATGTCTAAGCTGATTTGCTACGGCGAGGAAGCCCGCCATGCGATGGAACGCGGCGTCAACCAGCTGGCTGACACCGTCAAGGTCACCATGGGCCCCAAGGGCCGCAACGTGGTGCTGGATAAGAAGTTCGGTTCTCCCCTGGTCACCAACGACGGCGTGACCATCGCCAAGGAGATCGAGCTGGACGATCCCTTTGAGAACATGGGCGCCCAGCTGGTGAAGGAAGTCTCCACCAAGACCAACGATGTGGCCGGCGACGGCACCACCACCGCCACCCTGCTGGCTCAGGCCATCATCCGCGAGGGCCTGAAGAACCTGGCCGCCGGCGCCAACCCCATGGTCATGAAGAAGGGCATCTCCAAGGCCACCGCCGCCGCCATCGAGGCCATCAAGGCCAACAGCAAGAAGGTCAACGGCACCGAGGACATCGCCCGCGTCGGCGCTGTCTCCTCCGGCGACGAGGCCATCGGCAAGCTGATCGC
>JBJEYS010000013.1:0-3229 GCA_051886995.1 Oscillospiraceae bacterium
AGTGTAGCACAAAAGGAGTGGTTTTACCATGGCAAATGAAAATACCTTCCGTTTTCCCTCCTGCGACGGACAGCACCAGATCTTCGCCCGCCAGTGGCTGCCGGAATCCGGCCAGCCCAGAGCTGTGGTTCAGATCGTTCACGGTGTGTCCGAATACATTGACCGCTATGCTCCCGTGGCCCACTTTCTGACCGAGCACGGCTTCGTCGTGGTGGGAGACGATCACCTGGGCCATGGCCGCACCGCGTCCGGCCCCGAGGAGTACGGCTTCTTCCTGGAGAAGGACGGCTGGCACACGGTCAGCGCGGACGTGCGCCGCCTGCGGGTGCTCATGGGACAAAAGTATCCCAATCTGCCCTATTTCATCCTGGGCCACTCCATGGGCTCCTTCCTGACCCGCACCTACCTGATCGACTGGCCCGGCACAGTGACGGGCGCCATTCTCTCCGGCACCGGGCAGGAACCCCCCGCCCTGGTCTCCGCAGGCTGGCACCTATCCAACGCCATCTGCAAGACCTCCGGCCCCCGCACCCACAGCAAGCTGGTGGAGCAGCTCTCTTTCGGGGCCTACAACAAGCAGTTCGCTCCCACCCGCACCCGGGCGGACTGGATCAGCCGGGATAAGGCCATCGTGGACGCCTATATCGCCGACCCTCTTTGTGACTTTCTCCCCACGGCGGGCATGTTCCGGGATATGATGGAGGGCCTGCAGTATATCGCCCGGAAGAGCAATTTGAAAAAGATGGACCCCGCCACCCCGGTGCTGTTCATCTCCGGCGACAAGGACCCGGTGGGCCAGAACGGAAAGGGCGTGACCAGGGTGGCCGGCTTCTTCCGTCAGGCCGGCACGGAGGACCTGACCGTCCGCCTCTACCCCGACGGGCGGCACGAGATCATGAATGAGCTGAACCGGGACGAGGTCTTCGGCGACATTCTCGCCTGGCTGGAGGAGCATTTACCCCAAAAATAAACCGAAAAAATCGACCCCCATGACGCTGCGTCATGGGGGTTATACTTTTATTGTGCCTGTATGGTTTCGATGGCTTTGACGATGGCGTCCCGGGCCTGCTGCACGCTGCCGAACACGGTGCAGCCGGCGGCGGCGGCGTGTCCGCCGCCCCCCAGCAGGGCGCACACATTCGTGGCGTTGAGTTTGGCCGGGTTGGTGCGCACACTGAGCTTGCACTCCCCGGGCTTCAGTTCCCGGATGGTCACGGAGTTGTACACGCCCTCCACCTGCCCGATGAAGGCGGCGATGTCCTCCGCGTCCTTCTCCGTGGCCTCCACGGCGGCCATATCGGCCAGGGACAGGCTGGCGATGGCCAGAGTACCATCCTGCAGCAGCTCCATACCCTGCATCAGGATGGCCTCCAGCTTCAGGCGCTTGGCGCTCTTGGTGCGGAAGTGGCGCTTGTTGGCGTCCCGGTAGGGGATGCCGATTGCGATCAGGTCGGCGGCCACCCGGTGGGTGCGTGCGGTGGTGTTGCCGTAGACAAAGCACCCCGTGTCAGTGGAAACCGCCACGTACAGGGGCAGGGCGATCTCCGGCGTCACCTCACCAAGCTCGCGGCAGATGTCGTACATCAGCTCGCCGCAGGCGGCGCAGGTGTCATCCACGCAGTTGGCCGCTCCAAAGCCCTCGTTGGAGGGGTGGTGGTCAATGGCCAGGTCCACCTTTTCGGCCCACTTTTTCGCGCTTTCGGGGAGCAGACCCACCCCGGCGATGTCCACCGACACCACAAAGCCCGGCTCCCACCCTTCCGGGGGCTCCAGGCCCTCGATGTAGGGGCCGATCAGGGTGGTGGCGTCCTCGTTGGGCAGCACATAGGCCGTTTTGCCCGCCTGCCGCAGGGCGAGACACAGAGCGGCGGCGCAGCCCACGGTGTCCCCGTCGGGACGGCGGTGGGTCAGAATGAGCATCTTGTCCCGCTCCATCAGCAGAGCGGCGGCTTCCTTCGCGGTCATATCCCTCACTCCTCGTCGTCCAGATTGATGTGCGCGTTGGCCGGATTGGCGGGTTTGACGACCTCCGGGTCCCGGAGCATATCCAGAATGTGCGCGCCCTTGTCGATGGAGTCGTCCCGCTCAAACTGCAGCTCGGGGGTATAGCGCAGCTGCAGGGCGCGGCCCAGCTCCCGGCGCAGCCAGCCGGAGGCCGACTTCAGGCCCTTGAGCACCTGGGTGCTGTCGCTCTTGTCCAGCACGCTGATGAACACCCTGGCGTACCGCAGGTCGGGGGTGGTCTCCACCGCCGTGACAGACACCATGCCGGTCACCCGGGGGTCCTTCACTTGACGGATCAGGGCGGACAGCTCCCGCTGGATTTCCTCATTGATGCGTCCGATTCGATTGCTTGCCATATCGTTACTCCTGTTAAGACAGCAAGGGGCGGGCGTGCCGCCCGCCCCTTGGGTTAGTTATTACACTTCAATTTGTTCCATCAAGAACGCTTCGATCACGTCGCCCACCTTGATGTCCTGGAACTTCTCAAAGGTGATGCCGCACTCGTAGCCGGACGCGACCTCCTTCACGCTGTCCTTGAAGCGCTGGAGGGAGGCGATGGTGCCGTCGTAGATGACGATATTGTCACGCAGCAGGCGCATCTGCGCTCCGCGCTGCATCTTGCCGTTGGTGACGTAGCAGCCGGCGACCATGCCCACGTTGGTGATGCGGAAGACCTCACGCACCTCGGCCTGGCCCAGCTCCACTTCCTTGAACTTGGGCGTCAGCATGCCCTTCATGGCGGTCTCGATCTCGTCGATGGCGTCGTAGATGACCCGGTACATGCGCATATCCACGCCCAGGCGGCCGGCGGTGTCCCGGGCGTTGTTGTCGGGACGGACGTTGAAGCCCACGATGATGGCATCGGAGGTGGCGGCCAGAGTCACGTCGGACTCGTTGATGGCGCCGACGGCGCAGTGGATCACGCGCACGGCCACCTCCTCGTTGGAGATCTTCTCCAGGCTGGCCTTGACCGCCTCGGCGGAGCCCTGCACGTCGGCCTTGACGATAATGTTCAGCTTCTTCATCTCGCCGGCCTGGATCTGGCTGAACAGGTCCTCCAGGCTGACCTTACCCACGGGGCCGGCCGCGGCCATCTTCTGCTCGTGCTTGCGCTGCTCCACCAGCTCGCGGGCCATGCGCTCGTCGTCCACGGCGTGGAAGTCGTCGCCCGCGCCGGGCACCTCGCTCATACCGATGATCTCCACGGGCACGGAGGGACCGGCGG
>JBJEYS010000014.1:0-3223 GCA_051886995.1 Oscillospiraceae bacterium
TCGCGGGAGCGGTCCTGCTGTTCCTGCTGCTGGCGGTCTGCTTCGCCACCGTGTCGCGGGCACTGTTCAATGAACCCTTCGCATTCCTCATCGACTACGCATCCTATTCCCTGCTGTACATTGCCTTTTTAGGTGCCCCCTGGCTTCTTTCCAAACGTGGCCACATTAACATTGACATGGTCCTCAATGCGCTCCCGTCCGGCGTCAGACGGATCTGGCAGGTGGTGCTCGATCTGGTCTTGATGTTCGTCTGCGTGGTCCTGTGCGTGATCAGCTTCCAGATTACGAAAAGCAATTTTGTCAACGGGGTCGTCATCTCGGACTTTCTTAACACTCCGCAGTGGCTTTTGATGGCGTGTGTTCCCCTGGGCAGCTTTTTTACCGCGGTTGAGGCCCTCCGTCTGGCTATCCGCGGCATTGCGAACAAACCTGCTGAAACTTCCGGAAAGGAGGCGCAGGCCTAATGGGCAACATGGAATGGTGGATGATCCTAATCCTTCTGATCGGCCTTCTGCTCGTGGTCATGTTCACCGGTATGCCGATCGCGTTTTCCTTCATCATCGCATCTGGTATCTTCATTTTCGCCATGATGGGTGTACCCGGTCTGAAGCAGTTGGTGCTGGGCATGCGTTCCCAGCTCTGTAACTTTAACTTCACACCCATCCCATTCTTCGTCATCATGGGAGAAGTTTTCTTCCAATCGGGCATTATAACACGAACCATGGACGCCCTGTCCAAGCTGGTGCGCAAAGTGCCCGGCCGCCTGTCCGTGGTCACCCTGCTGGGCGGCGGCATCTTCGCTGCTCTGTCCGGCTCCTCTCTGGGCAACACCGCCATGTTCGGTTCCCTGATGATGCCTGAGATGTCCCGCCGCGGCTACAACAAGTCCCTGACGACCGGCTCTATCATCGCCTCCGGCGCCCTGGCCATGATCATCCCCCCCAGCAACCAGGCCGTCATGATGGGCGGCATCGCGTCCATCTCGGTCAACAAGATCCTGCTGGGCGCAGTGGGCCCGGGCATCCTGCTGGTCGTGCTGTACATCGCCTACGTCATCATCTCCTGCATCCGCAAGCCCTCCCTGGCCCCCGTGGAGAATGACGAGGTGGAGAACATCTCCTTCAAGGAAAAGGCCCTGTCCATCCTGACCAACATCGTGCCCCTGGTGTTCATCTTCGCCGTGGTCATCGGCATCATCTTCACTGGTATCGGCACCGCCACTGAGGCGGCCGCCCTGGGCGCTCTGGCCGCCTATATCCTGTCCATGTTCTACCGCAAGTTTAACCTGAAGCTGCTGGTCAACACCCTGATCGGCTCCCTGAAGACCACCACCATGCTGATGCTCATCATCGCGGGTTCCGCCGGCTTCAGCCAGGTCCTGTCCCTGACCGGCGCCAGCCGTCAGGCCGTCCTTGTCGTTACTGAGCTGGTCCAGTCTCCCACCCTGGTTCTCTTCGTCATGCTGGCCATCGCTTTCCTCATGGGCCTGTTCGTGGAACAGGCGGCCATCATGATGATCTGCCTGCCCCTGTTCATGCCCCTGGTCTCCGCCTATGGCATCAACGAGATCTGGTTCGCCGTGCTGTTCCTGATCCTGCTGCAGATCGGCCAGTTCACGCCCCCCGTCGGCCTGTCCCTGTTCGTCATGAAGGGTGTCTCGCCCCCGGAAGTCACCATGAATGACATCATCAAAGGCGCGATTCCCTTCCTGCTGATCGATATTCTGGCAGTTCTGATCATTATCGTATTCCCGCCCATCGTCACCGCGATCCCCGGTCTTTCGACCTGATCAAAATAAAAAATGGAGGTAACAAAGATGAAAAAGCGTATTCTGGCCCTGCTTCTCGCTCTGGCAATGTGTCTGGCTCTGACCGCCTGCGGCGGCAACAAGGACACCAAGCCCTCCGACTCCGGTGCTGCCAAGCCCAATGATTCTCAGACCCAAACCAGCGACTCCGCTCCCGAGTCCAAGCCCATCACCATTAAAGTTCAGGGCGCATTCCCTGAGAGTGCGGAAGCGTTCTATTATCTGGACACCTTCTGCAAGTCCGTCAGCGAGCGCTCCAACGGCACCGTGACCGTGGTCTGGGGCAGCGGCCCCGAGGCTATCCCCACCGATCAGCTGGCCGAGGCCATGCAGAACGGCATCGTGGAAATGGTCATTGCTCCCTGTACCTATCTGGTCACCCATGCCCCCATCCTGCGCGGCGTCAAGCTGACCTCTGCTGCTGAGATGCGCACCAACGGCGGCGCTGAATACCTCAACGAGCTCTCCAACGAGATTCTGAACTGCCAGTGGCTGGCCCGTACCAACGTCAACAGCAGCTATGTGCTGGCCTCCACCAAGGAGATCAAGTCCCTGGACGATTTCAAGGGCATGGTCATCCGCGGCACTGCCGCCCACAAACCCGTCATCGCCTCCGTGGGCGCCGAGATGACCTCCATGAGCTGGGGCGACATCTACTCCGCTCTGGAGCGCAAGGTCATTGAAGGTGTCGGCGGTACTCTGAAGGATTATGTGGACAACGGTCTGGCCGACAAGCTGGGCTATGTGATCCAGCCCGGTTTCTTTGAAAATGACTGCTCTATCTTTGTCGCCAATCACATCTGGGACAAGCTGGACGATGTTCAGAAGCAGGCTCTGATCGACAGTGCCATTGATTGGGAAAATGACGCCGCGACCTACTACCAGACCTCCAATGAGGAGAACCTGGCCAAGCTGGAAGCGGGCGGCGCGAAGATCCTGACCTTTGAAGGCGAGCTGCTGGATCAGTTCCTGAAGGGCGCCTATGACGCCGCCTGGGCCGAGGTCGAAGCGGCTGATCCTGAGGGCGCTGCCAAGCTGCGCTCCTTCACCAGCAACTGATACTCTGCGGAGCATCCGGCTTAGCCCGGGTGCTCCGCATAAATTCAACGCAAGGAGGCCATACCATGCATCCTCAGTTTCCCAACCTGTACTCTCCCATTCAGATCGGTTCCCTGACCCTGAAGAACCGTGTCATCGCCTCGCCCTCCTCTCAGGCGGACATTGAGCCCGATGGTACTCTGGGCAAGTACAACATCGCCTACTACGGCCGCAAGGCCAAGGGCGGCGCGGCCCTGGTGACCGTGGGCGACGGCATCGTACACCCCACCGGAAAGGACCACCCCACCCAGGTGCTGCTGTTTACCGACAACTGTCTGGCGTCCCTGACCCGCTGCGCCGAGGAGATCCACAAGTACG
>JBJEYS010000015.1:0-13955 GCA_051886995.1 Oscillospiraceae bacterium
GCATGGACAACCGCGAGGTCGCCGCGACCCTGGGCATCAACAACAAGCTGATCTTTACCGGCGTCTTCATCCTGGGCTCCGCTGTCGCGGGCGCCAGCGCCATGATCGGCGGCTCCGTTACCGGCGTGGGCGCCGGCACTGCCTGGAGCGTTCTGCTGAACTCCATCATCGTCGTGGTGGTCGGCGGTACCGGCTCCATCCAGGGCGCTCTGCTGGGCGGCCTGATCATCGGTGTCGCCAACGCTTTCGGCACCGTGTACCTGCCCAACATGACTCCCTTCCTGATGTACCTGATCCTGATCATCGTCCTGCTCATCAAGCCCTCCGGCCTGCTGGGCCGCAAGGTCGATGTCAACAAGGCCATCGAGGCCGACCTGGAGAAGACCGGTGCCAAGGGCCATAACGATCCCATGCCCCGCGCCGAGGTCGTCATCCGCAACGGCCGCCTGACCGCCAAGATGTCCGCCTTCCGCGCCGTGCCCTATCTGGCATGCGTGCTGTTCCTGGTCCTGTGCCCCCTGTTCATGAAGCCCGTTACCGTCTCCATGATGAGCAAGGCCCTGATCTTCGCCCTGTTTGCCGCCTCTCTGGACGTCATCATGGGCTACGGCGGCATGCGCTCCTTCGGCCACGCGGCTTACTTCGGCCTGGGCGGCTACACCGTCACCCTGCTGTACACCCACGCCAACATCACCAACTTCTGGCTGGTGCTGATCGCGGTGCTGGTGGTCTGCGCGGTCTTCGGCGCCATCATCAGCTACTTCACCCTGAAGTTCTCCGGTACTTACTTCCTGATCGTCACCATGGCCTTCGGCCAGCTGCTCAGCGCCGTGGCCACCAAGTGGATCGCCTTCACCGGCGGCTCCGACGGCCAGTCCGGCCACCGCCCCGACCTGGGCTTCTCCATCAAGTGGAACCAGACCAAGCTGTTCTACTTCACGCTGGTCTGCTTCCTGGTCTGCTTCATCATCCTGAAGCTCATCATGCGCTCCTCCTTCGGCCGCTCCGTCGTGGGTATCCGTGAGAACGAGGGCCGTATGAAGGCCCTGGGCTACAACACCTGGAAGACCAAGTACGTGGCCTGCATCATCGCCGCCATCTTCGCCGGTATCGCCGGTATGCTGTACGCCTACATCTACATGATCATGACGCCCACCGACCTGGATCTGACCACCTCGGCCAAGCCCATGCTGATGGTCATCATGGGCGGCGGCAGCACCCTGTGGGGTCCTGTCATCGGCGGCTTCATCATCACCCTGTTCGAGACCTACTCCGGTCAGATCGCTCCCGAGCGCTGGCCCCTGCTGCTGGGCCTGCTGTACGTGGTCTGCGTGCTGTTCCTGCGCGGCGGCATCTCCCCCTACCTGACCCGCCTGTACAACTGGGTGGGCTACAAGCTGTTCCCCAACGGAGAAGGCGCGATCAAAGCCAAGAAGGTCAAAGCCAAGAAAGCCGTTGCTGAAAACGCCGGAGAGGAGATGAAGAAATGAGCCTGCTGCAAGTTGAAAACCTGACGAAGTCCTTCGGCGGTCTGAAAGTTCTGACCGGCGTCACCTTTGACGTCAAGGAAGGCGAAAAACTGGCTCTGATCGGCCCCAACGGCGCCGGTAAATCCACCCTGATCAACGCCATCGGCGGCCAGGGCCCCGCTACCAGCGGTAAGGTCACCTTCGATGGTCACGACGTTTCCCAGCTTTCCCCCAACCAGCACCTGCACCACGGCATGGCCCGTTCCTTCCAGGGCAACAACCTGTTCTGGAAGATGACCATCCTGGACAACATCCTGCTGTCCTTCCACGGCGGCGAGAAGAACCACTACCAGATGGTCAAGACCCTGGAGACCCGCAAGGAACTGCTGGACAAGGCCGAGCACCTGCTGAAGGCCGTGGACCTGTGGGATAAGCGCCACATGGTGCCCACTCTGCTGTCCTACGGCGAGCAGCGCCTGCTGGAGATGGTCATGGCCTTTACCTGCGAGCCCAAGATGGTCCTGCTGGATGAGCCCAGCGCCGGTCTGCCCACCGTCGAGGCAGGCGCCTTCGCAGAGAAGCTGCGCAAGCTGAGCGAGAACACCACCCTGTTGTTCTGCGCGCACGACCTGGAACTGGTCTTCACCTTGGCTGATCGCATCATGGTCCTGTACTTCGGTCAGATCCTGAAGATCGGCTCGCCCGATGAGATCCGCAATGACCCGCAGGTCAAGGAGATCTATCTGGGCTCCGAAGAGTGATTAGGAAAGTGAGGAACAGAACATGGAGAACATGTTAAAGATCGAAGGCATCAACAGTTACTACGGCGACAGCCACATTCTGTTTGATCTTTCCCTGGAGGTCCCCGAGGGCAGTATCGTGTCCGTCCTGGGCCGCAACGGCATGGGTAAGACCACCGTCTGCCGCTCCATCGTGGGCATCACGCCGCCCCGCACGGGCACCATCACTTTCAAGGGCGAGAAGATCAGCGGCATGGAGCCCCACAAGATCGCCCGCAAGGGTATCGCCTATGTGCCCCAGGGCCGCGGCATCTTTGCCTCCCTGTCCGTGAAGGAAAACCTGACCGTGGGCGCCCGCGGCCAGGATAAGCCCAACGCCTGGACCCTGGAGCGGGTGTACGACTTCTTCCCCATCCTGGAGAAGCGCCAGAGCATGCCCGGCAACCTGCTGTCCGGCGGCGAGCAGCAGATGCTGGCCGTGGGCCGTGCCCTGATGACCAACCCCGACCTGCTGATCATGGACGAGCCGTCCGAAGGTCTGGCCCCCCTGATCATCAAGCAGATCGGCGAAGTCATCACCAAGCTGAAGGGTCAGCTGACCGTCTTCCTGGTGGAGCAGAACTTCAACATGGCCCTGTCCGTGGCCGACTACGTCTACATCATCAGCAAGGGCCAGGTCGTCCATCAGTGCACGCCCGAGGAGCTGCGTCACGACGAGGAGACCAAGTCCAAGTGGCTGGGCGTGTAAGTGCCCCCGCGCTGGTTTCTATCAGCGCTGCATCAAGATAATAGAGCCGAACGGCGGGTTTCCATCATATGGGAACCCGCCGTTTTTTGTAATCTTTCGCAGCTTGTCTGAACTTTTTTCGCAGCTGTAACAGCAATTTTAACCCAAAAGAACTTTTTCACAACAAAACACCCCCTTATTCATTTGGCGAATAAGGGGGCATACAAAATAAATATTTCACAAACAGAGCGTTCCGTGATACATTTTTTTCAGCAAAATTTCTAAACGTGCCCCAGAGCGGAGACCCGCTCCGCGGCCAGGTCCGTGAAGGCCAGGACCACGGGGTCCCGGCAGACGGTGTTCCATACGGCGGCGATGTAGTTGGCCGCGCCCACATCGGGCACCGGGACGCATACATACCGGCTGTCGAAAAAGCAGGGGTTGTCGGAGGTCACCAGGGCAATACCGGCTCCGTTGCGCACCTTGACGATCACGTCCTCCACGCTGTCGGCGGTCCCGAAGTGAACGTCTTCGATGCCGCACCGCTTGCAGACCTTCAGCACGTCGTTCTCCCGGCTCTTGCGCCATTTGGACTCCGCCAGCAAAAAGGTCTCGCCCGACAGGTCGGGGAGCCGGATGTCCTTTTTGGACGCCAAAGGATGGGTGCTGGACATGGCGATCATGTGGGAGACCGGGCAGCAGTTGATGTGGCGGACCCCACGGACGAAGCACAGGTCCAGGCTGTAGATGAAAATGACGTCATAGTCCCCGTAGGTCAGGCCCTTGCCCAGGACCGAAAAGACGGCGGGCTCCACGGTGACCTTCACGTTGGGATACCGCTTTCTGAACTCCTCGATCAGCGGATAGACGAAGATGTCGGTGTTCAGATAGCTCAGATAGCCGATGGACAGGCTCCCGCTGATGGACTCCTTTGTATTCTTGACCGTGGACAGAAGGCTGTTGAACTGCTCCTGCATCTGCGTCAGCTCCGCGGCGATGGCGGACCCGGCGGCGGTCAGCCGGACGATGTTCTGGTCCCGGTAGAACAGCTCCACGCCCCATTCCTCTTCCAGCTGCGCGATCTGGCGGCTGGTGGTCGGCTGGGACACATGGTTTTCCAGCGAGGCCTGGGTGAAATTCAGATGCTTCGCAACGCTGAGAAACAATTCGATCTGGCGACTGGTCATGGGGACACTCACCTGCCTTGTGATCTTATACAGCGATACACGGATTTCAGCGGCGGAGAAGCGGGACGGGCGAATTTGATTTGTACCTGGAACATAATATCATAAAAGGAAAAATTTCTCAAGACATTCCCGTGAAATGAGCGGAAGAAACCGGACCGGCCCAAGCGCCTTTGTGACTGCCATTAAAATGGCGGCGGAATGGATGGTATTTCGCCGCCATATGATGGAAATATGAAAGGAGAAACGAGTATGAGCAAGTTCGGAAAACGTACCCTGGCGATCGCACTGGTCCTGTGTATGTCCCTGCCCCTGGCCGCCTGCGGCGGTAAGGATCAGGGCGGCTCCGGCGACGGCGGAGCGACCTACCACATCGGCTTCAACACCTGGGGAGCCGGCACCGCCACCTTTGACTTCATGGCCGACGTGACCGAGAACGCTCTGGACGTCTACGGCGCCACCCATGACCGCGCCAGCGACGACCACATGGCCGACAAGGAACTGCAGAACATTCAGAACTTTATCTCCGCCGAGGTGGACGGCATCATCATGCAGAGCACCGCCGAGCCCACGCTGCCCAAGGCGGCCGAGGAGTGCGCCAAGGCCAAGATCCCCTTCGTGCTGGCCGTCTTCACCGGCGCCGACGAGGACCGCGCCAAGGTCCGCGAGGAGAACGAATACTACCTGGGCGCCGTCAACGCCGATATGTATGAAGAGGGCTACATCATGGGCAAGGCCGCCGCGGAAGACGGCCACAAGACCGCCGTTCTGCTGGGCGGCAACGTGGGCGACGCCCACTTCGAGATGCGCATCGCCGGCTTTACCAAGGCCTTCGTGGAAGAGGGCGGCGGCAAGATCCTGGAGGAGGCCCGCTGCACCAGCCCCGCTGAGGGCCAGGAGAAGGCCAACGCCATGCTCAGCGCCAACAAGACCGCCGACTGCCTGTACGCCATGGTGGGCGACTATGTGCCCGGCGCCGTCAACGCCATGGAGACCCTGGGCATCAGCATGCCCATCTATGTGACCAACGCCAACACCGACGCCATTGAGTACATCCGCAACGGCAAGATCGCCGCCGCCACCACCGGCAACGACCTGGTCTGCGCCGTGGCCGCCGCCCTGATGATCAACTATCTGGACGGCCACCAGATCCTGGACAACGAGGGCAAGGCCCCCGAGCTGAAGAGCGTGGGCTTCCGCATTGACGCCAACAACGTGGACGACTACGAGAAGCTGTTCCTGAACAACATGCCCTTCACCGACGAGGTGCTGAAGACCCTGGTGTACCGCAACAATGAGGACGTCACCTACGATACCTTTGTGGACTTCATGGAGAACCATCTGAACCTGGAAGCCCTGATGGCGGACAATAAGTAAACGCACGGAAAAACCGAACAGAGCCCCGTCCGCCGCCCGGGGCGGCGGGCGGGGCTTTCCCGAAACGGATCAGGGCGGCGCCGCCGCCCTGCAAGGAGCGTGACACAACGTGCAAACCAAGACTGTCAACAAGACCGAAAAGCGGCAGAACACGGCCCTGAATCTGCTGATCCTGATCGCGGCCATGGTGGCCGTGGCGGTGATCGTCAACCTCTTCACCGGCGGGGAATTCCTGACGGTCAAGAACGTGGAGATCATCGTCTCCAACTCCGTCTATCCCACCTTCATTGCCTGGGCCCTGTGCTTCCTGTTCGCCTGCGGCTATACCGACCTGTCCATGGGCGGCGTGCTGGTGCTGGGCTCCTTCGCCGCCTGCGCCTTCGGAAACGCCTTCGGCTACCCCGGCGTCATCCTGGGCGGCCTGGTGGTGGGCACCCTGCTGGTGTGTATCAATTTCGGTATCTTTACCGCCACCCGCATCCCCTCCTGGATCGCCAGCATCTGCCTGGCCCTGATCTATGAGGCCCTGTCGGTGTTCCTGCGCTCGGCCAAGCTGACCAAGCCCTATGTGGACACCGAGCTCAGCCGGAGCGTGCGCGCCCTAGGCCAGTTCCCCCTGAACGTGATCATTCTGATCGCGGGCTTCATCATCGTCTACTTCGTCTACAACCGGACCACCATCGGCTTGAACGTCCGGGCCGTGGGCGGCAACGCCAATGTGTCCAAGGCTCTGGGCATCAACATCGCCAAAACCATCCTGGCGGTGGGCCTGATCGCCGGTCTGCTCATGGGCGTGGCCAGCATCGTCCAGCAGAGCTACAACGGCAAGACCTTCGCCATGTCCGGCCTGACCAGTATCCAGATGATCTTCAAGCCCCTGGCCATCGCCCTGCTGGCCCAGATCCTGCAGAAGCGCATCAACATCATCGTGGCGGTGCCCTTCTGCTCCATCATCATTTACGGCGTGTTCAACATTATGACGTTCTTCGGCGTCCCCTCCGGCACGCTGCAGGATGTGTTCCTGGGCGCCTTCGTCGTGGTGTTCGGCATCATCGGCCAGGCGGGTACAAAGGAGGTCGTGAAATGAGTGAAGCGATTTTTGAGATCCACGGCCTGAACAAGAGCTTTGGCTCCACCCACGCCAACAAAAACATCGACTTCTCCCTGAAAAAGGGCGAGATCCGCGGCCTGATCGGGGAGAACGGCTCCGGCAAGTCCACCCTGATCTCCCAGATCGCGGGCATCTATGCCCCCGATTCCGGCGAGATGACCATCGGCGGAGAGCCCTACGCTCCCCACAGCCCCGCCGACGCCTACAAGCACAACATCTCCATGGTCCTGCAGGAGCTGGGCGTGGTGGGCGGCCTGCCCGTGGGCATCAACGTCTTCCTGGGCCGCACCAGCCAGTTCACCCGCCACGGCGTGCACAATGTCAAGGCCGTGAAGAAGGCCGCCGCCGAGGTCTTTGAAAAGTGGGATCTGCCCATGCCCCCCCTGGACGCCGACCCCGGCACCATGCTCATCGAGTCCCGCAAGATCGTGGAGCTGGCCCGGGCCCTGTCGGTGGACCCCAACATCCTTCTGCTGGATGAGATCACCCAGTCCCTGTCCCTGAACAACCGC
Organism: Oscillospiraceae bacterium; assembly: GCA_051886995.1. GTDB lineage: Bacteria > Bacillota > Clostridia > Oscillospirales > Oscillospiraceae > JAJPXI01. Next base: position 7,121 of record JBJEYS010000015.1, read on the forward strand.
CGGAAGCTGTATGAGCTGCTGCAGAAGCTGAAGGCCATGGGGCGCTCGGTCATCCTGATCACCCACGACGTGGAGGAGATGCTGGAGATCACCGACACCATCACCGTCCTGCGGGACGGCGAGGTGGTGGGCAACGTGGTCTCCGCCGAAACCAGCCCCGATGAGATCAAGCGCATGATGGTGGGCCGCGAGGTCAGCGGCGACTATTACCGCGCCGACCACGAGGCCGAGTACGACGACGAGGTGGTGCTCAGTGTCCGGGACCTGACCGTGCCCGGCGAGCTGGAGGACATCAGCTTTGACCTCCACGCCGGCGAGATCCTGGGCTTCTGCGGTTTGAGCGACTCGGGCATCCACTCCGTGGGCAAGGCGGTCTACGGCCTGTCCAAAGCCAGCGCCGGAAGCGTGCATCTGGTGGAGAAGGATCTGGACATCAAGACCCCCCGGGACGCCCTGCGCAGCAACATGGGCTATGTCCCCAAGGACCGCGACTCCGAGGCCCTGCTGATCAACGACTCCATCCGGGAGAATTTCACCCTGCCCTCCTACGGCGAGCTGACCGGCCCCCTGGGGTTTATCTCCCCCCGGAGTATGAAGCTGCTGGCCCAGGAAATGGTGGAAAAGCTGTCGGTCAAGTGCACCGGCATCAGCCAGAGCGTCAGCGCCCTGTCCGGCGGCAACAAGCAGAAGATCAACCTGGGCCGCTGGCTGGCCAAGGACCTGAAGGTGCTCATCCTCGACTGTCCCACCCGCGGCGTGGACGTGGGCGTCAAGGCGTACATCTACGCCCTGATGAAGGAAGCCAAAAAGAACAAGATCGCCACCATCCTGATCTCCGACGAGCTGACCGAGGTCATCGGCATGGCCGACCGGCTGATCGTCATGAAGGACGGAAAAATGACCCGGTCCATCAGCCGGGACGGGGAATTTACGGAACAGGCCATCATTGAGGTGATGATATGAGAAAACGGAACATCAAGCCGGGGAAACTGAACTTCCAGGACGTGGTCCCCTTTATCGCCTTTATCGTCATTTTCCTGTTCTTTACCTTCACCAGCTACAACAGCCGCACCGGGACCTTCCAGATGCTGACCCTGCGCAACCTGAGCACCCTTCTGGAGCAGACCATGCAGACCATCCTGGTGGCCTGCGGCACCCTGTTCGTGGTGTCCCAGGGCAGCACCGACCTGTCCGTGGGCGTCAATCTGGCCCTGTCCGGCGTCATCGGCACCTGGGCGGCCTACGCCACGGGCATCGACTGGCTGATGATCCCCGTGACCCTGCTGGTGGGCCTGGCCGTGGGCGTGTTCAACGGCGTCATCGTCAGCAAGTGCAAGGTGTCCTCTTTTATGCTGACACTGGCCATGCTCATCGGCGTGCGCGGCCTGGTCAACTTCCTCCAGATCCGCACCGACGTGCAGGCCCTGCCCAAGGGTCTGTCCTTCCTGAGCAACTCCACCGTCATGGTCATCCTGTTCCTGGTCATCGTGGTCATCATGGCCTATGTGTTCGAGTTCACCAAGACCGGACGCTACAGCCGGGCCATCGGGGAAAACGAGACCGCCGCCCGCTTTGTCGGCGTGCCCGTGGACAAGATGAAGATCATCGCCTTTGCCCTGTCCGGCCTGATGGCCGGCGTGGCCGCCGTGTTCAACATGGCCACCGTGGGCTCCACCAACCAGCAGATGGGCGTCTTCCTGGAGATCCGGGTGGTCATGGCCATCTACCTGGGCGGCGTGCTGGTCACCGGCGGCTCCTCCGCCAAGTTCTACAAGATCCTGCTGGGCTCCTTCTCCATCCAGATCATCGTCAAGGGTCTGGCCCTGATGGGCAAGTCGGACGCCCACTACTCCCAGTTCGTGCAGGGCGCCCTGCTGCTGGTGATCCTGTTCCTCAGCGCCCTGGCGGGGCGCAGAAGGGGACGGGTCAAGGAGCAGCTCCCCGAGCACGACGAGACCAAAGCGGTCCAGACAAAATAATCGTGCGCGCCGGACTGCCCAGGGGGGCAGTCCGGCGCGCTATTGTTACAGAAAGTTTATAGCCTGGTATATTCCCTGGAAAAGAAGCCCAAAATCGACGGTAAAAGTAAGCAAAACCGGCAAAAAACGATTGACAAAAGGTTGCAAAATTATTATAATAATAGCGCAGCGAGTAGCGTAGCGGCATAAGTCCGGCTGACTACTTCGCTGCATTTTTTATTTTTTGTTAATTTTTTTTAAGGAGGAAAAATATCATGGCTACGCAAGTTGGTATTCCTGAGCAAGCATGGGATTTCCTGTCTGACATGGTCGATAATTGTGTCGGCCGCGCGATCGATCTGTCCGGCGCGAAGAAGGAAGTTCTGATCCTGGCCCACAAGGACGGCCTGTACGGCGGCGACAACCTGATCGACGAAGAGGCGATCAGCTGGGTCTCCACCGCTTTCACGTCCCGCAACTGCCGCTGCTCCATCCTGTGGGTCGACGATCCTCAGCTGAAGCACGGCTGGCGTTATCCCCCCGTCGTCAAGAAGGCGATCGAGGGCGCCGACATCATCATCAACACCCCCTGGCAGATGCCCGTCGAGGAGATCGCGGACTTCCGCGGCCACATCGAGCAGGCTCACCTGAACGATCCCGCCCGTCAGACCGAGCAGGCTAAGAAGGACTTCCCCCGCCGCCCGGACAAGCAGCCCAAGGGTCTGGACTACGACGCCGGCACCTGGATGGTCCGTCTGTTCCCCGTCACCGCTGACCTGATGATGACCGACTGGGCCCGTACTCCCTACGAGCTGACCATCATGCTGCGTCACATCTCTTCCGAGCCCTTCATGAACCTGGATCGTCCCACCAAGTTCCACATGACCGATCCCAACGGCACCGATCTGACCGGCTACACCGTCAACCCCGTCAAGCGCGAGGACGAGAACGGCGTGGGCGTCCCCGGTATGCCCTACGACTCCTGGCGTGAGAATTCCTCTCACTACCTGCCCTGCCCCGAGTGGGTCCATCCTCCCATCAACTGCACCCACGTCAACGGCGTTCTGTACTTCACCGAGATGCTGCCCTGGTGGAGCAAGTACATCGAGATCTCTCCCTACTGGGATGAGCCCATCAAGATCACCGTCGAGGAGTCCAAGATGGTCGCCATCGAGGGCGGCGTTGAGGCTAAGAAGCTGTACGCCTTCCTGAAGGAGATGGAGGAGAAGGTCGGCGAGAAGATCTGGCTGTTCGACACCTTCCACTTCGGCATCCATCCCAACGCTCACGTCAACTACTATCAGTGCCCCAACGACATCTATCGCCGCACCATCGAGCACATGGACTGCTCCAACGTGCACTGGCACCTGGGCTCCGCCGGCGGCCGCCCCGGTTACAACTTCTATCCCCACATCACCGGCGACATCCGCAACTGCACTCTGACTCTGGAGCACGAGAACGGCGAGACCGAGTACGTCTACAAGAACGGCTGGCTGTGCTGCCAGGACGATCCTCGCCTGCAGGAAGTCATGAAGAAGTATCCCGGCCGTCCCGGTATCCCCGTCAACCCCAACACTCTGACCGAGCTGAAGAAGTAAGATTATCCTGAACAAAGCCACTTGACTTGGTTCAGATGCAAGGGTTTTGTGCTTAAATCGTGCAAAACCCTTGCACCATCTTCAATCAAATTTTAAAGTTAAGGAGATTACTACAATGAGCAGACTGATTGCTTACGTCGGCAGCGGTTCCGGCGGTATCGAAGTTTTCGAGATCGGCGCGGGCGGCAAGACCATCACCCCGCTGAACAACGGCGTTGACGAGCCCAAGTACGCCGGCTTCCTGGCTTATGCCAAGGGCAAGCAGGTCCTGTACGCCGTGGACGAGCGCAAGGACTCCGGCCGCAACGAGAAGACCCCCACCACCGTCATGGCCTTCAAGGTCGATCCCGCCACCGGCGCTCTGAAGCTGATCAACAAGCAGCCCACCATCGGCTGCTCCTGCGCCTCCGTCTGCGTCGGCCCCGACGAGAACTACATCTTCACTGCCAACCACGGCAAGTTCGACTGCGTCATCAAGGCTGTCGAGACCGCCGACGGCAAGTGGACCAACCAGTTCATCTATGACGACTCCACCGTCGTGCAGTATCCTGTCAACGCTGACGGCTCCATCGAGCCCGCCTGCGACTGCTTTGTCCTGACCGGCCACGGCATGGATCCCAACGGCTCTCCCCAGGGCGGCGGCCACTCCCAGGCCAGCCCCCACGCCCACATCGTCGTGGTCGATCCCTCCGGCAAGTTCCTGCTGGTCTGCGAGAAGGCCTCCGAGAAGATCTATGTCTTCCGTCTGGGCGGCGACAAGCTGGTCCTGGCCTCCGTGTTCCAGGCTCCTCTGCGCACCGGCCCCCGTCACTGCGCCTTCGACAAGAACGGCCATATGTTCATGACCTGCGAGTTCTCCTCCGAGATCTGGTCCTTCAACTTCGACTCCGAGAACGGCATCCTGTCCTTTGTTGACAAGCAGTCCACCGTCGCTCCGGGCTTCTCCGGCCGCAACGAGCTGGCTACCGTCCAGATCACTCCCGACGGCAAGTTCGTCTACGTCAACAACCGCGGCGAGGACACCATCGTGGGCTACAGCATCGCTGCCGACGGCACGCTGACCAAGGTCTTCTCCATGGGCGTTGGCAAGTGCCCCGCCGATCCCAAGGACGCTGTCCGCGACATGCAGCTGACTCCCGACGGCTCCGTTCTGCTGGTTCCCGTTCGTCCCGACAACGTGGTCCGCAGCTACGCTGTCGGCGCCGACGGCTCTCTGACCGCCATCACCGATGTTCCCGCCAACAACCCCGTCTTCATCTGCCTGGCTGAGCTGTAAGATCTGCTTTTACAGGAAGCACAAACGCCCCCGACCGCAAGGTCGGGGGCGTTTATATTTCAAAAACAACTTGATTTTGACATTACCAATGTGATAGAATGAACTGTAATTTCAAAAAGCAAATGGAATTGAAATAAAGGCGTGCCCACGGGAACTGCCGTTCCGTTTTTCCACGCTTTCTGCAACAATGGGGGTGAAGCGCATGAACTATCTGCTGCTTTCAAAACTGTATTATCAGAATCAAGAAGAATACGAGAAGGTCTATCATGCGCGTTTTCAAAGTGAGTATGCTGTTCGACTGAATTTTACCGTTGGTGAGCACCAGGCATTTTTTGTGCAGACACCGGAAATATACAAAATGATGGCAGACATTTTAAGAATGAACAAGGCCATATCAAATCTATGCCAGACGCTGCCCGGAGCAGCCATCAACCAGTTTTTCAGGCGGTGCCTGGTGGATGAGATCGTTTTGACAAATTCGATCGAAGGCGTTCGCAGTACCCGGAAAGAGATCAGCGAAATTCTGGACGAGCTGGAAACGAAAAGCAAAGGGAAACGGTTCTACGGCCTGGTCAAAAAGTATCAGATGCTGCTGACAAAGGAACAGCTGCCGCTACAGACGTGCCGGGATATTCGGGACATCTATGATGAGCTGGTCCTTGCCGAGGTGAAGGAAGAAGATCCGAACAATGTACCGGACGGACAGTATTTCAGAAAAGATACTGTGAGCGTCTATAGCCCCTCCCAGAAAGAGATCCATAAGGGGCTTTATCCCGAAACGAAAATTATACAGGCAATGGAGCAAGCGATCCAATTTTTGAGGGATGATACTTGTGACATTTTGTGCCGGATCTCGATTTTTCATTATCTGCTGGAATACATTCACCCGTTCTATGATGGAAACGGACGGTTGGGCAGATTTATTTGTAGCTATTTATTGGCCCAGGAACTGGAGCCGGTGACGGGTTATCGGCTCTCATATACCATCAAAGAGAATATCAAGGACTACTACAAGGCATTTTCTGTCTGCAATGATCCGCTGAATCGCGGAGAATTGACCCCGTTTTTGGTTACGTTTTTGGAAATCATTCAGGAGTCGGTTTTAAAGCTCAAGGATGCTTTGCAGCAGGGCTTGGTGCGGTGGAACCGCTGCACGCACATTGTGCTGAACGAGATGGGAATCAATGATCCTAAATTGCTGCAGGTTTATGACCTGCTGATTCAGGCCACGCTGTTTTCGGAACATGGTGTGTCCATGGAAACGATTCGGAAGCACATTGAGGTAGGAAGTCTTGCGACCGCAAAGTCGAGATTGGAAAAAATCCCGGGGGAATTGCTGGTGGTGAAGAAGGAGAAGCGAACCGCCTACTATTCGCTGAATATCGACCGCTTGGAACAAATCGAATCAAATTTGCAGTGAGGATTACATCAGGAGCCGCGGCAAAGAAGCGAACGGGAAAACAAGCGCCCGGCCATATGGCCGGGCGCTTTCTGTAGAATCAAGGTTCAAAATTACTTTGCGTATTCAATGGCCTTGGTCTCACGCAGCACGTGGACCTTGATCTGGCCGGGGTACTCCAGCTCTTCCTCGATCTTCTTGGCGATGTCCCGGGCCAGCAGGACCATCTGGTCTTCGCTGACCTCCTCGGGCTTGACCATAATGCGCACTTCGCGGCCGGCCTGAATGGCGAAGGACTTCTCCACGCCGGCGAAGGAGGAGGTGACTTCCTCCAGCTTTTCCAGACGCTTGATATAGTTCTCCAGGTTCTCGCGCCGGGCGCCGGGGCGGGCGGCGGAGATGGCGTCGGCCGCCTGCACCAGGCAGGCGATGACGGTGCGGGGCTCCACGTCGTTGTGGTGGGCCTCGATGGCGTGGATGACTTCCTCGCTCTCGTGGTACTTGCGGGCCAGCTCCACGCCGATCTGGACGTGGGAGCCCTCCACCTCGTGGTCGATGGACTTGCCCAGGTCGTGCAGCAGGCCGGCGCGCTTGGCCAGGGTCA
>JBJEYS010000016.1:0-1446 GCA_051886995.1 Oscillospiraceae bacterium
GAGGCCGCCGGGGCGGCCAGACCGATGTGGAACATGTTGGTGCCGGGGATCAGGGACACCACCAGGGTGCCCAGCACGCGCACACCGTAGGTGCTGATCAGGTTGTTGACCATGGAAAAACTCGTGTGCCCGCAGCCGCTGAAGAAGCCGTTCATGCAGAACACAAAGGACACCAGAAGGGCGTCGATGATATTGGAGCGCAGGTAGAGGATGCCCTTTTCAATGACCCCCGCTTCCGTGGTGAAGACGGACAGGATCTGGCCCGGGAAAAGCTGGATCAGAACAAAGAGCACCGAGCTGAAAACAAAGGAGAGGGCGATGCCCCAGAGCATGGCGGAGCGGGCCCGCTTGGGCTGGCTGGCGCCGATGTTCTGGGCGGACATGGCGGCAATGGCCGACATGAAGGCGTTGGACACCAGCATGGCGATGCAGGAGACGCGGCAGACCACGCCCACGCAGGCTGATTCGTCCAGGCCGATGCGGTTGATAAAGGCCGTAATGAACAAAAAGGAGACGCCGATGGAGAAATCCTGGAAGGCGATGGGCACGCCCAGCTTCAAAAGCTGTTTGCTCTGGTCACGGTGCAGATGGAAGCTGGAGCGCTTGAAGTCGAAGGGAAAGTCCTTCCGGCGGCGCAAAATGACCAGAGAGAACAGGAAGCTGAGCCCCTGGGCGGTGACTGTGGCGAGGGCGGCGCCGGCGGCTCCCAGCTGCAGCGGACCCACCAGGACGATGTCGCCGATGATGTTGATGGCGCAGGCAATGGCCACCAGGATCATGGGGCTTTTGGAGTCGCCCAGCCCCCGCAGGATGCCGCTGACCATGTTGTAGCCGGTGACGAAGATCATGCCCACGGCGCAGATGAACAGGTATTGCTCGGCCTCCCCCACGGCCTGCGCGGGCACCTGCAGCAGAGCCACCAGGGGGCCGGTCAGGGCGGCCATGACCACGGAAACGCCCAGGGCGATCAGGGTGAACAGCGGGAACATGGTGCCGATGGTCCGGCTGACATCCTCCCGCCGCCCGGCGCCCACATACTGGCCGATCAGAACGGTGCTGCCCGTGGCCAGGCCGATGAGCAGGGAGGTAACGGCGTAGGTCATCTGCCCTCCGGTGGACACGGCGGACAGAGAGATGGCGGGGGTGGCGGAGAGCCGCCCCACCGCCATCATATCGACCGTGCTGTAAAGCTGCTGAAGAAGCGAGGCAGCGAGAAAAGGCAGGGCAAAGCGCAGCAGCGCAGGCCCTACCTTTCCGTGCAGCAGTGAGTTCTTATTCTGCATCGGATTTGCTCCGCCCAAAGGGATGTTCCGGGTCCAGCGGTTCCATGACACAGAACGTGAAGTTGCCGCTGGCCACCTTCTGATCGTCCTCGTTCAGCAGATCGGTACGCATGACGCAGAGGGTCTTACCCATCTTTTCCGCCGTGGCAATGCAGCGGATCTG
>JBJEYS010000016.1:1546-3185 GCA_051886995.1 Oscillospiraceae bacterium
TTCTCCTCTGCTTCCTGTTCGGTCAGACCCAGGGTCATGAGCTTCAGGATCTGTTCCCCGGCGATCCGGCCGATGGCCGCTTCGTGGATCAGCTGGGCGTCGGTGTGGTTGGCGGTAATGGCGGGAATGGCCTTGATCTTGGCGTTGTCCATGATGATGGCGTCGCACTGGACATGGCCGAAGCACGGCGCTTCGCCCACCATGCGGGGATAGAAGATCTGCTCCGAGGTGCCCTGGGCCACCGAGCGGGAGATGATGCGGCCGTTGGCCCCCTCCCCCGCCAGGATCACGTCCATTTCGGACTCAGCGTGCTGATCGCCGTGGGTCAGCAGCTTCTCGGTGATGACGATCTCGGCGTCCTTGCCCACCACCACCTTGGTGTAGCGCTCGGTGGAGTCCACGCCCCGCAGCTGGGTGGTCTCCATATTCAGGAAAGCGCCCTCCTCCAGATAGGCCACGGTCTGGGGGTTCATGATGCGCCCGCCGGTGCCGTCGCCGCCGCCGTAGTGCTTTTCCACATAGCGCACCTTGGAGTTCTTGCCGATATAGAAGGTGTGCACGCCGTCGTGCTGGCTGGTCTCACAGCCGGAGTTGTGGATGCCGCAGCCGGCCACGATGGTCACGTCGCAGTCCTCCCCGATGAAGAAGTCGTTGTACACCATCTCCTTCACCCCCATCTCGGTGATGATGACGGGGATGTGGACGGACTCGTTCTTGGTGCCCGCCTTGATGTGGATGTCGATGCCGGACTTGTCCGTCTTGCTGCTGATCTCGATGTTGGCGGTGGAGGAACGGCTGTCCAGCTGGCTGTTCTTGCGGATGTTGTAGGCCCCCTGGGGAACGGTCTCCAGGTCGGCGATCTGCCGCAGAAGCTCCATGTCCACCTTGTTGTCGAACGCGCTCATTGTGCCACCCCCCCGGACATATAGCTGCAGCCGGCCGTGGTGTTGGCCAGGATCTGCGGGAAGATCTCGTCCTTCGGGCCGTGCTTGACGATCCGCCCGTCGGAGACCATGACGATCTCGTCCGCCAGATTGATGATGCGCTCCTGGTGGGAGATGATCAGCAGGGTGGACTGCCGCTTGTCGTGGATCATACGGAAGGTCTCAGTCAGCTTGGCGAAGGACCACAGGTCGATGCCCGCCTCGGGCTCGTCAAAGATCATCAGGCCGGACTTGCGGGCCAGAATGGTGGCGATCTCGATGCGCTTGACCTCGCCGCCGGACAGGGAGGCGTCCACCTCCCGGTCGATATAGTCGCCGGCGCACAGGCCCACCCGGGTCAGGTACTGGCAGCACTCGTCCTGGGTCAGGCTCTCGCTGCCGGCGGCCAGCTCCAGCAGGTCGCGCACCCGCAGGCCCTTAAACCGGGGGGGCTGCTGGAAGCCGTAGCTGATCCCCAGATGGGCGCGCTCGGTAATGGAGAGGGCGGTCACCTCGGTTCCATTCCAGGTGATGCTCCCGCTGGTGGCGGGCACCAGGCCCATGATAGCCTTGGCCAGGGTGGTCTTGCCGCCGCCGTTGGGGCCGGTAATGACCACAAATTTATTGTCCTCCACGGTCAGGGAGATATCCCGCAGGATATCCAGGGTGGCCCCCTCCCCTTCTACCTGGTAGGACAGATTCTTGATCTCAAGCAT
>JBJEYS010000017.1:0-1421 GCA_051886995.1 Oscillospiraceae bacterium
TCCAGTGCGGCATCAGCACCTTCATCATCGGCTTCCTGACCGGCGGCTTCTTCGGCGACGCGGTCAGCGTGGTGGGCGGCATCTTCGGCAAGGACTGGACCCTGGTCCCCTATCTGGGCACCATCCATATTGGGGACAGCATTGCCATTGACCTGCCCCTGAACCTGCTGGAGGGCAACAACCCCCTGTATGTGCTCATTCTGGCCCTGGCTCTGGGCCTGATCCACCTGTTCTTCGGTGTGTGCATCGGCACCTACCTGAACATCAAGGACGGCAACTGGCTGGACGCCGCCGCCGACCTGTCCTGGTGGGTTATGATGGTCGGCATTGCCGTTCTGGTCCTCGCCGGAACGCCCGTGGTGATCTATGTGGGCATTGCCATCATGGTGATCGCCACCTTCCTGAAGGGCAAGGGCATCGGCCGGATCACCGGCCTGTTCGGCGCGGTGTACAACGGCGTCACCGGTTATCTGGGCGACATCCTGTCCTACTCCCGTCTGATGGCGCTGATGCTGGCCGGCTCGGTCATCGCCAGCGTGTTCAACCAGCTGGGCGCCCTGGGCGGCCTGCTTTTGTTCATCCCCGTGGCCCTGATCGGACACGTGCTGAACTTCGCGCTGAACCTGATCGGCTGCTTCGTGCACACCATGCGCCTGCAGTTCCTGGAGTTCTTCGGCAAATGGTACCGGGACGGCGGACGGCCGTTCCGCCCCCTGAACTATAACACCAAATATGTAGACATTAAGGAGGACTAATTGTAATGGGTAATTTCTTTGCTGACTTTGGTGGCTTGGCCATCGGTTTCCTGGGCGCGGGCATCGCCTGCGGCCTGTGCTGCGCCGGCTCCGCCCGGGGCTGCGGTACCGCCGGTGAGGCGGGCAACGCCCTGCTTTGTGAGGACCCCTCCGCGTTCGGTAAGGTCATGATCCTTCAGGTCATTCCCGGCACCCAGGGCCTGTACGGCCTGGTGGTCTGGTTCTTCGCCATCCTCCAGATGGGCGTGTTCTCCGGCACCGCGGTCGGCATGAGCGTGGCCGACGGCCTGCGCGTGGCCGCCGCCTGCCTGCCCATGGCGCTGGGTGGTGCGCTCTCCGCTCCCGCTCAGGGCCGCGTTGCCGCTACCGCCGTCAACCTGATGGCCAAGCGCCCCAACGACTGGGCCAAGGGCATCATCCTCTGCATCACCGTTGAGTTCTACGCCATCCTGTCCCTGCTGGCATCCTTCCTGATGCTCCTGAACCTGAACCTGGGCGCCTGAGCCGACCCGGGAATCACCGGAAAGGCTGGTAAATGAATATGAACGGTATTGAAAAACTGACACAACAGATCAGCGCCGACGCCCAGGCCGAGATCGACGCGCTGATGGCCGATGCCCAAGCCAAGGCCGACGCCGTCACCGCCGACTACGCCCAGCGCGCCCA
>JBJEYS010000017.1:1521-3170 GCA_051886995.1 Oscillospiraceae bacterium
GACTACATTTTTCTGTCCACCCGGGTCAAGGCGATGGAGCGCGGTCTGCTGACCAAGGATCGGATCGAGCAGATGCTGGACGCGCATACCAATGAGGACGCCGCCAAGGTTCTGACCGAGTGCGGTTATTCCGAGATGGCCGAAGTCACCGACAGCGAGCTGGACCGCGTGCTTCGCGAGCAGCAGCAGAAAATGATGGCCGATCTGGGCAGCTCCGCCCCCAATAAGTATGTCGTGGATGTATTCAAGCTGCGTTACGATTATCACAACGCCAAGGTGCTGGTCAAGACCGAGGCGCTGGGGAACGAGCAGGATCAGCTTCTGATGGACGGCGGCCGCTATGACCGCCGGCGCCTGGCGGAGGATTACCGCCGGGAGGATCTGCTGGCCTACAGCGACCTGTTCCGCCGCGCCGTCGCCCGCGCCCGCGAGGTGCTGGGTTCCACCGGCGATCCGCAGCAGGCCGACTTCATCCTGGACCGCGCCTACTTTGAGGAGCTGAGCGCACTGGCCAAGGCGTCGGAAAGCCCGTTTCTGGAGGGTTACGCGGCGCTGTGCATCGACGTGGCCAATCTGCGCTCCGTGGTGCGCGCCTCCCGTCTGAACAAGAGCGCCGATTTCCTGAACCAGGTCCTGGTGCCCGGCGGAACAGTCAGCGTGCGCAATCTGGCTGCCGCCCGCGGCGAGGAGCTGGGCGTCCTGTTCCACACCAGCCGGCTGGCGGACGCCGCCGCCGAGGGTGGAGCAAAGTCCGCTCCCGGCTCCGGCTCCCTGACCGAGTTCGAGCGTCTGTGCGACGACGCGGTGATGAGCTATCTCAGTGACGGCCGGCGGGTCCCCTTCGGCGTGGAGCCCATCATCGGCTATCTCTACGCCCGTGAGACCGAGGCTACCGTGATCCGCATCATTATGGCCGGCCGCATGGCCGGTCTGGACCGCGCCACCATCCGGCAGCGTCTGCGCCGGACCTACGCGTAAAGGAGGGGAACAGACATGGCAAGTTACCGCATGGCCGTTTTGGGCGACCGCGAGAGCGTTCTGGGCTTCAAGGCCCTGGGCCTGGATGTGTTCCCCGCCGAGTCCGTGGAGGAGGCCAAAAGCACCCTCCACCGGCTGGCGAAGGAAAACTACGCGGTGGTCTATCTGACCGAGCAGCTGGCCCAGTATATGAGCGAGGAGCTGGCCCGCTACAAGGACGAGCTGACCCCCGCGGTCATCCTGATCCCCGGCAAAGAAGGCAGCCTGGGCATCGGTATGGCCAACGTAAAGAAATCCGTGGAACGCGCCGTGGGCGCCGACATTCTTTAAAAATTTTATCGGTGAGCAGTTCCCTGCGCGTCTTCCGGAGTCCCCGGCGAAACCGGCGAAGCGGTTTCGTTGGGGAGAGGAGGAGCAGCGTACGGAATGAGCCTTGGCACTTGTGCCGAGGCGAACGATAGGGAGCTTGCTCCGACGAGAAAGAAGGTAGAAAACTTGAGCAGCGGAAAGATTGTGAAGGTTTCCGGCCCGCTGGTGGTCGCCACAGGGCTTGCCGACGCCAACATGGCTGACGTGGTCCGCGTCGGCGACGAGCATCTGATCGGCGAGATTCTGACCATGAACGGCGACTCCGCCTCCATCCAGGTCTATGAGGAGACCTCCGGCCTGGG
>JBJEYS010000018.1:0-3158 GCA_051886995.1 Oscillospiraceae bacterium
ACGGCCTGATCCACATCTCCCAGATCGCCGACCGCCGCATCGAGAAGCCCGGCGATGTGCTGAGCGAGGGTCAGATGGTCGAAGTGAAGATTACCGACATCGACTTCGACAACAAGAAGGTTTCCCTGTCCATCCGCGCCCTGCTGGAGGCCGAAAAGGCTCCCGCTGAGAGCGAAGAGACCGAGGCTCCTGCCGAGGAGACCGCTGAGTAATATCTCTGAATCGTTGAAAGCGCCCCGTTTTACAAAAAACGGGGCGCTTTTTCCTTTTTTATCAGCATTTTGGGGAATTTACTTGCACTTTTCGGGGAAAACGTCTATAATATTTTCATTCGGTCCCTGGTTTTTGTTCATTTAGTGAAAATTCCGGGAGGTGGGAATCGTGTTTCAGGTAGGAGATAAGATCGTTCACCCGATGCATGGTGCGGGCGTGATCGACGGCATTGTCGAAAAGAAGGTCAATGGCGTTGTGCGCACCTACTATGAACTCAAGCTGCCGCTCGGCGGCATGCTGGTCATGATCCCCACGGAGAACAGCGAGGAGATCGGTGTGCGGCCGATCATCGACAGAGATCAGGGGGATCAGGTCATCGCCGCCTTTGAAAAGATCGAGGTGGAGATGGACCAGAACTGGAACCGCCGCTACCGGGAAAACATGCTCCGGCTGAAGAGCGGAAATCTTCTGGAGGTGGCCCGTGTGGTAAAGGGTCTGATCCTGCGGGAGGCAGACCGGGGCCTGTCAACCGGGGAGCGGAAGATGCTCCACACGGCCAAGCAGATCCTGATCTCTGAGCTGGTGCTCTCCCAGAGCAGCAGCTATGAGGAGATCGAGAACCGCATAAACCACGCTCTCGCATAATAAAAATGAGACAAGCACGTGCGGGCGGCCCGGCGGCCGCCCTGTTTTTTGGAGGTGGCAGGTTTGCCGGGGATATTCAAACGAAAAAAGAAAATGACCGCACCGTATTGCGCGGCCGTTGTGGCGGCTGCGGGCTCATCCACCCGCATGGAGGGGGCGGATAAGATCATGCTTCCCCTGCGGGATGATCCTGTGATCGTCCATACCCTGCGGGCGCTGGAATACTGCCCCTATATCCAGGAGATCGTCGTTGTGACCCGGGAGGATCTGATCGTTCCCCTAAGCAGGCTCTGCTCTGACTGTTTTCTGACCAAGGTGCGCAAAGTGGTCCTGGGCGGGGAGACCCGTGTTCATTCGGTTCAGCTTGGTATCCAGGAAGTATCCGAGCAAGCCGAACTGATCGCCATTCAGGACGGAGCACGACCTCTTGTGACACCGGAGGTGCTAGAGGAGGCCATCCTGACGGCGGCCAAGTGCGGCGCGGCCGCCCCGGCTATCCCGGTCAAGGATACCATCAAGCGGGCGGTCGGCGGCGTCGTGGAGGGGACTCCCGACCGCTCCGAGCTGTTTGCTGTACAGACTCCCCAGGTTTTTGAAGCCGACCTGATCCGGGCGGCTCTGTACAAGGCAGTGGAGGAAAATCTTCCGCTGACCGACGACTGCTCCGCCGTGGAGCGGATGGGGATGAAGGTGACGCTGACCCGCGGCTCGGAGGAGAACATCAAGATCACCACGCCCGCGGACCTGGCCGTGGCGGAGGCTCTGCTGAACTGGAGGGATCAGAGATGAGGATCGGACAGGGTTATGATGTGCACCGCCTGGTGGAAGGCCGCAAGTTGATCCTGGGCGGCGTGGAGGTGCCCTTTGAGCGGGGCCTTTTGGGCCATTCAGACGCCGATGTGCTGACCCATGCGGTCATGGACGCGCTACTGGGTGCAGCGGGGATGGGAGACATCGGGCAGCATTTCCCGGACAGCGACCCCGCTTATGCCGGGGCGGACAGCCTGCGGCTCCTGGCGGCGGTGATGGAAAAGCTGAGGGATGCCGGTTGGCAGGTGGGGAATGTGGACGCCACGGTCATCGCCCAAAGGCCGAAGCTGGCGGGCTATCTGCCCCGGATGCGGCAGAATCTGGCCCGGATCATGGGCGTGCTTCCCGATCAGGTCAATGTGAAAGCGACTACCGAGGAGGGGCTGGGCTTCACCGGCTCCGGAGAAGGGATCGCGGCGCAGGCTGTGGCGCTGCTTGTAAAAGGTTAAAAGGAAAGAGCCAAACGCTCCTCCCGTGCATAGAATGGCACGAGAGGAGCGTTTTTGATATGGTTTATTATCTTATTATTTGTCGGTCTCTCACGTATGCCCAAAGAACGGCGGCCGCCCTGGAGCGGGCCGGGATCACCGCCCACATCATGCGCTCTCCCAGAAGTATCTCCGATACCGGGTGCAGCCATGCGGTGAAAATTTCGGAACGCCGCCTGACCGATTCTCTGGCTGTGCTGAACCGTGTGGATCTGTCGCCCGAACGTGTGTTTATCATGTCCGCTGACGGCAGCTATAAAGAGGTGAGTCTATGATCTATCTGGACAGCGCGGCGACCACGCTGCAAAAGCCCGCCGCAGTGTCCAACGCGATGCGTTCGGCCATGGCGCGCATGGCGACTCCGGGGCGGGGCGGACACCGCCCCGCCGCGCTGGCGGCGGAGACTGCGTTTGCCTGCCGTGAGAAGGCGGCGGAGCTTTTCGGCGTGGACGCACCGGAGCACGTGGTCTTCACCTTCAACGCCACCCATGCCCTGAACATCGCCATCAAAACGCTGGTAAAGCCGGGGAGCACGGTTTTGATCTCCGGCTACGAGCACAACGCGGTGACAAGGACGCTGGCGGCGATCAAAAATGTAAAGATCCGCGTGGCGGGAAGTCCCCTGTTTCGGTCCGACCAGCTGCTGAGCCGGTTCGAGGAGCTGATGACAAACGAGGTGGGGACGGTGGTGTGCAATCATGTGTCCAATGTCTTTGGCTATGTGCTGCCCATCCCTGAGATCGCCGCCCTGTGCCGGGCCAGGAAGATCCCACTCATCGTGGACGCGTCCCAGTCCGCCGGCTGTCTGCCTGTTTCCCTGAAGGAATGGGGGGCGGCTTTTATTGCCATGCCGGGGCACAAGGGGCTGTACGGTCCCCAGGGGACGGGGCTTCTGCTCTGCGCCAGCGACACGGTACAGCCTTTGATCGAAGGCGGGACCGGAAGCACCTCGGCCCGGCAGGAGATGCCGGACTTCCTGCCGGACCGGCTGGAAGCCGGGAC
>JBJEYS010000019.1:0-3157 GCA_051886995.1 Oscillospiraceae bacterium
CTCTGCGTGGCCGCCGCCCTGGAAAAGCCCTCCGAGCATCCCCTGGCCCAGGCCATCGTGGCCGAGGCCGAGGCGCGCACCATCCCCCTGCCCGCCGTGGAACAGTTTGAAGCCGTCCACGGCCGGGGCGTGACGGGAACGATCCAGGGGGCCGCCTTCCTGGCGGGCAACCGGGCCATGCTGGAAGAGCGCGGCATCGACGCCTCCCCCCTGTCCGACCGGGCCGAAGCCCTGGCGGAGCAGGGCAAGACCCCCCTCTACTTTGCCCAGGATAACCTCTTGATTGGCGTCATCGCCGTGGCCGACACGGTGAAGCCCACCAGCAAGGCGGCCATTGCGCGCCTGCGGGCACTGGGTCTGAACGTGGTCATGCTAACCGGCGACAACAAGCGCACCGCCTCCTTCATCGCCCGGGAGGTGGGCGTGACCGACGTGGTGGCCGAGGTGCTGCCCGCCGACAAGGAGCGGCAGGTGCGGGAGCTGCAGGAACAGGGCAAAAAAGTCGCCATGGTGGGCGACGGCATCAACGACGCCCCGGCCCTGGCCCGTGCCGACGTGGGGATCGCCATCGGCGCGGGGGCCGATGTGGCCATCGAGTCGGCCGACGTGGTGCTGATGAAAAGCGACCTGACCGACGCCGTCACCGCCGTGCGCCTGTCCAAAGCGGTCATCCGCAACATCCGGCAAAACCTGTTCTGGGCGTTCATTTACAACATCATCGGCATCCCCCTGGCCGCCGGGGTGTTCTTCCCCGTGCTGGGCTGGCAGCTCAACCCCATGTTCGCCGCCGCCGCCATGAGCCTGTCCTCCGTGTGCGTGGTGTCCAATGCCCTGCGCCTGCGCTTTTTCAAGGGAGAACCGGGCCAAGCGCCCGCCAACAATACACCTGAAATCAAAGGAGAAATGAAAACCATGGAGAAGAAAGTTGTCATTGAAGGCATGATGTGTCCGCACTGCCAGGCCCACGTGGACAAGGCCCTGAACGCCCTGCCCGGCGTGACCGCCACTGTCGATCTGGAGAGCAAGACCGCCACCGTCACCGGCGATGTGTCCGACGAGGCCATCAAGGCCGCCATCACCGAGGCCGGCTACCAGGTCGTGTCGATTTCTTAAGGAAGCACCCTACAAATCGTCAGACAATCTTTAGAAAATCTTTCAAAAACCAAAACCTCCTCATGGTACGCTGAATGGGCTGAAACATGAGGAGGTTTTTCATATGGAATCTGTGCTATCGGTCCGCGAACTGACCAAGACCTACGGCGCCCGGGGCAATGTCACCCGCGCCCTGGACAGATTGAGCTTTCAGGTGGCCCCGGGAGAGTTCGTGGGCATCATGGGCGCGTCGGGCAGCGGCAAGACCACCCTGCTCAACTGCGTGTCCACCATCGACCGGCCCACGGGCGGGCAGATCATCATCGACGGCCAGGAGGTGACGGCCCTGAAAAGCGCCGCGCTCTCCCGCTTCCGCCGGGAGCGGCTGGGGTTCATCTTCCAGGACTGCAACCTGCTGGACACCCTGACCGCCTTTGAGAACATCGCCCTGGCCCTGACCATCCTGAAAGTGCCCGCCCGGGACATTCAGAAGCGGGTACGTAAGACCGCCGCTCTGCTGGGCATCGAACGGGTCCTGGACCAGTTCCCCTACCAGCTCTCCGGCGGCGAACGGCAGCGGGTGGCCGCCGCCCGGGCCATCATCACCCACCCCGCCCTGATCCTGGCCGACGAGCCCACCGGCGCGCTGGACTCCCGGTCCGCCCGGATGCTCCTGGAGCGGCTGGACGAACTGAACCGGGAGCAGGGGGCCACCATCCTCATGGTAACCCATGACTCCTTCACCGCCAGTTGGTGCTCCCGCATCCTGTTCATTCAGGACGGACGTATTCAGGATCAGCTGGAGCGGGGTGCGGACGACCGGCGGGCTTTCTTCGCCCGCATTCTGTCCGTGGTCGGTCAGCTGGGAGGTGAAGGTTCCCATGCTCTGTAAGCTGGCCTTTCGCAACGTCCGGCGCAGCGTGAAGGATTACTTCATCTACTTCCTGACCCTGACCTTCGGCGTTTGCCTGTTTTACACCTTCAACTCCCTGGGCACCCAGCAGGTCATGCAGTACCTGGATCAATCGCAGCACTACATGGTGGAGGCCATCATGGTCTGGATGAAGGTGCTCTCCGCCTTTGTGGCGGTGGTACTGGCCGGGCTGATCCTCTACGCCAACACCTTCCTGCTGCGCCGACGGAAAAAGGAACTGGGCACCTACCTGCTGCTGGGCATGCCCCTGTCCCAAGTCTCCCTGATCCTGGTTTTGGAGACGTTGTTCATCGGCCTTCTGGCCCTGGCGTCCGGCCTGGCTCTGGGTGTTCTGGCCGCCCACGGCCTGTCCCTTCTGACCATGGCCATGTTCCGCATGACCTTTGAGCCCCTGCGCTTCGTCTTTGACCCCTCCGCCGCCCTGTTCACCGCGGCTTGCTTCGGGGGGATGTTCCTGCTGGTCATGGTATTCAACCAGGTCACCCTGTCCCGGCAGAAGCTGATCGACCTGATGAACGCCGGACGCAAAAACGAGGAACTGCGGCAGCGGCCCCTGGGAGTCTCGGTGGCGCTGTTTCTGGTCGGCGTGCTGTTGCTGGCCGCCGCCTATGCCCTGCTGCTGATCCGCGGGATGCTGGTCATCGACCTTCTGTTCCTGGTCATGCTGATCCTGGGTACGCTGGGCACGCTGCTGTTCTTCCGGGGGCTGTCCGGCTTCGTGCTGCGCCTGTGCCAGAGCCGGCCCAAATTCTACTACAAGGGCCTGAACATGTTCGTCCTGCGCCAGTGGAGCGGGCGCATTCACTCCTCCTACCTGTCCATGACGGTCATCTGCATCCTGCTTCTGCTGGCCATTGGGGCCACGGCCTGCTCGGTGGGCCTGAACGCCGCCATTGAGGACAACACCGACGGCGCGGCTCCCTTTGATGTGACCGTCCAGAACTACAGCGGGGACACCACGGTGGCCGACCTGCCCGCCCTTCTGAAGGAAAACGGCTTTGATCCCGATACCATGCTGACCGCGCAGGTGGACTATCTACTCTACTACAATGACCCGGCAATTACCGGCGTGCCCGCGGAGGACGCCTACGCCGCCCTGCGGTGGTCGGACTACAACGCCCTGCTGGCCCT
>JBJEYS010000020.1:0-1364 GCA_051886995.1 Oscillospiraceae bacterium
TCCTCCCCGCCGTGGTCCCGGCCGATCTCCGGGCTGTTCCCGGCGGGCAGGATCTCCCGGGCGATCTCCACGATTCGCTCAGGCTCCACATTGCCCGCCACGCAGAGGACCATATTGGAGGGATCATAAAAGGCCTTGTGACAGGCGTACAGGGTCTTGTCCGTGATCTGGGCGATGGACTCCTGGGTGCCGATGACCGAGATCTTGATGGCGTGGTTCTGATACAGGCAGCCCGTCAGGTTCATATACACCCGCCAGTTGGGGTCGTCCTCCACCATGCGGATCTCCTGGCCGATGATGCCCTGCTCCTTGTCCACGCTTTCCGGGGTGAACCAGGGGATGGACACAAAGGAGAGCAGGGTCTTCAGGTTGTCCTCGAACTTTTCAGTACACTCAAAATAATAGCCTGTGATGGCATTGCTGGTAAAGGCGTTGGGAGACGCGCCGTTGGCGGCCAGATCCTGCAGGGCGTTGCCGTCCTTGGTGTCGAACATCTTGTGTTCCAGGAAGTGGGCCACCCCTTCGGGGGTGTCGTGCCATTCACCGTCCAGCTGGAAGCGCACGTCCATGCCGCCGTAATTGGTGGCGAAGAAAGCGTAATACTTGCCGAACTCCGGCTTAGGGTCCACGTAGATATGAAGACCGTTCTCCAGCACTTCGTGATACAGGGTCTCCCCCACCCGGGAATACTTCTTTTCGTCCACGTCTTACCCCTCCTTTCCCTTCAGAAAATAGATCGTGTCCAGTTCCATGTGCTCGGCCACATGGACCACCTGCTCGGCGGTGACCTGTTCTACCGCCCGGATCAACTCGACCGGCTTCTGACATAGTCCCGCGGCGGACTGGGTCTGCCAGTAAAATTCCAGAAGGCCCTGGCTGTCTTCGCAGGCGGTCAGGCTGCTGACCACAGCCCGTCGGGCGGCCTCCAGCTCCTGATCGGTAAAGTCACCCTGAACGCACGCCCGGAACTGGGCCAGGATCTCCTCCCGGGCCTGGTCCACTTTGTCAAACTCGATGCCCGAGGAGACCAGCATCAGCCCCTTCTGCTTGTCCAGCGTGGAGCTGGCGAAGTAGCACAGGGACAGCCGCTCGCGCACGTTCATGAACAGCTTGGAGGTGGTGGTGCCGCCGTACACGGCGTTGAGCACCAGCAGAGCGGGGTATTCCTCCGAATGAATGGTAATACCCCCCGTACGCCAGCCCAGGGCCAGCTTGCCCTGGGTCACGTCCAGCGCGTCCTCAAAGCAGCGCACCTTCTCCACTGGACGCGCTTCGGCGGTGCAAGCAGGCAGCTGAACGGCGGCGCGCTCCGGCAGACCGTTCAGCGCGTCCTTCAGCGCCTTCTCCACCCGCTCCACCGGGGC
>JBJEYS010000020.1:1464-3153 GCA_051886995.1 Oscillospiraceae bacterium
TCCGCCGCCTGGTTCTACACGGACTATCCCGGCGTGGCCAAGCTTCTGGGGGCCTCCACCTTTTCCGCCGCTCTGATCCTCATCGTCCTGCTGGGCGGCGAGCTGTTCACGGGAACCAACTTTGTCATGGGCGTCAGCCTGTATGAGAACAAGGTCACCTTCCTTGGTGCGCTGCGGATCTGGGTCTTTTGCTATATAGGAAATTTCATCGGTATCTTCCTTCTCTCCCTCCTGGTAGTCGGCTCCGGGGCCAGCGGCGGGATGCTGTCCGCCTACCTGGCTTTGACCGTCCCCGCCAAGCTGTCGGGCACTTGGTATGCCCTTCTGCTGAAAGGAGTCCTGTGTAATTTTCTGGTTTGCGTGGGCGTCTTTGCAGGATTTAAGCTGAAAAGCGAGACAGGCAAGTGTATCGCGATCATTGCCGTCATCACCACCTTTGTGCTGGCCGGGTTTGAGCACTCGGTGGCCAATATGGCCACCTTCTCCCTGTACGCCCTGCTTGTCCCCGGCGCGGATTTTGCCGGGATCGCCTGGAATATGGTCTGGGTCACATTGGGTAATCTCATTGGCGGCGCCGTTCTGCTGGGTCTTCCCGTCTGGATGAGCGCCGAACCTGAATTAAAATAATAAGGAGTACTGCAACATGGATACCAAACTCAAGGAATACGCCGAATTGCTGGTCCGCATCGGACTGAATGTGCAGCCTGGCCAGCATGTCAACATCTTTGCCCCCGTGGACTGCGCCGTTCTGGCCCGGGCCTGCACCGAAGCATGCTACGACGCAGGCGCCCGGGAGGTCACCGTCCTGTGGAACGACGACCAGGTCAGCCGCATGAAATATCTGCGGGCGGCCGACGATGTGTTTGACGAGATCCCCGCCTGGCAGAAGGCCCTTTACGACAGCGCTCTGGAGCACAAGTGCCCCCACCTGGCCATCGTGGGTGATGACCCGGAGGCGTTCAAGGGCGTCGACCCCACCCGCATCCAGCGCGCCCGTCAGGCGTCCGGCAAGGCCCTGGAGGCCTACTATAAGGCGCAGACCAACAACGATTTCCAGTGGCTGGTGGCCGCCTGTCCCACTCCCGCCTGGGCCAACATGGTTTTCCCCGGCGCGGAGGATGCCATGGAGAAGCTCTGGGACGCGGTGTTCGCCGCCGTCCGCGTGACCGGCGACGGCAAGGCCGTGGATCGCTGGGCGGAGCATGTTAGGGAGCAGAAAAAGCTGGTGGATAAGCTCAATGAATACGCCTTTACCACCCTGCACTACCGCAGCGGCTTGGGCACCGACCTGACCGTGGGCCTGCCGGAAAATCATTTCTGGACGGGCGCCAGTGAGCGGGCGGGCACCGGTGCGGAGTTCATCGCCAACCTGCCCACGGAGGAGATCTTCACGCTGCCCCATATGGACCGGGTCAATGGCCGTGTGTACGCCTCCAAGCCCCTGTCCCTGAACGGCAACCTGGTGGACGGCTTCTGGCTGGAGCTGAAGGACGGCAAGATCGTGGACCTCCACGCCGACGTGGGCGAGGAGGTTCTGCGCAAGAGCGTGACGTTGGATGAGGGCTCCTCCTATCTGGGCGAGGTGGCCCTGGTGCCCTACGACTCCCCCATCAGCAACACGGGCATCCTGTTCTATGAGACCCTGTTTGACGAAAACGCCGCCTGCCACTTCGCCTTCGGCGAGGCCTA
>JBJEYS010000021.1:0-1488 GCA_051886995.1 Oscillospiraceae bacterium
CCGCTTGCGGTACTCCCGATCCGCGTACAGACACAAGAGAAAGGGGCAATACAATGAGTTTGAGTCCACTCACCATTGCCGTGATCGGCGTCATCGTTCTGCTGGTGCTGCTGGTCATGGGCATGAACATCGGCATCTGCATGATGGCCGTGGGCTTCTTCGGCTGCTGGGTCGCCTATGCAGCCAAAGGCCTGGCCATCAGCAAGGCGCTGAGCGCTGCGTTTATTGTATTCCAGAAGGTTCCATTTACCCAGGCAACGAACTATTCCTTTGTGGTCATACCACTCTTTGTGCTAATGGGCCAGCTGTGCTACTACTCCGGCATGTCGGCCGGCCTGTATAACATGTGCGAAAAGTGGCTGGGCACTCTGCGGGGCGGCCTGGCCATGGCCACCGTAGTTGCCTGCGCCCTGTTCGGCGCCATCTGCGGCTCCTCCGCCGCCACCGCCGCCACCATGGCCGTGGTAGCCCTGCCCGAGATGAGAAAGCACAACTATGACGACGGCCTGGCCTGCGGCTCCATCGCCGCCGGCGGCACCCTGGGTATCCTGATCCCGCCCTCCACCGGCTTTATCCTGTTCGGCATCATCGCCGGTGAGTCGGTGGGCAAGCTGTTCGCGGCCGGCATCATCCCCGGCATCATCCTGGCCATCTGCTTCTGCATCTCCATTGCCGTCATGTGCAAGGTCAATCCCGAACTGGCTCCCGGCAAGGTTAAGTACGCCATGAAGGAAAAGGTTGCCTCCCTGACCGGCGGCCTGCCCATGGTGGTTCTGTTCGTCATCGTCATCGGCGGCATCCTGACCGGCTTCTTCACCGCGGTCGAGGCCTCCGCTATTGGCGTTGTGCTGGCGTTTATCTACCTGCTGATCCGCCGCCGCTTCACCTGGAAGACCTTTATCAGCGCCCTGCGCGAGACCGTGAAGACCAGCGGTATGATCTTCCTAATCCTGATCGGCGCCTATGTGTTCGGCAACTTCCTGACTGTCACCAACCTGCCCACCACCCTGGCCAACTTTGTGGGAGGCCTGAACGTTAACCGCTATATCATCCTGGCGATCATCCTGGTCATCTACGCCGTCATGGGCTGCCTGATGGACTCCCTGGCCATGGTCATGCTGACCGTGCCCATCTTCTACCCCATCATGACCCAGGCTCTGGGCTTCAACGGCATCTGGTACGGCGTGCTGATGGTCATGGTCATGGAAATGGGCCTGATCACCCCGCCCGTGGGCATGAACGTGTACATCGTCTCCGGCACAGCCAAGGATGTGCCCCTGCAGAAGATTTTCAAGGGTGTGGCGCCCATGCTCATTGGTATGATCGCAGCCATCCTGATCGTCATCATCTTCCCGCAGACGGCCCTGTTCCTGGCCAACAAGGTCGGCGTCTGATCCGGCTGAGACTGACTGAAATCGTGCGCAAACACAGAGAAACGTGTTTTAAATTAGGAAGGAGAAACAACATGAAAAAAGCGATTGCTCTGAT
>JBJEYS010000021.1:1588-3141 GCA_051886995.1 Oscillospiraceae bacterium
TACGAGTTCACCGTCGTCAACCACGACTCCACCACCTCCATGGGCGAGAAGTACCTGGAGACCCTGCTCAACGCCATTGCCGAGGAGTCCAATGGCCGCCTGAAGTTCACCTATAACGCCGGCGGCTCCATGTTCGGCGCCAGCGAGACCATCGACGCCGTCAAGGTCGGCTCCGCCGACATCTGCTGGTTCACCACCGGCACCTACGGCGGCGTGTTCCCCGTCAGCGAGTTCATCAACCTGGTGGGCAACGGCATCGACAGCGCCCAGCTGGGCAGCGCCGTCATCAACGCCATGTACCGTGAGATCCCCGAAGTGGCCGCCGAGTATGAGGACTGGCACATCCTGGCCCTGCACGGCACCTCCAACTCCCCCATCAGCACCGTGGGCAAGAAGATCGAGACCGTCAATGACTTCAAGGGCCTGCGCCTGCGCGTGGCCGGCTCCATCCCCACCCTGTACATCAACGCCCTGGGCGCCACCGCCACCGCTCTGCCCACCTCTGAGGTGTATGACAACCTGTCCAAGAACGCTCTGGACGGTATGTGCAACGACTGGCACAACATCGACTGCTTCCGTCTGTATGAGCCCATCGACTACTGCATGAACGTCGCCCTGAACATGACTGCCAGCGGCGTGCTGATGAACAAGGATAAGTATGAATCCCTGCCCGCCGACCTGCAGGCTCTGTTCGACAAGTACTTCAACAACTACTTCGCCGCCGACATGGCCGGTTACTGGTGGGATTCCTGCCGCTACTGGGTTGCCGACGAGATGCGCGAAAACGGCGTGGAGATCTACGAGCCCTCCCAGGAAGTGGCCGACTTCATGTTCTCCGACGAGGTTCTGAACCAGACTCACCAGGGTTACATCGATTTCCTGAACTCCAAGGGCCTGGACGGCCAGCGCCTGTATGACGAGTGCATGGCCATCGTGGCGCGCTACGCCGACGACTATGCCCACGTTTGGGACGAGGAGTTCAACTACGCGGACTGGGATATGTCCAAGGTTGACGGCTACAAGGCCGTTTATGCCGAGAATTGACCCGGCTTTGGCAGGGGATCCGCCCCCGACAGCGGATCCCCTGTTACCCCGTATCTTTGACAGTGTGTTTTCACATGGGGAGGTCCTATTTTGAAAAAGACTTTTGATAAGATCACAACGGTGACGGACAAAATCTGTTACTATGTCAGCTACTTCAGCATGGCCGTTGCGATCATTATGGCGATCCTGCTGACCGCGGACGTCATCCTGCGCAAGGTGACGTCGGGCGTGGTCTCCGTAAAGGGCTGCTATGAGATCACCCAGATGCTGCTGTGCACCTTTATCTTCTCGTCCTGGGCTTATACGCAGTCGGTCCACGGGCATATCCATGTGGTCATGTTCATTCAGAAGATGCCGCAGAAGCTGCGCTTTTTCTGCTACGGCCTGACCTCGCTTTTGTCCGTGGCCACCATGGTTTTCGGCGCGTACGCTGTGTATCACCAGATCTTCAACGTCATGAAGTCCGGCGAGAGCACCGCCAACCTGATGATCCCCTACTGGCCCTTCTA
>JBJEYS010000022.1:0-3136 GCA_051886995.1 Oscillospiraceae bacterium
TGTGGGAGGCCTCTCCCTATGAGCACACCCTGCTGATGAGCTTCGTGGACGGCGATCAGAAGTACATGCCCGACGCCGAAGCTCACGACCTGCAGACCTGGGAGTTCAAGCGCTCCGGCACGGCCAAGGGAAGCGCCGAGCAGTTCGTGACCACCGCCACGGAGCTGCTGGAGGATATGAAAGCCACGGCGCACAGCGCGCTGAAGGCCGGCGCGGGTGCCGCTGAAATCGTGTTCGACCAGGCCATGTTCCCGGACGAGGGCTTCAGCGGCGAAGTCCACCTGAATCCCTATGCCCGCGTCCTGGTGATGGAGCAGGGGATCCGGACGGCTGTCGTCTCCCTGGAACTGGTCAACATTCCTTCTGATGTGATCGGTACCATCAAGGAGATCGTCAGTGAAAAGACCGGTACGCCGGTGGAAAACATCTGGGTCCACGCGACCCACGCCATCACCACGCCTCACGGCCCCAGTGACGCCGCGAAGCTGGAGCTGTACAAGAAAGCCGTCACCGCCGCTGTGACCGAGGCCGCCGTCCAGGCTGCCGATACCTTCCAGGCCGCTGTCATGGGCATCGGCACCGGCACCTGTGATGTGAATGCCAACCACGGCATCGAACTCAGCAGCGGATGGTACATCGGCATGGACAGCACCATGCCCTCCAACAAGGAGATGACCATCCTGCGCTTCGACACGCTGGACGGCGATCCTATCGGCTTCATGATCAGCTACGGCATCAAGCCCACCGCCATCGACAACGTGGAGATGAAGGCGAACACCCGCAAGATCTCCTCCGACGTGCCCGGTGTGGCCTGCCAGCTGATGGAAGAGGAATTCGGCGTTCCCGCCATGTTCTGCATGCCCGCGGCCGCCGACCAGATCCCCCGCGAGGTCACCACCTACTATGTGGAGAATGAACAGGGCGAGGCCGTCAAGGTCGAGCTGAGCGTGGAAGAGGGCATCGAGATCGTGGACCGCCTGGGCGCCGAGATGGGCGAAGACGCCATCTCCATCGCCAAGGGCATCACCTGCACCAGTGAGAAACAGGCGATCGTTGCCGCGGATACCTCCTTCACCTGGCCCTCCAAGAGCGGCGACGGCGAAGTGAAGGTCGACGTGCGCGGCCTGACCATCGGCGACGATCTGGCGTTTGTGGGCTTTAAGCCCGAAGTTAACGCACTGACCGAGCAGCAGCTGTGGGAGGCCTCTCCCTATGAGCACACCCTGCTGATGAGCTTCGTGGACGGCGACCAGAAGTACATGCCCGACGCCGAGGCTCATGACCTGCAGACCTGGGAGTTCAAGCGCTCCGGCACGGCCAAGGGCAGCGCCGAGCAGTTCGTGACCACCGCCACGGAGCTGCTGAACGGCATCAAGTCCGGCAAAATCACGGGCAATACGGGCAGCGGCTCTGAAGGCGGAAACGGCGGCACCCAGGTGAAAAAGACCATCGAGATGGGCGGCTACAACTGGATCGTGCTCGATGAGCAGGACGGCGAGATGCTGGTCCTGAGTGAGCGGATCCTGGAGAACAGGGCCTATCATTCCGCCGGCGGCGCGATCACCTGGGAAAACTGCGAGCTGCGCGCCTACCTGAACGGCGAGTTCTATGACAAGACCTTCTCTGACGCGGAGAAGGCAAAGATCGTGGCGACCACCATTGAGAACAAGTCCAACCCGCAGTACGGTATTGCCGGCGGCAATGCCACCACCGACAAGGTGTTCCTGCTGAGCCTGGGCGAGGTCGAGAAGTATCTCAACAGCGGCGTCGAGCTGCTGCGCGGACTGGACGTTCAGACGGGCGAGGGCAACTGGTGGCACCTGCGCTCTCCCGGCGAGGCGACCGATGTCAACGCCAGCGTCAACGTGATCGGTCTGATCGACTATCACGGCGTCAATGACGGCGTGAAGGATCCCACCGGCGGCGTGCGTCCCGCCATGTGGATCACCGTGGGCTGACCGTATATTCAACCACCGAACAGGCGGGGGATTTCCCCCGCCTGTTCTTTTTGCCCATTTGGGGGAAAAGAGTTTGCAATCCGGGGTGGAGGTTGGTATAATAAAGTATTAAAACAATGGGACCGAAGAATTAATTGCGGGGTGCGTAGCTTGTACTTAAAAGCACTGGAGATCCAAGGCTTCAAATCCTTTCCGGACAAGACGGTGCTCACCTTTGGTGAGGATATTACCGCCATCGTGGGGCCCAACGGATCGGGAAAATCCAATATTTCGGATGCTATCCGCTGGGTCATGGGTGAGCAGTCCACCAAGGCGCTGCGCGGCGCCAAGATGGAGGACGTCATCTTTGACGGCACCGAGAAGCGCAAGGGCCTGGGCTTTGCCGAGGTCAGCCTGGTCATCGACAACACGGAGCATCTCTTTGACCTGGAGGACAGCGAGGTCATGGTCACCCGGCGCTATTACCGCTCCGGGGAGAGCGAATATTATATCAACCGCCGCAGCGTCCGCCTGAAGGACGTCAACGAGCTGTTCATGGACACCGGCCTGGGCCGGGAGGGTTACTCCATCATCGGACAGGGCAAGATCGACGAGATCCTGTCGGTCAAGTCCGCCGACCGCCGGGAGGTCTTTGAGGAGGCCGCCGGCATCTCCCGCTTCCGCCACCGGAAGGAGGAGGCCGAGCGTAAGCTGCAGCGCACTGACGAGAACCTGGTGCGCATCAACGACAAGATCGATGAGCTGGAGCTGCAGGTGGAGCCCCTGCGCGTGCAGTCGGAAAAGGCGAAGAAGTACCTGATCCTCCGGGACGAGCTGCGCACGCTGGAGGTCTCTGTGTGGATGGAACAGTTGGAGAAGCTCCGCGCCACCTCCATCAAGGTCATGACCGACTACGAGAACGCTGTGCGGCAGAAGGAGGACACCCAGCAGGAGGTGGAGCGGCTGTACGCCGCCGCCGAGGGCTTTGCCGAGCAGATGCGGAGCAAGGACGTGGAGGCCGACGCCATCCGCTTCGAGATCTCCCGGGTGGAGGCCGACGCCAACGAGTGCGAAAACGCCATCAATCTGATCAAAAACAACATCCAGAACAATCTGGAGAATGCCGACCGTATCCGCCGGGAGATGGAGGCCCAGGAGGGCCGGGCCGGCTCCATCGCCGCGCAGATCGCCGACCGGCG
>JBJEYS010000023.1:0-3127 GCA_051886995.1 Oscillospiraceae bacterium
AAATTACTCCTCCTTTTCGGACTTTTCAGAAATGGCGGGGGGCAGCTCGTTCTGCCCGAACAGCTTGGACAGGCCGTCGGCCACATAGGACAGCTTAGCGGCCACCTTGCCGTAGTCCATACGGGTGGGGCCCACCACGCCGATGACGCCCTTCAGGCCGTCGCCGATGTCGTAGCTGGCCAGCACCACGCTGGTGTCTTTCAGCTCGTCGGCCACGTTTTCCGGGCCGATCAGGATCTTGGTGTTGTCGCCCTCCATGGCGGGCAGCGCCAGGGACTGCATGATGGCCTGATCCTCCGAGAGGTAGGTCATCAGCTTCTGCGCCTTGTCCACATCCCGGTATTCGGGGTGGTCCAGAAGGTGGTTGGTCCCGGTGGTGTACACCTGACTGTTTTCCAGATCCTCCAGCACCTCCATGGCGAAGGAGACCACCAGAGAAATCAGCCCGTAGGAGTTGCCGGCGGCGTGCTCCGCCACCCGCATCAGCTCGGGTGTCAGCTCATCCAGCGTCTTGCCCATGAAGGAGCTGTTCAGCAGCGTGGTCAGCAGCTGCAGCTGCGGCTCGGACAGTTCGGCGGGCAGCCGGATCAGCTTATTCTTGACCACGTTATTGTCGGTCATGACCACGACGATAAAGGAATTTTCATCCACCAGGATCAGATCGAACCGGCGAATGGTCACCTTCCGGGCGTTGCCGGTCAGGGCAAAGGCCGGATAGTTGGTCAGCTGGGACACCATGCGTCCCGCCTGGTCGATGACCTTGTCCAGCTCCTTCATCTTCAGGTGGAGGGCGTCGTTGATCTGGCGGGTCTCCTCCAGGCTCAGGCGCTGCTCCTCCATCAGCTCGTTGACGTACAGGCGGTAGCCCTTGGGAGAGGGAATGCGGCCCGCGGAGGTGTGGGGCTGTTCCAGATAACCCTTTTCCGTCAGATCGGCCAGGTCGTTCCGAATAGTGGCGGAGGACACGTTCAGGTCAGCCAGCTCCAGAATGGCCTTGGAGCCCACCGGCTCCGCCGTACGGACATAGCTTTCCACAACGGCCCGCAAAATTTTCTTTTTGCGCTCGCTGAGTTCCACGTGTCGTCCTCCCCTCTATCTTTAGCACTCATCATCTCGGAGTGCTAAAGATAATGTACCACCAGACCGCAAAATTGTCAATAGCAATGGTTGTAAATTAAATGTGAACGAAAAAAAGGACGTCCTGCTTTGCAGAACGTCCTTTTAAATGCTAAAATAATGGAATTACACGAGGCTGGCGGACAGGAGCGCCAGAACCAGGGAGATGACCAGGAAGGCGATGGCGACCCACTTGGTGGCTTTGGCCAGCTTGGCGTCCCAGGACTTGGCCTTATTCTTGGACAGGAAGGTGTCCGCACCGCCGGCGATGGCGCCGGACAGACCAGCGGTCTTACCGGACTGCAGCAGAACCACGGCGATCAGGAACAGGGCCAGCAGGACCATGATAATCGACAAAACGAGCATCGCAATATTCATAAAACGAATCGTTCCTTTCTGTTAAGTGCATATCATCATACCACATTAAATATTAAAAAACAAGTCCTAAAATATTTTTTCATGGGCGTCATGAGGGAAAGAAGTCCGGCAGGTTCTTGCGGGAGGGTGTTCCCGTGTGGTATACTTGCATACAAATGAGTTCAAAACAAGGAGGAAGTCAGGTATGGATACGCTGACGCAGCTTTTATCGCAGATCAAACCGCTGGACGAGGCCGCCAGGGCGGCTGCCGCCCGCCATTGGGACGCCATTGCGCACCCCCTGGGCAGCCTGGGCCTGCTGGAGGAGAGCATCATCCGCATCGCCGGCATCACCGGCAGCGCGGATGTGGATCTGTCCCGCCGGGCGGTGGTGGTCATGTGCGCCGACAACGGCGTGGTGGAGGAGGGGGTCACCCAGACCGGCCAGGATGTGACCGCCATCGTGACGGAAAACATGGCCGTGGGCGATGCCAGTGTGTGCGCCATCGCCCGGACGGCGAAGGCGGACGTGGTGCCCGTGGACGTGGGCGTCGCCCGGCCGGTGACGGGCGCGGGCATCCGCCAGAGAAACGTCCGCCGGGGCACCGCCAACATGACCAAGGGCCCCGCCATGACCCGGGAGGAGGCCGAGCGGGCCATCCTGACGGGCATTGACATGGTCCGGGAGCTGAAGGAGGAGGGCTACCGCCTGCTGGCCACCGGCGAGATGGGCATCGGAAACACCACCACCTCCAGCGCCGTGGTGGCGGTGCTGATGGGCCTTCCCCCCGCCGAGGTGACCGGCCGGGGGGCCGGGCTGTCCTCGGAGGGACTGGTCCGGAAGATCCGGGCCATCGAGACGGCCATCGCGGTCAACAGGCCCGACCCCGCCGACCCCATCGACGTGCTGGCCAAGGTGGGCGGACTGGACATCTGCGGTCTGGCCGGCGTGTTTTTAGGCGGCGGCATTTACCATGTCCCCGTGCTGGTGGACGGCTTCATCTCCTCCGCCGCGGCCCTGGCGGCGGTTCGGATCTGCCCCGCCGCGCGGGAGTACATCATGGCCAGCCACGCCTCCGGGGAGCCCGCCGGGAGCCTGGTTCTGGATGAGCTGGGCCTGCGGCCCTTCCTGTACGCCGGGATGCGCCTGGGAGAGGGCACCGGCGCGGTAGCGGTCATGCCCCTGCTGGACGCGGGCTTGGCGGTGTACCGGGACATGTGTACCTTTGAGGCAACCGACATTGAGGCGTATCAGCCGCTGACATAAACGCACATTTTTGTGTGATAAAACAGGAGCGCCGCGGAGTTTTCCGCGGCGCTCTTACACTCTTTAGTTTTCCGCGTACCGGGCCAGGAATTGGCGGGTGCGCTCCTCCCGGGGGTTGTCGATGACCTGGCGGGCGTCGCCCTGCTCGACGATCACGCCGCCGTCCATGAAGATGACCCGGTCGGCCACGTCCCGGGCGAAGGCCATCTCGTGGGTGACGATGATCATGGTGGTCTTCTGCTCGGCCAGGCCCCGGATGACCTTCAGCACCTCGCCGGTCAGCTCCGGGTCCAGGGCGGAGGTGGGCTCGTCAAAGCAGAGAATGTCCGGCTTCAGGGCCAGGGCCCGGGCGATGGCCACCCGCTGCTGCTGGCCGCCGGAGAGCTG
>JBJEYS010000024.1:0-3110 GCA_051886995.1 Oscillospiraceae bacterium
GGGAGGTGATGATGGTAAAGCTCTTGCGGCGGTTCAGGGATTCGATGACCGTGTCCACCAGAACGGATTTGAGCACCAGGCCCAGCAGAGAAAACAGGCCGGTCTCAATATCGAAGATAAACAGAGTGGCGCCGGCAATGATCACATCGGAGCAGAGGAGGGCTTTGCCCACATCCAGACCGGTGAATTTTTTCAGGATCATGGCGGCGATGTCCGTGCCGCCGGTGGAGGCGTTGATGTTGAACAGAATGCCGGAGCCCAGCGCGGGCAGAATGACAGCGAAGAAAAGCTCCAGCATCTTCTGGTCGGTCAGGGGCTGAGACAGAGGGATGACCCACTCAAAGATCTGCACCAGCAGGGAATACAGCAGGGAACAGTAAATGGTCTTGAAGCCGAAGCCCCGGTTAAGCAGGGCGAAGCCCAGAAGGAGAAACAGAATATTGATGATGCCGTTGAACACCGAGGGGGTCAGAAAGGGGACGTGGATCAGCTGCCCCAGCAGGATGGACAAGCCGGACACGCCGCCCATGGAGAAGTGGTTGGGAAATTTAAAGAAATAGACCCCCACGGACACCAATGCAGTGCCCAGGGTCATCCAGAACAGATCCGGCAGTTTTCTCTTCATACGCTTTCCTCCTGCAAAAACAAATCAACGCAGCTCCAGCAGGCTGTCCCACACGTCGTAATACAGGCCCTCGTCGCTGTAATCGGGCACAGTGCCAAGCCGCCAGAGGGAGACGCCGGTGATGCCGAACATCCGGGCCAACTCGATCTTGTCCAAAACGGAACGGGAGTCCTCATACCAAAGACGGTAGCGGGAGCCGTCCTCGGTGGTGTAGTAAATGTACGGGTTGCGGGCAATTTCCGACCAGCCCATGGCGGTGTCTTCCTGCCGCAGGCGGAGGATAATGGTGGAGGGGCCGGGATTGAAGGAGCTCTGTTGCAGAAGCCGGTCCTCCTCATCGACCCGCCAGCCCACACTGCCAAAGCTGATGGCCAGGGCGATCTTGGAACGGTCGGCCACGCCGGTATCCGGGTCGGTAATGGCGGCCAGGGCGTAGTAGATCTTATTAAAGGGGGTCAGATAGGAGTTGGTTAGCTTGGTGCCGATGTAGCCGGAGGGGACCGAGGTGTACTGGTAGTCGTGGGCCATCAGGATGACCTTGTCGCAGACCTCGCCCAGAGCGCGGTAATCGTAGCCATCGAAGTAGCTGTCGTCGGGTACGACGGGGGTGACGCAGACATAAAGGGCCTTGTCGGCGGGAAGAGCGGCGCGCAGGGCGGTCATGAACGCGGTGAACTGGTCTTTGCTCCTGGCGCACAGGCCCTCAAAGTCCATGGTAATGCCGGCATAGCCGTCCGCCAGGGCGGCTACGGCCTGAATGGCCGCGGAGCGGGACTCCTCAGTGGCCAGGATGGCGGCGTCATCGCTGTAGATGTTCAGGTTGTAGGGGGTGCCGTTTGATTCAAAATGGTTCAGGGCGGCCTCGGGCTGGCTGGGGATCGTCCAGTCATTGTTGTTCTGAGAGGTAGTGTTCACCCAGGGATTGCCGTCCCCGTCCGTTTCCAGCCGGGCCCAGCCCAGGGAAACTGCATCCATGGAGTCGGTCAGACCGATCTGGTCGTAGGATTTGAAGGCATAAAAGGCGTGGAGCCACTCAATATTGGAGGTGTAACGCTCATAGACCCGTACCAGCATGGCGGCGGCTTGCTCCCGGGTAGCGGAGGCGTTGGGCTGGAACAGGAGCTTTCCGTCCTTCTCGATGCCGTTGGTCAGGCCGATCTGCCAGGCCAGGGTAATGTAGCCCTTGTTCTCCGTTACGTCGGCAAAGGGCAGGTCAAAATTATAATCAGCCTCGGCCAGTTGTTCGTAGCCCAGAGCCCGCACCAGCATGACCGCCATCTCCTCCCGGCTGATGGGGTCCTTCGGACGGAAGGACACGGTACGCTCCAAGGCGCCGTGGGCCAGGGCAGTCTCCACGTCGGTGTAGTACCAGTCCCCCGGCTGAACATCGATGTAAGAAGGGGACTCGCTCGTCACGGCCTCCCAGGAGAACATACGACAGAGGATTGCGACAAAGGAGGCCCGGTTCAGGGAGTCTTCCAGACCGAAGCGGCCATCCCCGTAGCCCTGCATCAGGCCGTATTGCCCGGCCTTCTCAATGTCGGAGCAGGCCCAGTGCCCGTCGGGGACGTCGCTGTACCCCGCCGCCGCCGATACGGTCAGCAGGGAAGAAAGCAGCGCCAGTACGAGCAGGAAGGCGGTGGTTCGTTTCATGGCGGGAGACCTCCTTGGTTTGATATTCTAATTGTACCAAAAGTCGCAAAAAAGAGCAAGGACAGCAAACGGCCGGACGCTGCTCCAAGCGTCCGGCCGCTGCCAAGGAAAGAGGATACAATGAAATGAAAAAGAAAAGAACTGCCTCTTGCAAGTATTAAGATACAGCAGAGTTGTTAACAAAGAAAACGCCAGGTGTTACATAATTATTAAATCTTTTGCGAAAAAAGTAAACTCCCGGTAAAAAAGAAGAGCGCGGCAAGCCAGGCTGCCGCGCCCCCCATATAGGGTTAGAAGGATCAGAAATGAAAAAGACACTCGCAGGATTAAAATACCAGGAGAATGTTACCAAAAGAAGGGGGATTCTGTTACAAAACCATTAAATCTCCGGCGAACCATGCTGCTTTTCGCCGCGCAGAGAAGAGAAGAACTCCCGCAGGAGGGCGGCGCATTCCTCGCCCAGCAGGCCGCTGCGCAGGGCAGGCTTGTGGTTGAACCGCTCCTCAAACAGGTTGAGCACCGACCCGCAGGCGCCCGCCTTGTCGTCCTTGGCGCCGTACCACACGCTGGGGATGCGGGAATTGATGATGGCCCCGGCACACATGGGGCAGGGCTCCAGGGTCACATACAGGGTGCAGCCGTGCAGCCGCCAGGAGCCCAACGTTTCGCAGGCCTGGCGAATGGCCTCTACCTCGGCGTGGGCCAGGGCGGAGCTGTCGGCCTCCCGCCGGTTGTGCCCGCGGCCGATGACGGCCCCGTCCGGCCCGGCGATGACGCAGCCCACCGGCACATCGCCGGTGGCCAGGGCCAGACGGCCCTCCTCCAGGGCCAG
>JBJEYS010000025.1:0-3108 GCA_051886995.1 Oscillospiraceae bacterium
ACCTCCATTTCCAAACAAAAACACAAAAACGCGCGTACCGAAAGGTACCCGCGCCACAGAAAAACCGACGCGAACCGCGCCGCTTTTTTCACACTGTTGACCCCTTTGCTGATCGCTGGGGGTGAGGAGGGGGTACCCTTCCTACTTTGTTTTGCCGACTTAGTATATCAGAACGATTTTCCTTTGTCAACAGGAAAATTGCGAAAAGTCCATGAAACGCAGGAAATGGTAAGCGCCTGTCTCATGCGAGACAGGCGCTCAATGAAGCGTATTACACCGCGCGGGTGACCTTGCCGGAGCGGAGGCACCGGGTGCACACATACACGTGCTTGGGCGTGCCGTCAACGACCGCCTTGACCCGCTTGACGTTGGGCTTCCAGGTGCGGTTGGAACGGCGGTGAGAGTGGGAAACCTTAATGCCGAACGTAACACCCTTGTCGCAAAACTCGCATTTGGCCATGCTTGAACCTCCTCGCTCGAAAAGTAAATCTAAGGAAGAACCGAATCGGCGCTTCCTTGTGAAAGCATCGACTGATATAATACCAGACAAAGAAGAAAAAAGCAAGTATTTTTTTCAACAAGTTTTTTGAGGTGGCTGATATGTTGGAAACGGACACTTTTACGCGTCTTTCAACTGCCGGAAGAAGATCATCATGCTCCCGACCAGGGCACACAGCATCAGCAGGGCCTCCACGGCCATCACAAAGTATTGGCCACTCCAATAGAGGATAAAGGTATAGCGTGAGCGCAGATAGATGCTATAGCAGCTCAGGGAGGAAAGCTCCGTCAGCAGGGCGATGGGAAAGCGCATCCAGTTTGTGCACGCCCACACCAGGGTGATGACGCCGGCCAGCATAAAGTAGCGGTCGTGCATGTGGGGCAGCAGGAAAGGAATCCCAATGGCCAGCACCACCGCTGCGGTGAGCAGAAGCTCGGGCGTGACCTGCTTGCGCCGCCGGAACAGAAGCCCCAGCACGACCAGAACCAGCACAAAGGCGGCGACGATCCCCAGGCGGGAGGCCAGGACCGTATTCACCTGGGCCTTGTAGGGCAGAAAGCCGAACATGGACGGGGCGTTGAGGGACAGGGAGCTGTATTCTCCCATCTGATTCAGATAGACGCCCAGAATATCGCCCAGGGGCTTGCCCAGCAGCAGAGCCGGCAGGATGGTCAGGGCGTAGCCCGCAGGGAAGAGAAGCAGGTGGCGGAATTTCACCCGCCCGGTGAACCAGAACGCGCACCAGAGGGGGATCAGGAACACTGTCTGTAATTTAAAGGAGAAGGCCACCGCCAGCAGAAGCACCGAGGTTTTGGGCTTTCCCTCCAGCGCACAGGACAGGGCCAGCAGAGTCAGGGCGGCATACAAGGTGTCGCATTGGCCCCAACAGGCGCCGTTGAGTATCACGGTGGGCAGCAGGAGCAATAGAGTAAAGCAGACCAAGGGAGCGGGGCTGCCTTCACGGCAGAACTGCCGGGTCAGGCGCAGGCCGCCCCAGGCCAGCAGCACATCGCAGAGAACGGAAAACAGTTTAATGAGGTACAGGTCAGGGACGGGGAGGTAGGAGATGGCCGCCAGAAAGTAGAGGTAGGGCACATTGTAGTCGCCGAGGGGCTCTTTGATCGCGGAAAACCCACCGTTGTCCCGGAAGTAGGCGACCCACTGGGCCAGAAAGGTCTGGTAGTCATGGGTCTGCCTGTCCAGGCACAGAAGCCGCAGATACAGCCCCGCGGCGATGGGGAGCACCAGCAGCAGGAGGGACATGCCGGGGCAGCCCTCCCGCCGGAGCAGACAGAGGGCCAGGGCGGCCGCCAGGAGCAGCACAAGCCCCACCGCGGCCCGGGCCGCGGGCGTGCCCAATTCAAGGAATTGGGCACCGATGACGATTAAGACCAGAAGGACCGCCCCGGACAGGGTACAGGGCAGACTGAAATACCAAGGGCAGTCCGGGAGGGAGGAACGCAGCTTCATCGGCGGTCGCCTTCCTTAATTATAATGTGTTGCAAACAGTGTATCATGAAAGCCCGCTTTTTGTCCAAGGGGAAAAAATGAATTCTTTCTTAATTTTCTGCCGCAAAAAGAGTAATAAAAAAGAAAGATGGGCCTTGACATCCGCCAAGGCCCATGGTATACTTAACTGCTTTTATATGCGATAAAATAAGGGAGGAATACCCTCCCACGGTAAAATCAGTATATCATATCCCCCTGAAACTTGTCAAGACGGGAAAGTAAAAGCTAACAACGCTGCCGGGTGTTTGCACTCGGCCAGGGAAAACGGAGTGTGATTTTGAGAATGGTCAAGGACGTGTATTACGGCAACACCCTGCGTAAGAGCTACGCCCGCCACGAAGAGATCCTGGACATGCCCAACCTGCTGGAGATCCAGAAGGACTCTTACAAGTGGTTCCTGGACACCGGCCTGCGGGAAGTGTTCAAGGATGTGGCGGCCATCAATGACTACCAGGGAAATCTGGAGCTGTCCTTCATCGACTACTCCATGGACGAAAAGCCCAAGTATGATGTGGAGGAGTGCAAGGCCCGGGACGCCACGTACGCCGCCCCCATCAAGGTGCGGGTGCGCCTGCGCAACAAGGAGACCGAGGAGATCAAGGAGCAGGAAATCTTCATGGGCGATTTCCCGCTGATGACCGACTCCGGTTCCTTCGTCATCAACGGCGCTGAGCGCGTCATCGTCTCCCAGATCGTACGCTCTCCGGGTGTGTATTTTGCCCGCAACGCCGACAAGGCCGACAACGTGACCTACGCCTCCACGGTCATCCCCTACCGGGGCGCCTGGCTGGAGTATGAGACCGACCTGAGCGACATTTTCTATGTGCGCATCGACAAGAACCGCAAGCTGCCCATCACCTGCCTGATCCGCGCGGTCGGCCCCAAGACTGACGCTGAGATCCTGGAGATGTTCGGCGAGGACGAGCGGATCGTGGCCACCCTGGAGAAGGACGCCTGCAAGACCTATGAGGACGCCCTCCTGGAGGTCTACCGCAAGCTGCGCCCCGGTGAGCCCCCCACGGTGGACTCCGCCGAGAGCCTGCTGAACGCCCTGTTCTTCGACCCCCGCCGCTACGACCTGTCCATGGTGGGCCGCTACA
>JBJEYS010000026.1:0-3086 GCA_051886995.1 Oscillospiraceae bacterium
TCCATATCCAGGAGATAGGAACTCAGGCCCTTGCCGTGCATATCCACGGACAGGGAGCGGGTAACGCCGCCGCCCAGGGCGGCCTGCATGACAAAGTTCAGCGCGTGGATGTTGGGCAGCTCATAGCGGACCACATCGCCCTTGACAATGCCCTTGAAGTGCTCCTTGACCTTGTCGGCGGTGACCTTTTCCTTGAGCAGTTCAAAGTCCTTCGCGTCATACGCGATCAGGGACACGTTGGAGATGTTGCCCTTATCGCCGGTGCGGGAGTGAGCGATTTCCCAAAGTTTCATTGTTTGCACATCTCCTTTCTCAGACTTCAAAGATCGCGGCTTCCGGCTTGACGTCGTTCCGGTCCACCAGGATGGAGGCAACGGAGACGATGTCGCGGGTGCGCTTGACAGCGCCGCAGCCTCCGGCGGGGCCGTTGGTGTACAGGGCTTCCACTTCGTTGGGGATCAGGTCGGCCACGGCCTTGGTCTTGGCACGGCCGGCTACCCGCACGCGAACCTCGGAGGGATCCTCGTTGTATTTGTAGTCGGGGTTCCAGTACAGGCTGTTGCAGCCGATCAGGTCGAACTTCAGCTCGTCGAACTGACCGGGAGCGATCAGCTCCAGGCGCTCCTTGATGATTTCGATGGCCAGCTTGGCGCGCGCCAGGCAGCCGGGGCCGCCGTAGCTGATCTCACCGTCGCCGATGAAGCAGTCCCGGTAGCCGATGGAGCACTTGAAGGTGTCGGTCTTGGGCCGTCCGGTGGCGCCCTCGGCCTTTACCACGTCCTTGTCGATCTGGGTGAACTTGACCTGCTTGAAGTCGGCCACCACGTCGGGGGTCAGGTAGTTGGTGGGATCATGGATCTCGTAGCAGATCTGCTCGGCGCAGGTGTCGGGAGTGACCATACCGCCGGCCTCGGGGACCTTGGTGACGATGAAGGAGGCGTCCTCCTGGACCTCAATGATGGGGAAGCCCAGGTGGCCCACGCCGGGGACGTCCTTCTTGCCCGGCTCGGCGTAGTAGCCGCCGGTGACCTGGCCGCCGCACTCCAGCAGATGGCCGATCATGGTGCCCTTGCCCAGCTTGTCCCAGTCGTCCAGGGCCCAGCCGAACTCGTGGATCAGGGGGGCCATGAAGATGGCGGGATCGGACACGCGGCCGGTGATGACCACGTCGGCGCCCAGCTCCAGAGCCTTCAGGATGCCCTCCACGCCCATATAGGCGTTGGCGGAGACGATCTCACCCGGGAGCTTGGACAGGGGCTCGCCGGTCTCCCAGACCACGGTGTCCATGTACTTGTCGATGGAGGGCAGCAGGTCATCGCCGGTGACACAGGCGATCTTCATGCCCTTCAGGCCGTGCTTGCGGGCGATCTCCACACACTTGGCGGCGGCGGCCTGGGGGTTGGCGGAGCCCATATTGGTGATGAGCTTGACCTTGTGCTCCCAGCACAGGGGGAGGGCCTTCTCCATGCGGTGCTCCAGCAGGCCGTTGTAGCCCTTGGTGGGATCCTTCAGCTTGGCCTGCTGGCCGATGGCGATGGTACGCTCGGCCAGACACTCAAAGCTGATGTAGTCCAGGTTGCCCTTCTCGATCAGCTCGAGAGCGGGCTCCAGGCGGTCGCCGGCGTACCCGGCGCCGCTGCCGATACGAATCGATTTCATTTGCAACGCTTCCTTTCAAAAGGTCAAAGGTTGGACGCTTCCAATGGGATCAGAACGCGATCCCGCGGGTGAGCAGAGCCACGACCAGCATGACGATGGTGACCAGGAAGGCCAGAGGAATGGTCTTCTTCTGATGCTCGCCCAGATCCACACCGGCCAGACCCACCAGCAGGAAGGTGGAGGCGGTCAGCGGGGAGACGGGGAAGCCGGTGGTCATCTGGCCCAGGATGGCGGCGCGGCCCACATCGGCGGCGGCGACACCGAAGCCCTGAGCGGTCTGCGCCAGCACGGGCAGCACGCCATAGTAGAAGGAGTCGGGATCAAACAGCAGAGAGGCGGGCATGGAGATGACGCCGACGATGGTGGGGAAGAATCTGCCGGCGGCCTCGGGGATAATGGAGACCAGGGTGTTGGCCATCTCGGTGATCATGCCGGTGCCCTTCATGATGCCGGTAAAGCAGCCGGCGGCGAACAGGACGGAGCACATCATCAGACAGCTCTTGGCGTGGGCATCCACGCGGGCCTTGGAGTCCTTCACGTTGGGGTAGTTGATCAGGGTGGCCAGTACGTAGAAGACCATGAAGACCACGGCGGGGGCGAAGCCGGAGAACAGCAGGCACACGATGGCCAGAACGATCAGGGCGATGTTGACCCAGAACAGCTTGGGACGCAGAAGAGCCTTCGCCTCATCGCTCATCTCAGGCTCAACATAGGCCTTGCTGGTCAGGACCACGCTGCCCAGACGGCGCTTCTCGGCACGGCCCAGGAAGAAGGCGATGACCAGGACGCAGAGCAGGCCCACGAGGACGGCGGGCAGGACAGGCATAAAGAACTCGGTGACAGTGGCCTCGGTGCCCTCCATGGTGGCCAGGGCGGTGTGGGCCCGGATGGTGGGGCCGCCCCAGGGCAGGATGTTCATGGTGCCGGCGGCCAGGGCCACGACGGTGGCCAGGGTGGTGCGCTTCATGCCCAGCGCGTCATACAGAGGCAGCAGGGCGGGAACGCAGATCAGGAAAGTCACGGCGCCGGAGCCGTCCAGATGGACGATCATGGCCAGAATAGCGGTGCCGATGGCGATTTTGACGGGGTCGGTGCCCACCAGGTTCAGAACCTTGCGGATGATGGGGCGGAAGGTGCCGGCATCGGTCAGGATACCGAAGAACAGGATGGAGAAGATGAACATGACGCCGGTAGCGGCCACGGAGCCGATGCCGGAAGAGCCGGTGATCATCTTGCCCAGGCTCTTGAAGTTGGCCCAGAAGTTCACGACGCCGGGGGCCGCTTCGGGGTCGGTGACGATAAAGAAGCAGGCGATGATGCCGGTGACGACGGGAACGGCAATCAGCGCGACCAGGGGAGAGGCTTTCTTTGTCATGATGAGCACAAGCATGGCCACGACCGTGACAAAGCCGAGAATAGCAAGCGCG
>JBJEYS010000027.1:0-3077 GCA_051886995.1 Oscillospiraceae bacterium
AACTGGCCGCCGACGATCTGGACAGAGCCGTGGTCAATCTGAAGCTGGCGCTGGAATACCTGGAAAAGGCCGGGGAGTACGGCTCTGACGCCATGAGCGATCTGAACGCGGCCAGTGAGACCATGGGAAAAGCCATCTCCCTCCTGCGCAAGGCCACGGATCAGGCCGCGGACGTGATCCATGAACTGGCGGAGAAACCCGCCATCCAGTTCACCCCTATCAGCAGCGGCCTGACCGAGCGGGGGGATGCGCTGGACAACGCGCTTTCGCAGGTACTCGATCAGGTGAACGCACTCAACGACACCATGTCTGCTTCTTCGGACATTCTTCTGGCCGACCTGCGGGCCATTAACCGGCAGGTCGGGGTTATCATCGACCTGCTGCGGCAGGCCAGCGAAGAGGCCGGGGAGGAAAAGGCCTCGGACCGCTATGAGGACGTCTCCGACCGGGAGCAGCCCGATGATCAGACCTCAGGCCGCATCTCCACCTCCCGCAACGGCGGGACTGTGGAAGGCGATATCAATGTGGCGGGTATCGTGGGCTCCGTCGCCATCGAATACGATTATGACCCGGAGGACGATCTGACCAAGGACGGCAGCCGGTCCCTGGATTTCCGCTATCAAACGGCGGCCGTGGTGTGGGACAGCATCAACGAGGGCACGGTCACGGCGAAAAAGGATTTCGCCGGCGGCATTGTGGGCCGTATGGACCTGGGCACCGTCTCTGCCTGCCGGGGCTACGGATGGGTGGAGAGCACCGGCGGAGACTATGTAGGCGGAATCGCGGGCCTGACGGGCGGGACCGTCCGCGGCTGCTTCGCGAAATGCACCCTGGAGGGCGACCGCTACGTCGGCGGCATCGTCGGCTCGGGCACGGCGGAGACAGCGGGCGGCGCAGCCAGCACCGTGTCCGGGTGCTATTCCATGGTCAGCATCCCCCGCTACGAGCAATACTTCGGCGCCGTCTCCGGGGCCGATGCGGGGGCCTTCCTGGGCAACTACTTCGTCTCCGACACCCTGGCCGGCATCAACGGCGCCAGCTATTCCGGGCGGGCAGAGCCCATCGCCTACGCCGACCTTCCCTGGGATGACGCGGTCATCGCCATTCCCGACGCCTTCCGTCAGCTGATGCTGGAGTTTGTCGTGGACGGCGAGACGGTCAAGGCCCTTTCCTTTGATTACGGACAGTCCTTTGGCCAGGATGTGTACCCCGAACTGCCGGAAAAGGAGGGGTACTACGCCTACTGGGATGTCACAGAACTCCGGGAGCTTCACTTTGACACGGTCGTGACCGCCGTGTACGAGCGGCACATCTCCGCGCTGTCCAGTGCAGAGAGCCGCAGCAGCGGCCGCCCCATCTTTTTCCTGGAGGGGCAGTTTGACGAGGATGCTGTCCTGACCGTAATGGCGCAGGAGAACACGCCGTCCGATTTTAACGCTCTGCCCACGAATTACAAGGACTTTGCCTCCAAATGCTTCTCGGGCGCCAAGGTCAGCCGCGCCGTCGTGGAGCAGTGGAGCCTGACTATCCCGGAGGACGGTCTGGATACCCATACGGTCCGCTATCTTCCGCCGGACGAAGACCCGGATCATCTGGACATCTATGTCAAAGAGAACGGCACATGGAACAAAGTGGAGACCCAGGCCGTGGGAAGCTACCTGGCGTTCCAGGTCTCCGGCTCCCAGGCGGAGATCGCCGTACTCTCCACTCTGTCCGTCTGGTGGATCTGGCTCATCGCCGCCGCCCTGCTTGTGCTGCTTCTGGTCCTGATCCTCCGCCTGACCCGCCGAGGCCGAAGGAGGAAAAAAGCGTCTTCCTCCCCGCCGCCGGACCCAGAGGGCGGG
The DNA here is from genome assembly GCA_051886995.1 of Oscillospiraceae bacterium. Lineage (GTDB taxonomy): Bacteria > Bacillota > Clostridia > Oscillospirales > Oscillospiraceae > JAJPXI01. The sequence goes on from JBJEYS010000027.1 coordinate 1,845, forward strand.
CCCGCCGGGGAAGAAAACATATACGCCTATGCCGTTCCCCCGGGCGTACGGGTACCCCCGCCCCCTCCCCCGCCTGACACCAAGCGCAAAAGGAAGCGCTGGCCGCTGCTGCTGACCGTTCTGGTTCTGGCAGGCGCCGCTGCCGGGATCATCCTGTCACCTCTGGGTCCAAAGCTGAAAAATAATTTGGAGGCCTATATCCTGCTCCGGCAGTACACCCAGCAGCAGGAGCAGTCCATGGACCTGTCGGTCCAGGGGCAGCTGGACGGTCAGGCCGTGGAGCTGTCCGCCCGGGTGGACCGTACGCAGGCTGAGGGCCACCGGATCACCTGCGTCTCCCAGGGCAATGTCAAGCTGTACTATGCCGACGGGACCGTCTTCCTGGAAAACGGGAAGGCCTATCAGCTGGCCGGCGACTTTCCCGACTACTGGCGGCTTTTGGAACTGGTCCTGCCGCTGTACCAGCGTGCTGACATCTCCTCCGCCAAAAGCGACGGCAAAACCACCTACACGGTCTCTGCCGGGCAGGAAAACGCCCGGGCGCTGCTTGAGATTCTCCTGCCGTCCGCGGCCGACCTGCTTTCCGGGCTGGACACGGTCACAGTGGAGCTGACGGCCGAAGGCGGCGAGGTGTCCGGGCTGCGCTTCTCCTCCGGCGGCACGCTGAATGACTCCGGACAGACCCCATTTTCCGTTTCGGCGGTACTGCGGCCGCAGCGGCGGGAACCTGCCGCTCTCCCGGACAGCGTGCGCGCCGCCATCTGCGGCGGCGACTATGAGGCCACGGACGTGCTGACCGGCGATCTGCTCCGGCTGGCAAGCGCGTGGACGGAGCTGAACGGGCGGGATCCCCTTTCCGCGAAGCTCCAACTCCGGGCCGACTGCGGCTCCCTGGCCCTGAGCGACGACCTGGAGCTGTACCGCTGGACACAGGACGACCTGCGGATCAGCTGCATCCGAAAGGACGGCCGCGCCCTGTACTTCACGGATACAGCCATCTGCGGTGCGGACGGAGAAAGCGTCCCGGCGGCGGATGTGGCCACGGTGGAAGCCGCACGGCTGCTTGAGATCGCCTACCGGGTCTGCATGAATGCCGATCTGGACTGCGGCGTGTCCGGCGCGGCATTCACCTACACCATTTCTCTGGACGAGAAGGGTATGGAAGATGTGATCCATACCATTGCTCCCGATACCCAGGAGATGGACCTTCTCATTGATGCCGGGACCCTTCGG
>JBJEYS010000028.1:0-3065 GCA_051886995.1 Oscillospiraceae bacterium
CCATGTGGGGCGTGTTCGAGGTCTTCATCGACACCATCGTCATCTGCACCATCACCGCCCTGGCCGTGATCCTGTCCGGCGTGCTGGATACCGCCGGCGGACTGAGCGCCTTCGCCTCCAAGGGCGCGGCGGCCGCGGCTGCTTTCAATACGATCCTGCCCGGCACCATCGGCGGCATCATCATCCAGATCAGCCTGATCTTCTTCGCCCTGTCCACCATCCTGAGCTGGAGCTACTACGGCGAGCGCTGCTGGGGCTACCTGTCCCGCGACAACAAGGTGGTCAACCTGATCTATAAGGTCATCTTCGTGTTGGTCTGCATCGTGGGCGCCACCGGCTCCGGCACCCTGATGTGGGACATCTCCGACACCCTGAACGGCCTGATGGCCATCCCCAACCTGATCGCCCTGTTGCTGCTGTCCGGCGTGGTGGCCAAGATCACCAAGGAATACTTCAGCAAGGACGCCCTGAAAAAATAATCTTCATCAAAAAAGTCCGCTGTCCCGTCTCTGGGACAGCGGACTTTTTATGCGTTTTAATCCAATTCAAACTGGCCGGTGTACAGCTGATAATAGCGGCCCTTCTGCTTCAGCAGGTCGGCGTGGTCGCCCTTTTCGATGATCTGTCCGCCCTCGATGACCACGATGCAGTTGGAGTTGCGCACAGTGGACAGGCGGTGGGCGATGACGAACACGGTGCGGTTTTCCATCAGCGCGTCCATGCCCTTTTCGATCAGGCGCTCGGTACGGGTGTCGATGGAGGAGGTGGCCTCGTCCAGGATCATGACCGGCGGGTCCTTGACCGCCGCCCGGGCGATGGCAAGCAGCTGCCGCTGGCCCTGGGACAGGTTGGCGCCGTCCCCGGTGACCATGGTGTTGTACCCGTCGGGCAGGCGGCGGATGAAGGAGTGGGCGTTGGCCGTCTTGGCGGCGGCGATGCACTCCTCGTCCGTGGCGTCCAGCCGGCCATAGCGGATATTCTCCATAACTGTGCCGGTGAACAGGTGGGTATCCTGGAGCACCGCGCCCAGGCTGCGGCGCAGATCGTCCTTTTTAATGTCCCGCACGTCGATGCCGTCGTAGGTGATGGTGCCGTCCTGGATCTCGTAAAAACGGTTGATCAGGTTGGTGATCGTGGTCTTGCCCGCGCCGGTGGAGCCCACAAAGGCGATCTTCTGACCGGGGTTGGCGTACACCGACACTCCCTTGAGCACCTGCTTTTCAGGTACATAGCCGAAGTCCACGCCCGTCAGCTTCACCGCGCCGCGCACCTCCACCAGGTCGGCGGAGCCGTCGGCCTGCGGTACCTTCCAGGCCCACAGGTGCTCCCGGCTGGAATCATCGGTCTCCTCCAGAGAGCCATCGCCCCTGCGGTGGGCCCGCACCAGGGTGACCTTGCCCTCGTCGGTCTCGGGCTGGGTATCCATAACCTCGAAGATGCGCTCGGCGCCCGCCAGGGCGGACAGAATGGTGGTCAGCTGCATGGAGATCTGGTTCATGGGCTGGCCCACCTGGCGGCAGTAGGTCAGATAGCTGACCAGGCCGCCGATGTCAAAACCGGTAAAGGCCGTCAGAACGCCGCCCACTCCGGCGGTAAAGGCGAAGCCAATGTTGAACAGGTTGGCCATCATGGGCATGGTGGCGCCGGAGGTGAAGTTGGCCGCCGTGCCCGCCCTGCGGTAGTTTTCATTCAGCTGCGCGAACTGCTCCTTGGCGATGTCCTCATGGGTAAAGGCCTTGACCACCTTCAGGCCCTCGATCATCTCCTGGATGTTGCCATTGACCGCGCCCAGGGCCGCCTGCTGCTGCTGATAGTAGCGGCGGCTGCGCCCGCCCCAGACCTTGATGACCAGGAAAGCCGCCGCCAGTACCAGGAGGGTCACCAGGAACAGGATGGGGCTGATATAGATCATCATGACCACGATGGACACAAACATGAGCACGCTGGACAGCAGGGACACCACAGACTGCTCCAGCGCCGTCTGCACATTGTCCGCGTCGTTGGTAAAGCGGCTCATCAGTTCGCCGTGGGTGTGCTGGTCAAAATACTTCAGGGGGAGGGTCTGAAGCTTTTCAAACAGGTCCTGGCGCAGCCGGTTGATGCCCTTCTGCGCCAGTCGGATCATGGTAAACGACTGGAAATAGGAGGCTACAGCGCCCAGTACATAGATAACTGCCAACGCCGCGATCAGTGCAAGCAGGCCGGAGACCTTTTCTCCCGCGCTCTTGGTGGGGTCCACCACCAGGTTGGAAATGGGCCGCAGCAGATAGGATCCGCCCACGCTGGCCAGGGTGGACAGCACCAGGCAGAGCAGCACCAGCAGCAGCGGCAGCTTGCTCTGGGTCAGATAGCCCATCAGCCGCTTGACCGTCTTGCCCATGTTCCTGGGCTTCTGATAGCCGCCGTGGGAGCCGTGCGGAGAATGTGCCATTATGCCGACACCCCTTCCTGCTGAGATTGGTAGATCTCCCGATAGATCTGGTTATCCGCCAGCAGCTCCTGGTGGGTGCCGATGCCGGCGATGTGGTCATCGTCCAGCACCACGATCCTGTCGGCGTATTCCACCGAGCTGATGCGCTGGGCGATCATGATGACGGTGGTGCCCGCCAGGTTCTCCTTGAAGGAGGCGCGGATGCGCGCCTCGGTGGCGGTGTCCACCGCGGAGGTGGAGTCGTCCAGGATCAGGACGGCGGGCGCGCGCAGCATGGCCCGGGCGATGCACAGGCGCTGCTTCTGACCGCCCGAGACATTGACGCCGCCCTGCTCCAGATGGGTGTCAAAACCGTCGGGGAAGGACATGATGAAATCGTAGGCCTGGGCGTTTTTCGCCGCCCGGATCAGCTCCTCCTCAGTGGCGTCCGGCTTGCCCCAAAGCAGGTTCTCCCGGATGGTCCCGGAGAAAAGCACATTGTTCTGCAGCACCATGCCGATGCGTCCGCGCAGTTCTTCCAGGGGATATTCCCGCACATCCATCCCGTCCACCAGCACCGCGCCGCCGGTCACGTCATAAAAGCGGGGGATCAGGTTGACCAGGGAGGATTTGCCCACGCCGGTGCCGCCCACGA
>JBJEYS010000029.1:0-3064 GCA_051886995.1 Oscillospiraceae bacterium
GCCGGCGGACGGGCTGTGCCCCTGAAGGTGCGCGGCGCGTTCCACTCCCCCTTCATGAAGCTGGCGGAGGAGGGCTTTACCGAGGAGCTGAAGCACTGCACCTTCCATACGCCGGAGATACCCCTGTATTCCAACTTCACCGGCCAGCCCTATGGAGACAACGCGGCCGAACTGCTGGCGCAGCAGATCTGCCACCCCGTCCTGTGGGAGCGCATCATCCGCAATATGATCGCCGCCGGGGTGGACACCTTCCTGGAGCTGGGCCCGGGCCGTACCCTGTGCACCCTGATCGGCAAGACCGACAGCAGCGTGCGCGCCTTCCCGGTCTGTGAGGGAAAGGACCTTCAGGCCGTTCTGGCGGAGGTGAAGCCATGCTGACCGGAAAGGTCGCCGTCGTCACCGGCGGCTCCCGCGGCATCGGCGCCGCCATCGTGAAAAAGCTGGCGTCCCAGGGCGCGGATGTGGCCGTGGTCTATGCGGGCAACCAGGAGCTGGCCGACGCGGTCTGCGCGGAGTGCCGGGCCCAGTACGGCGTGCGCGCTCAGAGCTACCGCTGCGACGTGGCCGATTTCCAGGCCGCCAAGGAGACCGTCAATCAGATCAAGGCCGACTTCGGCACGGTGAACATTCTGGTCAACAACGCGGGCATCACCCGCGACGGCCTGATTGCCGTCATGAAGGAGCAGGACTTTGACGACGTGCTGAACACCAACCTGAAGGGCGCGTTCAACATGATCCGCCACTGCTGCGGCATCTTCATCCGCAACCGGGGAGGAAGGATCATCAACGTCAGCTCCGTGTCCGGCATGATGGGCAACGCCGGACAGGCCAACTATTCCGCGTCCAAGGCGGGCATCATCGGCCTGACCAAGTCCACGGCCAAGGAGCTGGCCTCCCGCGGGGTGACCTGCAACGCCGTGGCGCCGGGCTTCATTGCCACGGACATGACCAAAAATCTGGCCCAGGATCCCGCGCAGATTGCTTCCTCCATCCCTCTGGGCCGCCTGGGCGAGCCGGACGAGGTGGCCGAGGCCGTCGCTTTTTTGGCAAACGCCGATTATATCACCGGCGAGGTTATCCGCGTAGACGGCGGGATCGCCATGTAACATGGACAGGGCCGTTCGATACGGCTCTGTCTTTCTATCAGGAGGTGTCTGTCGTGACACAGGAAGAAATCAAAACGATCCTCCCCCACCGGGACAACATGCTTTTGCTGGATGAGGTCACCGAGGAGGACGGTGTGGCCCACGGACAGCTGCGCATCAAGGGCGACGAGTGGTTTTTGAAGGGGCACTTTCCCGACTCCCCCGTGGTGCCGGGCGTGATCCTCTGCGAGATCCTGGCCCAGTCGGTGTGCGTGCTGCTCCGCGACGAGATGTCCGAGGGCAAGCTGCCCATGTACACCGGCCTGAACAATGTCCGCTTCAAGTCGCCGGTGGTCCCGGGCGACCTGTTTGAGACCAAGTGCCGGGTCACGAAGGTCAAAAAGCCCTTCTACTTCGCCGAGGGCGAGGGCTATGTGGACGGCCGTCTGTGCATCAAGGCGGAGTTCTCTTTCGCCCTGACGGACAAGAAATAGGCGCCCCATGAACGATCGCACACCATACACACGCCGGGTCCAGTATTACGAGACGGACCAGATGGGCATCGTGCACCACTCCAACTATATCCGCTGGTTCGAGGAGGCGCGCACCGCCTATATGGATCAGAACGGCATCGGCTACGCGGATGTGGAGGCCCTGGGCGTTCAAATTCCGGTGGTCAACATTTCCTGTTCGTACCACACGGCGGTCAAATTCGGCGAGACCGTCGCCATTAATACCCGTCTGGCCTTCTTCAACGGCGTGCGGGTTGTCTATGAGTATAGGATCTACCCGGAAAAGGGCGACTCTCTGCTGGCGGAAGGCAAAAGTGAGCACTGCTTCATCGACGCGCACAGCCGCGCCCCGCTGAACGTCAAAAAGAGACTGCCGGAGTATTCCGCCATCATGAACCAACTGCTGGAAGCAGACCAATTCTAATTTCGGAGGTACCACATGAAACGGGTCGTAGTCACCGGCCTGGGCGTCATCACCCCGCTGGGTAATGACGTCCGGACCTTCTGGGAAAATATCAAAGCAGGCAAATGCGGCATCGGTCCCATCACAAAATTCGACACCACGGACTATAAGGTGAAGGTGGCCGCCGAGGTGCGGGACTTTGACCCCCGGGCCTACATGGAAAAGCCGGAGGTCATGCGCAGCGACATCTGCACCCAGTTTGCCGTGGGCGCCGCTACCCAGGCGGTGGAGGAAAGCGGCATCGTGGGCACCGTTGCCCCGGAGCGCATCGGCGTCTACTTCGGCACGGGCATCGGCGGCATCGCCACCTTCATGTCCGAGCACCAGAAGCTGCTGGAGAAGGGCCCCCGCCGCGTCTCCCCCTACTTTATCCCCATGATGATCGCCAACATGGTCCCCGGCACAATCTCCATCCGCTATCAGTGCAAGGGCCCGTCCATGCCCGCTGTGACCGCCTGCGCTTCGGGCAGCAACGCCATCGGCGAGGCCATGCGCCTGATCCGCCACGGCTATGCCGATGCCATGATCGCCGGCGGCGCGGAGGCCACGGTCAACGCCCTGGCCGCCGCAGGCTTCTGCAATATGCAGGCCCTGTCCTTCTCCGAAGATCCCCTGCAGGCCTCCCTGCCCTTTGACGCCCGCCGCGGCGGCTTCGTCATGGGCGAGGGCGCGGGCGCGCTGGTCCTGGAGGAGTACGAGCACGCCAAGGCCCGCGGTGCCCACATCTACGCCGAGCTGTGCGGCTACGGCTCCACCTGCGACGCCTATCACATGACCGCCCCCCAGCCGGAGGGCGAGGGCGGCGCCAAGGCCATCGCGGACGCCTGGCAGGAAGCCGGGGTGGACACCGACCGGGTGTACTACAACGCCCACGGCACCGGCACCCACATGAACGACAAGATCGAGACTCTGGCCATTAAGAAGGCCCTGGGCGAGGAGCGCGCGCGCCGCATCGCCATCAGCTCCACCAAGTCCATGACCGGCCATATGCTGGGCGCGGCGGG
>JBJEYS010000030.1:0-3058 GCA_051886995.1 Oscillospiraceae bacterium
GCGGAAGCCGCAGGCGCATCCTGTCCCTCCAGTTTTTGTGCTGCGTCATGTGGATTACCCACTACGCCCTGCTGGGCGCGGCCACCGGCGTCATCATCAACCTGCTGGGTCTGCTGCGGGCGGTGGTGTGTTCCTACAACGACCGGAAATGGGCCAGAAGCAAGTGGTGGCTGGTCTTCTTCCTGGCGTGCTACGCCGCGTCCCCGCTGCTGACCTGGGACGGCCCTTACTGCCTGCTGCTGGGCGCGGCCATGATGCTGACCACCGTGGCCCTGTGGGTGGACAACATGCGCCTGACCCGGCTGCTGTACCTGTGCAATTCCCCGCTGGTGCTGGTGTACAACCTGATTGCCGGCTCCTGGTCGTGCACCATCATCGAGGTGTTCGCCCTGATCTCGTTTGTCATCGCCGTATGGCGTTTCGATATTCGTCCCGCCCTGAAATCCCGGGCGGATCACTGACTTAAAACATTTGGAGGTTTTTCACCATGCTGAACAAATATCTGGACATTTCCCCCGAGGTGGCCGAGGCCCTGCAGAACAACAAGCCCGTGGTGGCCCTGGAGTCCACCATCATCTCCCACGGCATGCCCTATCCCCAGAACGTGGAGACCGCTCTGAACGTGGAGCGCATCATCCGGGAGTGCGGCGCGGTGCCCGCCACCATCGCCGTCATCGGCGGCCGCCTGAAGGCGGGCTGCACCCGGGAGGAGATCGAGTACCTGGGCAGGAAGGGTCTGGCCGTCACCAAGGCCAGCCGCCGGGACCTGCCCGTGCTGGTAGCCCGGGGGGAGGACGGCGCCACCACCGTCACCACCACCATGATCATCGCCCACATGGCGGGCATCAAAGTATTCGCCACAGGCGGCATCGGCGGCGTCCACCGGGGCGCTGAGACCACCATGGACATCTCCGCAGACCTGGAGGAGCTGGCCCAGACCCCCGTCATGGTGGTGTGCGCCGGGGCCAAGTCCATCCTGGACCTGGGCCTGACCCTGGAGTATCTGGAGACCCACGGCGTGCCCGTCATCGGCTTCGGCACCAAGGAGCTGCCCGCCTTCTATACCCGCAAGAGCGGCTTTTCCGTGGACTATGAGATCGACAGCGCCGAGGAGCTGGCCGCCGCCTTCCATGTGCAGCGGGAGCTGGGCTACAAGGGCGGCATGCTGGTGACCAACCCCATCCCCGAGGAGTACTCCATGGACGCCGACGTCATCAACAAGGCCATCGACGCCGCCGTGGCCGAGGCCAACGCCCTGGGCATCCACGGCAAGGAGACCACGCCCTTCCTGCTGGCCAAGATCAAGGACATCACCGGCGGCGACAGCCTGGCCTCCAACATCCAGCTGGTGTACAACAACGCCCGCCTGGCGGCCCGGACCGCCGCCGAGCTGTGCAAGCTGGGCTGAATCGGAACGATTAACCGCCCCGCGGCACGCCGCGGGGCGGTTTTGCTGCAAAATCGCTTGCAGAAAAGGCGGGGGTGCTGTATAATTCCTGTAAGAAGTTGGAAAGGAATGACCCCTGATGAAACAGGTCCCCATTTTGAACACGTCCATGGAGCTGGCGGACTACGCCGACCGGTGGACCTTTGACGAGAAATACAACTGCTGGTGTCTGGAGGATATTCTCTACACTCCCGCGGCGAAGCTCCCGGCCTTTCAGCGTTTGAGTATTTTCGCCCCCAGGGAGCTGGTGAATGAAGACGGCACCATTCCCGCGGCGGCCCGGTCCGCACCCGTGATCTTTGTCAACAACGCCGCCGGGTATATGCAGATGCCCCACACCTGGCTGGGCGGCCCGCGCTGCACCGCGCCCCAGTATCTGGAGCACGGCTGGGTCTATGTCACCTGCGGCTGCCGGGGCCGGGATTCCCGGGACGAGACGGGAAAACTGGTGGGGAAGGGCCCCAGCTGCCTGATCGACCTGAAAACGGCCCTTCGGTTCCTGCGGCACAACCGCGCCTGTCTGCCCGGAGACTGGGACCGGATCGTCAGCGTGGGCTCCAGCGCGGGCGGCGCCATGAGCACCCTGCTGGCGGTCACCGGGGACAACGAAAGCTACCTGCCGCTCCTGCGGGAAAACGGCGCCTTTCTGGAGGAGAGCGACGCCGTCTGGGCCGCTCAGATCTACTGCCCCATCATCGACCTGGAGCACGCGGACATCGCCTATGAGTGGATGTTCCGGAAGGATGCGGTCAGCGAGGAGGGGGCCTTGACGCCCTTCCAGACCGCCCTGTCCCCGGTCCTTGCAAAGCGGTATATTCAGTATTTTAACTCTCTGAAGCTCAAGAACCCGGCTACGGGGGAGACCCTGCGCCTGAACGAGGACGGACGCAGCGGCAGCGGCTACGACTATCTGATGGCGCGGCTGGACGACTCCGCCACGGACTATCTGACACGGCTGCAGCAGGGGAGACTTGCGCAGAAATACAGCGTGGAGGACTACCTGTCCGGCAATTATACATACATGACCCGTGCGCCCAGAGAGCCAAGACCGCCGCAGAAGGAACCGGGCGCCTTGACCCCGGGGGAGAAGATGCTGCGCCCGCCCAAGGGACAGCAGACGTCCCCATTCGAGCCGCCCATGGTCGAGGCCCACGGCGCGGACAAGCACGCCTGGCTGTCCTGGGACGGCCGGCGGGCGCACATTTCCGACCTGGATTCCTATGTGCTGAACCACCGCCGCCGCATGAAGCCCTGCACATCCTTTGACCGGCTGACGATGGACAGCGGCGAGAATCAGGCGTTCGGCACCCCGGAGGCGGATTACGTCCACTACAATGGCGACCTGGCCGACGCCGTCGCCGAACTGGCGGAACAGTTCCCGGAGGAGGCCGCCCAATATGCGGATGCTTTCGCGCGGGCGAAGGGCGATACGGCCCTGGCCGAGCGGGTGCGGCTGTACAATCCCCTGGGCTTTATCGGTGCGGGCGGAGAGAGCAGACAGGCCGCTCATTACCGTATCCGGGTGGGGGCCAGCGATGCGGATACCTCCTTTATGGTCGCCATGACCCTGGCCCTGAAGCTGGCTGACGCAGGCATCGGCAGCGTGGACTA
>JBJEYS010000031.1:0-3058 GCA_051886995.1 Oscillospiraceae bacterium
AGATGCTGCGCTCCATCGGCCTGACGGTGCCCGAGCCCGTGGCCCTCATGTGGGAGCTGCGTCAGGCCGGGCTGGACGTCCCCCTGGACGTACTGACCGACGAGGAGTGCGCCGACGCTCTGGCCAAGCTTTTAAGCTGAGCAGGATCCCGAATTCAACCAAAGGAAGTACGCAATGGACGCGATCATTGAAACCAAACAGCTCTGCCATGTCTACTCCGCCGGCACCCCCTTTGAGCGGGGCGCCCTGGTGGATGTGGACTTTACCGCCTACCGGGGGGAATACCTGGGCATCATCGGCCGCACCGGCTCGGGCAAATCCACCCTGATCCAGCACCTGAACGGTCTGCTCAAGCCCACCTCGGGCCAGGTGCTCTTTGAGGGCCAGGACATCTGGTCGTCCAAGGAGCTGACCCGGGCCACCCGCTTTCAGGTGGGTCTGGTGTTCCAGTACCCGGAATACCAGCTTTTTGAGGAAACCGTCTATAAAGACATCTCCTTCGGCCCCAAGAACATGGGCCTGGACGAGGATGAGATCGACCGCCGGGTGCGCCAGGCGGCCCGGTTCGTCGGCCTGAAGGACGAGATCTTGGACAAGTCCCCCTTTGAGCTGTCCGGCGGCCAGAAGCGCCGGGTGGCCATCGCCGGTGTCATCGCCATGGAGCCCAAGGTGCTGGTGCTGGACGAGCCCACCGCCGGCCTGGACCCGGTGGGCGTGGAGGAGATCCTGGAGAACATCCGCGCCTATCATGAGGCGCAGAACGCCACCATCATCCTGGTGTCCCACTCCATGGAGGAGGTGGCCCGCACCGTGGACCGTCTGGTGGTGGTGTGCGACGGCAAAATCCCCTTCTCCGGCGCGCCCCGGGAGGTGTTCTCCCACGGCCCCGAGCTGGAGCAGATGGGCCTGGGCGTGCCCCAGATGACCCGGGTGTTCCACCGCCTGCGCCAGATGGGCGTGGACATTGACCCCTCCGTGTACACCATCGAGCAGGCCCGGGACGCCGTGCTGGACGCGCTGAATCGGGGCCCCCGCAAAGCCGAAAACCGGCTTTGTGGGGAGAGGAAGAAGGAACCTGCGGATATGGAATTTTCAGCGTCCTTCGCTGAAAATGGAATGGAGCAGGCTTCTTCTGACGAAAAGGGGGCGGTGTAAATGGCGCTGAAAGACATTACCCTGGGCCAGTATTTCCCCGGGAACACCGTCATCCACCGCATGGATCCCCGCGCCAAGCTCCTCTTTACCATTCTCTACATCGTGGCCCTGTTCCTGGCCAAGTCCCTGATCGCCTATCTGGTCCTCATCGTGGTGCTGGCCGTATGCGTTGCCGTGTCCAGGATCAAGCCGTCTGCCCTGTTCAAGGGCATGAAACCCATTTTCTTCCTGGTCATAATCACCGGCCTGCTCAACCTGTTTTATACTTCCGGCGATCCCATCTGGCAGTGGGGCTTTTTAAAGATCACCGTGGAGGGCATCTGGGCGGCGGTCTTCATGATCCTGCGCATCGTCATGCTCATCTGCTGCACCTTCCTGCTGACTTACACCACCTCCCCCATCATGCTGACTGATGGTCTGGAAAATCTGCTGGGGCCGCTGAAGAAGATCAAGGTCCCCGTCCACGAGCTGTCCATGATGATGTCCATCGCCCTTCGGTTTATCCCCACCCTGATCGAGGAGACCGACAAGATCATGTCCGCCCAGCGGGCCCGGGGCGCCGACTTCGACACGGGAAACCTGTTCCAGAAAGCCAAGGCCCTGGTTCCCCTGCTGGTGCCCCTGTTCGTATCCTCCTTCCGGCGGGCCGACGAACTGGCCATTGCCATGGAGTGCCGCTGCTACCACGGCGGCGAGGGACGCACCCGCCTAAAGCAGCTCCACTACGCGGGGCGTGACATCGCGGCGCTGGCGTTCGGTGTTCTGCTCTGCGTGGGCATCTGGCTTCTGCGGCACTTCGGGCTGTAAAAGCGATTCTCCGGGGGCCCCCGGCAAAACCTTTGGTTTTGCCGGGGAGAGGAGGAGCACCGAAATGACTGCGTAGCCGTCGGCGGCTTCGCCGCCTTACGGATGTGGCGTGCCCCTTGCAGGCAGTGAGTTTTCGTCTTGAGACGGAAACGAAAGATATGAAGGTTGCGACGACGATGAGGAATATTGCGTTAAAATTGACATATGTGGGAACCGCCTACCACGGCTGGCAGATGCAGAAGAACGCCGCCACGGTACAGGAGACCCTGGAGGCAGCCCTTTCCTCTGTGGTTGGCCATCCGGTAAAGTGCGTGGGTGCGGGCCGTACCGACGCGGGCGTCCACGCCCGGGTGTACATCGCCAATTTCCACACCACCTCCTCCATCCCCTGTGAGCGCCTGCCTCTGGCGGTCAACACCCGCCTGCCCGAGGACATTGTGGTCACCCGGGCCACTGAGGTACCCGAGGACTTCAACGCCATCGGCTCCTGCATTCAGAAGGAATATACCTATCAGATCTACAACTCCCGCATCCGGGACCCCTTCTATGTGGACCGGGTCTGGTTCTACCCCAAGCACCTGGACGAGTCGGTCATGGCCGCCGCCGCACAACAGTTCGTGGGCACCCATGACTTTGCCGCCGTGCGCAGCGTGGGCACGGAGACCCGCACCACCGTGCGCACTGTCCACTATTTCGAGGTGGAGCGCACGGGAAACCTGATCTGCTGCCGGGTGTGCGCCGACGGCTTTCTGTACAACATGGTCCGGGCCATGGTGGGCACCATCGTGTACGCCTCCGAGGGCAAGCTGGCCCCGGAGGACATTCCCGCTATTTTAGAGGGCCGCTGCCGTACCGACGCCGGCCCCACCGCCCCGCCCGGCGGACTGTACATGACAAACCTCTGGTACGAAGAAGATGTGCTCTGACTTCACTTGACCCCCAGCGAAGCGGGTTCGGTGGGAAAAGTCGGAGCGATGGAACGCGTGAGAAGCGGCTGCAAAGCCGCTGCGAACGATGTGAAATCCGCGACGACGCGGTATGATGAGGATGTACTTTGAATATGGATGAACAGAACGTTCCGAAAAAAAAGAATCTG
>JBJEYS010000032.1:0-6452 GCA_051886995.1 Oscillospiraceae bacterium
CGCAGGGCCTCCAGGCGCTGCTTGACGATGACGTTGTCGCGGCCTTCCTTCATCTTGTGCAGCTTGGCAATCTGATGGTCGGCCACGGTGGCCTCCACACGCAGCAGGCCCTTCGCCGGGGGCTCCTCGATCTGGAACTTGTTGACGCCGACCACGATCTGCTCGCCGGCCTCCATGGCCTTCTGATAATTGTAGGAGCTGTCGGCGATCTCACGCTGGATGTAGCCCTGCTCGATGGCCTTGACAGCGCCGCCCATATCGTCGATCTTGGCGATGTACTCGCTGGCGATGCGCTCGATCTCGTCGGTCAGGTGCTCCACATAGTAGGAGCCGGCCAGGGGGTCGATGGTGTCGGCCACGCCGGACTCGTATGCCACGATCTGCTGGGTACGCAGAGCGATACGCACGGAGTCCTCGGTGGGCAGAGCCAGGGCCTCGTCACGGCTGTTGGTGTGCAGGGACTGGGTACCGCCCATGACGGCAGCCAGGGTCTGGATGGCCACACGGACGATGTTGTTGTCAGGCTGCTGGGCGGTCAGCGTGGAACCGCCGGTCTGGGTGTGGAAGCGCAGCATCTGAGAGCGCTCCTTCTTGGCATGGAAACGCTCCTTCATGATCTTGGCCCACAGGCGGCGGGCAGCGCGGTACTTGGCCACCTCTTCCAGCAGGTTGTTGTGGGCGTTGAAGAAGAAGGACAGGCGGCCGGCAAAGTCGTCCACGTCCATACCGGCCTTGATGGCGGCGTCGACGTAAGCGATACCGTCAGCCAAAGTGAAGGCCACTTCCTGGGCGGCGGTGGCGCCGGCCTCACGGATGTGGTAGCCGGAGATGGAGATGGTGTTCCACTTGGGCACTTCCTTGGAGCAGAACTCAAAGATGTTGGTGATCAGACGCATGGAGGGCGCGGGCGGGAAGATGTATGTACCGCGGGCGGCGTACTCCTTCAGGATGTCGTTCTGAATGGTGCCCATCAGCTTGTCGGCGGGAACGCCCTGCTTCTCAGCGGCGGCAATGTAGAAGGACAGCAGCACGCTGGCGGGGGCGTTGATGGTCATGGAGGCGGAAACCTTGTCCAGGGGGATGTCCTTGAACAGGATCTCCATGTCGGCCAGAGAGTCAATGGCGACGCCCACCTTGCCCACCTCGCCGGTGGCCATGGGGTCGTCGGAGTCGTAGCCGATCTGGGTGGGCAGGTCGAAGGCGATGGACAGACCGGTCTGGCCCTGCTCCAGCAGATACTTGTAACGGTTGTTGGACTCCTCGGCAGTCGCGAAGCCCGCATACTGACGCATGGTCCAGAAACGGCCGCGGTACATGGTGGGCTGCACGCCGCGGGTAAAGGGATACTGGCCGGGATAGCCCAGCTTTTCATCGTAATCCCCGCTGATATCATCGGGGGTGTAGAGCCGCTCGGTGGACACCGAGGTGGCGGAGAAGGACTCACGGCGCTCGCCGTTCTTGGCCAGGGCCTTGGCCAGCGTGGTCTCCTCCCACTGCTTTTTCATTTCGGACATTCCTTTTCACACTCCGTTAAAGGCGGCGGAGCTTCAACTCCGCGCCGGTTTTCTTACCCTGAAAACGGCGGCCACGCAATGAATGACATGACCGCCGCTTTCCAGCAAATTGATTTGAATTACTTGCCGGTCTCGAACCGGAAAGACTGGTCGGGGTCGGTGATGGCGAGCACACGCACGCCGGAACCCTCGCCCATGACGAAACGCCAGGGGAAAGCAGCAAAGAAGCAGCGCTTGCCGGTGACTTCGTCGAAGTCGCCGCCAACCTTGCCGTAACCGTCATCGCCCACGTTCTCGATGCCGGGGATACCACCCTCGACCATCAGGAACTTGTGGCCCGGCTCCCACAGGGGGAAGTCGATCTTGGGATCGCGGCCGTAGGTAGCCTTCCACTCGTCGATCAGGTCAGGACGGGTGGGGCCAAGGCCGTGGTCCACCAGCTTGGTGGCGATGGGATGGTCGTTGGCCTGGCAGCCGTAGCCGACCATCTTGACCTTCTTCTCGACAAACCACTTGGCCAGCTCGCCGGTGGCGCCGCAGCCGTAAGCGAAATAGTCGTCGCTGTCGGCCCAGATGTGGTGCTGATCGGTGTTGACCATGACGATGTCGCCTTCCTTGATGACGTCGTCAAACTTCATCAGATCCTCGGGCTCGATCTTGCCCCACTTGCCCTTGGGCACATGGATGGCAACGCCGGTGCCGAAGAAGCGCCACAGGGGGTACTGAGTGATGTCGGGGGTCAGCTCGGTGACATGCAGAGGGGCGTCCATGTGGGTGCCGCGGTGCATGATGCCCTCCCACTGGATGTTGTACATACCGTCGTTGGCGTGGAAGCGGATGACTTCCTCTTTCAGGTTGCAGCCAGAGGGCCACTGGGGCATAAACGGCTCAAAAGTATGAGACAGGTCAAAAATCTGAACACTCATGTCGTTACTCTCCTTTCCTCTCAATTAAAAGGCTTCGCCCTTGTCGATGCGGACATTGCCGCTGGGATCCAGGATCGCGGTGAAGCGGACGGGGCAGGCGTCGCCGCGGCGGATCTTCCAGGGAGCAGCGAACATGGTCACGCGCTTGCCGGTGATGTCGTCCACATCGCCGGACATCTGCTGGATAACGGGGATGCCGGCTTCCGCCAGGGTCTTGTGGGCGGGATAGAAGCCGGGATAATCCTCCATGGCGTCACGGCCGGTCTCCTCCTTGTAGGTGGGAACCAGACGGCGCATGAAGGGGCCGGGCTTGCCGACGTGAGCGGTCAGGACGGTGGCGACGGGGCAGTCCACATAGGGCATATCCACGGCGACCAGCTTGACCTTCTTGGAGACCAGGTACTCAGCGGCGTCCTTGGTCAGGCCGGGGGCCTGGCCGAAGTACTCCAGAGAGTCGGAATACTTGTGGTGCCAGCCGGTGTTGATGGCGACCATATCGCCCTCGCGGATCTCGCCGGCGGCCTTCAGATCATCAGCGGTGATCTTGTCCCAGTTGCCCTTATTGCGCAGGTCCAGGATGACGCCGTTGCCGAAGAAGTGGTCGGTGGACAGCTTCTCCAGATCGTCGCCGTAAGCGTACATATGGATGGGAGCAATGAAGTGAGTGCCGGTATGGAAGTTGGTGCGGACCTTGAACGCCTGCACGCCGAACTGAGCGTGCTTCACGCCGTGGTCGAAGATAACGTCGGCGTCGCCGGGATAAGAGGGAACGCCGGTGCCCCACACATGGCTGAGTTCATAGAACACCAGGCCGTTGTAGGGGTCAACAACGGGTCCCACATGGGGATCTTCCAGAGGGGTGTAGTCCTTGTATTGATCCAGTTCGTTAAAATTGGGCGGGAGCATTGCAATACCTCCTTATAACTTCTAGAAAGGCGCCGACACGGGATTGCGCGGCAAATCCTTCCTATTTTGATACATGTCCATGGTACCAGACTCTTGTCAAATTTTCTACAGATTTTTTTTACAAAAGGGTCAAAAATTTTTTGGGCACATCCTACCAACGGGCGTTGAACTGTTTCGCGGATTGTGCTATATTTAGAGTTGTAATTATAATGTGGTAATTGTGACCCTGGAGGGATCTTTCTTTGAAACTGAGCATGTGGACACTGAGCGGCTGGCTGGAGCGCAGAGGGTTCAACCCCACGCCCATCATCTCCAGCGGCAAGCCCTCTTTGACCGGCCCCCGCTTTATGGAGCGCGGCGTACCGGGTTCTGATACGGTGGGAGTTATTCCCGCCAGCAACGTCACCGGCGGCGCCGGTTACCGGACCGCCCTGACCCACGACGTGGATTTGATCTTCATCCCCGACGCCGACCCTGTGGAGGTCCATAACGAGATCACCCGCTGCTTTGAATCCTTCAACCAGTGGGAGCGCTCCCTGCTGCTGGTCCTGGTGGACGGGGGCAGCCTGCAGGACATGCTGGACGTGGCTCATCAGGTCTTCAAACAGCCCATGTTCATCAAGGGCGACTCCAGCTGGGTGTTCGCCATCACGCCGGGCTATGACCCCTCGGTTCACCCGGACTGGGCCAATCTGGAGCGCTCCGCCGTCAACCGCACCGCCGACTTCGAGTCGGTCAAGACGGTCAGCCTGGACCCGGAATTCCAGAAGGTCTTTCTCCAGCGCTACCCCGCCCTGCTCCGCTCCCCCTTCTACGGCGGCATGGTGCTGCGCACCAACGTGTGGGTGGACGGGCAGCGGGTGTGCGAAATCGTGGCTCTGGAGTATAAGGATCACTTCAACCCCGGCGACACCCACCTGATGCAGGTATTCTCTGACATGGTGTCCCGGTACATCTCGGCCAACCGCTCCCTGTATTTCTCCTTCTCCGGCCTGACCAATTTCTTCACCGGGCTGCTGGACCAGCAGGAGTGCAACCCGGCCAACCTGCAGACCGTGCGCGAGGCCACCGGCTGGCGGGAAGAGGACTCCATGGCCGTGGCGGTCATCCGGGAGCACGCCCGGTGCGAGACCCCCCTGCTGGGCGTCCTGCGGGAAAAGCTGGTGGAGCAGATGCCCAACTCCTGCGTGTTCCACTACGACGGCGGTGTGGTGTGCGTTTTTAACGTTACCAAGAGCAAGGGCTACGCCAAGGCGGTGGACCGTCTGGGTGAGCTGATCCCCTCCGACCCCTTCACCTGGGGGGTCAGCTACGACTTCACAGGGCTGGAGCGCGTGCCGGAATTCTATCGTCAGGCTCTGACCGCCCTGGAGTCTGCCGAGGAGATGGGGCGTACCCATGCCACCATGTACCAGGCTGCCTGCACCTGTATCTCCGCCGAGCTGAAGGAGATCCCCGACCTGCAGGGCTACATTCACCCCGACCTGCGCCGGCTGGAGGAGGTGGACCGCCGGGGTGACTCCCAGTATGTTCACACCCTGTTTGAGTATCTGCTCTGCGGCGGCAATTACACCGACACGGCCGCCCGCCTGAACCTGCACCGAAACAGTCTGATTTATCGTATGTCCCGCATCCAGGAGATCATCACCAGCGACCTGGCCGACCACCAGAACCGCCAGCTCCTGCTGTACTCCTATTTCCTGCTGGGATGGAATTAAGCACCGAATATCATACAAAAATGGAGAGCCAAGCGGCTCTCCATTTTTCATACTTCTGATTTGTTAATTCACGCTCACCCGATATTCCGACAGGACCAGACGGGTAATCAGGACAATGGCCTCGCCCCGGGTGATGAGATTGTCCGGGTAGAAATAGACGCCATCCGGTTCCTGCACGCCGGTCAAAACCCCCGCCTGGCAGAGCGCCTCTACCGCCTGAGGGTCGCTGATCCCAGCAGCGTCCGTAAAGGTGACCGGCGGATTCAGGCTCTCCAGTTCCATGTCCGCGGGCACAGCGGCGTACAGCAGGCTGACAAACTGATCCCGGGTGGTCATGCCGCTGTAGTCCAGGTCGGAATCCAGGATCTGATTTTCCTTCAGATAGTCCACATACGGATCGTACCAGGTCTGGCCGCCCTGAGTCTGGAGCTCTGTACCGCCTTCGGTGATCAGGCTGTGCACACGCGCGACCAGCGTTGCCGTCTCCGCCAGGGTCAGTCCGCCATCGTACGCCAGGGTATTTCCGCTCTGGGTCAGGCCCAGTTCTTCCGCCGCCAAAGCATGGTCGGCAAACCAGTCGGCCGGCTGGTAGCTCTCTGGCTCGGCCGGGATCTCGGCGTTCTCCGCGTGATCAGCCTCGTAGATCCAGACCTTTTTGCATAAACTGTTGCAATACGCAGCAAAATTGGCATAGGTGGAATAGCGCAGGTAAATACGGGGATTCTGATCGCCCGCGTAATCCAGGTAGTAGAAGCCCTCCTCATTGCCGGAAACAAAGGTAACAGAGTGCTTGCTGTCGATCCGGATGTGCTCACCCGCCTGGGCGTACAGCTTCAGGAAGTTTTTCAGGCCGTCCGCGGTGATACGGCCCGCACTCTCCCCCAGGTCACGGCGCTCCCCCGCGGTCCCGTAGATCGCCTGCGAGACAAATTTGCAGTAGGCGAAACAGCCGGTGGCGCTGACCACCTGGTAATAGGTGCCGTCCGAAACCGCCTTCCCCGCCCAGTAACCCTGGGCGTTGGTGTAGGGAAAACGGCCGCCGTTAATGGCCGAAAAGCTGCTGCGGTACAGGAAATGCTCAATATAGGAACGAACGTCTGCGGCATTGGTCACGGAAAAGGTCTGCTCGGAGATCGCGTCCAGCATGACTCCGATCTCCTCCGCGCAGCCGGCGTTCAGAATGTAAGAGTAAAGCTGACGGGCGGAAGCCGCCGGCGTCAGGGTTGCCACCAAAATCAGGGCCAGCAGGCAGCCGGCCAGTCGCTTACACAAATGCACAGGGGATTCCTCCTCGTGTTGTTTCTGCTTTGTAACCAATTATACGACAGCCCTGTTACAATTTCAATACTTTTTGTTACTTTTTTGTAATTTTTATTTTCCTTCCATTT
>JBJEYS010000032.1:6552-8595 GCA_051886995.1 Oscillospiraceae bacterium
TTACAATTTCAATACTTTTTGTTACTTTTTTGTAATTTTTATTTTCCTTCCATTTTTTAATATAGTTTTTTAAATTATATTTCATCATTTTTATATTGCTTTCTCGTGATAAATGGTGTATACTACTTCTCGGTGATCAAGATGGACGAAATAATCAATCCCCGCACTTCTCCCCTGTTCCAGGCAAACCAGAAAACTGAAAAAAAGCACCGCCGGGCGCCCAGGGAAAAGGGGCGGGATCCCTACGACGGACTGCGCCCCTGGTCCGCCATGACCCACGGCGCGGGTGCCCTGTTGGCGGTCATAGGCACGGTACTTCTGCTGGTGCGCACCGCGATGCTGGGCGGCTCCGCCTGGCACTATGTGACCTTTTCCATCTACGGTGCCACCATGATCGTGCTGTACACCGCCAGCACCCTGTACCACTGCATCAACACATCGGTCAAGGGCCGCATCATCCTGCGCAAGGTCGACCACACCTCCATCTATTTTCTCATCGCCGGCACCTATACTCCCATCTGCCTGATCCCCCTGCGGGGCGGTTGGGGCTGGTCGCTGTTCGGCGTCATTTGGGGACTGGCCCTGGCGGGGCTGGCCATGTCCCTGCTCTGGATCAACGCCCCTCGCTGGGTGACGGCGGGCATCTATATTTTCATGGGCTGGCTGGCGATCATTGCCATTTATCCCATCGTTCAGGTACTTCCGCCCCAGGGGCTGTTCTGGCTGCTGCTGGGCGGTGTGCTGTATACCGTCGGCGGCGTGCTCTACGCCCTGAAATGGCCGGGGCGGAACAATCCAAAGTTTGGCTGTCACGAAGTCTTTCACCTGTTCATCCTCCTGGGCAGCGTGTGCCACTTCCTGCTGATGTATCGGGTCATCGCGTTCCTGTAAGCGCAAAAAGCCCGCCGCGGAGTTCCACGGCGGGCTTTTCATATGGCTTTTAACGATATTCCTTTATCAGCTTTTCAAAGGCGGGCAGAGAGCGCTCGATGCGCTCGGTGGGCACGCAGAAGGACAGGCGCACATGGCCGGGGCAGCCGAAGCCGCTGCCGGGTACCAGCAGCAGGTCGTACTTCTTGGCCCGCTCGGAGAAGGCCATGTCGTCCGGCTCCAGGGTGCGGGGGAACAGGTAGAAGGTCCCGCCCGGCTCCACGCAGTGGTAGCCCATCTCCCGCAGGCTCTTGACCAGCAGTTCCTTGTTGCGCTTGTACACCGAAAGGTCGGCGGTCTGCCCGTCGCAGCGGGCGATCACATACTGGAACAGGGACGGGGCGCAGACATAGCCCAGCTTCCGGCCCGCGCCGGCCACGGCGGCGTAAACCGTGTCGTGATCCTCCACCGCGGGGGGCACCAGCACATAGCCGATGCGCTCGCCGGGCAGGGAGAGGGATTTGCTGTAGGAATAGCACACCAGGGTATTGTCATAGAAGTTGGGCAGCCAGGGCACCGTGACGCCGTAGACGATCTCCCGGTACGGCTCGTCCGAGATCAGGTAGATGGGGTGGCCGTACTGGGCGGACTTGGCGCGCAGGATGTCCGCCAGGCGCTGCACCGTCTCAGCGGAATAGACCGCGCCGCAGGGGTTGTTGGGGGAGTTGACCACCACGCCTTTGGTGTGCTCATTGATGGCCGCCTCAAAGGCGTCGAAGTCGATCTGGAAGGCCTCGATCTCCGCCGGAATGACCACCATCTTCGCTCCCGCGCCCCGGATGAACACCCCGTACTCGGGGAAGTAGGGCGCGAAGCAGATGTACTCGTCGCCCGGGCAGGTCAGGCCGTGGAAGCAGCAGCACAGGGCCGCGGCGGCGCCCACGGTCATGTAGAGGTGCTCCGGGCGGTAGGACGTGTTGAAGCGCTCATTCAGGTGCTCGGTGATTACCGTGCGCACAGTGGCGTCGCCCTGGGCGCTGGTGTAGCCGTGCAGGGCGATGGGGTCGCCCTCCAGCAGTTCCCGCGCGGCGTCCGCCACGCACTGGGGTGCCGGGACACTGGGGTTGCCGATGGAAAAGTCAAACACATTTTCCGCGCCGACCTGGGCGGCAC
>JBJEYS010000032.1:8695-13189 GCA_051886995.1 Oscillospiraceae bacterium
CTGGGGTTGCCGATGGAAAAGTCAAACACATTTTCCGCGCCGACCTGGGCGGCACGGATCTTGCCGAACTCGAACAGCTCACGGATCACGCTGCGGTTCGTGCCCAGCTGGACCGCTTCTTGGGACAGCATAAAACAAGTCTCCTTTATCTCAGTATGTATGGTCACAGATTTCTTTGATCTTCGCCTGCAGGATCTTCAGGTCCACAAAGGCGTCCGGCTTGCGGCGGGGGTCCCGCAGCAGGGCCGCCGGGTGGAGCATCGCCATCATCCACACGCCGTTTTTCTCAAACCACTGGCCGTGCTCCTTGGTGATCTTGAAGTCCTCTTTGATAATGCGCATGGCCGCAACGCGCCCCAGGCAGACGATGATCTTGGGGCGGATCAGGGCCACCTGATTGCGCAGATAGTCAATGCAGGCATCCTGCTCGGTGTTCAGCGGGTCCCGGTTTCCCGGCGGACGGCACTTGACCATGTTGCCGATGTAAATATTGGTCTTGCGGTCCAGGTCGATGATGGAGAGCATCTCGTCCAGCAGCTTGCCCGCGCGGCCCACAAAGGGCTCGCCGGTCAGGTCCTCCTGTTCGCCGGGGCCCTCGCCGATGAACATGACCTCGGCGTCGCGTACGCCCACGCCGAAGACCACGTTGGTGCGGGTGTCCGCCAGGGCGCACTTCCGGCAGGACTTACACTGGCTCTCCAGCGTTTCCCAGTCCAGCATCACGGTTCCCCTCCCTTGTTGTCATAATATACAAGGCATTGTAGCATACTTTTTTCAGATTTGCAAAAAAATATGATTGACAAATTTGCAAGTTGCATTTATACTTCTTGCATCAAAGGCAATGAAAAAGACCGCGCCCTATGGCGGCCGCCAGAGAATTCGGGTCACCGACTGAGAGCCCGATCCGGCAAGATGGGGATGCGCAACACTTTTGAGCCGGCGGCCCGAGCGTCTTTTGGCAGGTAGGTCCGCACGTTTCCCGCGTTAAGGGTTTGAGCGGTCACGGTTTTCTCGCCGTGGCAACTCGGGTGGTACCACGGAATCACTGATTTCGTCCCGAGCCGAATTTCGGCTCGGGACTTTTTGTTTCCCGGGCCGCCAAAGGAGAAATGAACCATGCAATTTACAACCGGAACTCATTGCACCGACCGCGTGGAGCTGCGCGACCTGCCCAAAATGGTGGGACGCACGGTCTCGGTCCACGGTGCGGTCCACGCCCTGCGCGACATGGGCGGCATCACCTTCCTGACCCTGCGCAAGCGCGACGGGGTGCTCCAGTGCGTGTGCGACCCCAAGCTTCTGCCGCCGCCGGAGGAATCCACTGTGGTGGTCACCGGCATCGTCCATGCTGAGGAGCGCGCTCCCGGCGGATATGAGCTGCAGGTCTGCGCCATCCAGACCCTCTCCCGCCCCGCCGAGCCCATGCCCGTGCCCGTGAACAAGTGGAAGCTGAAGCTCAACCTGGACACCGAGCTCTCCCTGCGCCCGGTGGTGCTGCGCAACCTGAAAATGCGTTCCGTTTTCAAGATCCAGGAGGCCCTGACCCGGGCCTTCCGGGACTACCTGACGAGCCAGGGCTTTACCGAGATCCACACGCCCAAGATCGTCCACGCGGGCGCCGAGGGCGGCTCCAACATCTTCCGCCTGGACTACTTCGGCCGCAAGGCCTTCCTGGCCCAGTCCCCCCAGTTCTACAAGCAGACCATGGTGGGGGTCTATGAGCGAGTGTACGAGGTGGCTCCCGTCTTCCGGGCGGAGAAGCACAACACCACCCGCCACCTGAACGAGTACACCTCCCTGGACTTCGAGATGGGTTATCTCTCCTCCTTCGAGGACATTATGGAGATGGAAACCGGCTTTTTGCAGCACGCCATGAAGTTGCTGCAGGACGAGTACGCCGCCGACCTGCAGCGGCTGGACGTGGTCCTGCCCCGGGTGGATCAGATCCCCTGCCTGCGCTTTGACGAGGCCAAGAAGCTGGCCTCCGCCAAGTACGGCTACCAGATCCGCGACCCCTACGACCTGGAGCCCGAGGAGGAGATCCACATCGGCCAGTACGTGAAGGAGGAGTTTGACAGCGACTTCGTGTTCGTCACCCACTACCCCTCCAAGAAGCGTCCCTTCTACGCCATGGACGACCCGGAGAACCCCAAATACACCCTCTCCTTCGACCTGCTGTTCCGGGGCATGGAGGTCACCACCGGCGGCCAGCGCATCCACAGCTACGGCGAGCAGATCGCCAAGATGCTGGACCGGGGCATGGACCCGGAGGAATTCCAGAGCTATCTGATGATCCACAAGCACGGCATGCCCCCCCACGGCGGCCTGGGCATCGGCCTGGAGCGGCTGACCGCCCGGCTGTGCGGTCTGGACAACGTGCGCCACGCCAGCCTGTTCCCCCGGGACCTGTCCCGGCTGGAACCCTAAAAGGAGGACCCCTCAATGAAGATCACCGAAGAAATGGTGGACTATGTGTCCATCCTCTCCCGGCTCAAGCTCCCCGAGAGCGAAAAGGCCCAGATGGCCGCCGAGCTGGAATCCATCGTCACCTATATGGACGTGCTCAACACTCTGGACACCGAGGGCGTGGAGCCCATGAGCCACGTGTTCCCCGTGCGCAATGTCACCCGGCCCGACACGGTGGTCCCCTCCCAGGCCAGGGACGAGCTGCTGGCCAACGCCCCGGTCCCCGACGAAGAGGCCTTCCTGGTCCCCAAGACCGTGGAATAAGGAGGTACCCATGGAACTTTTGGAATTGACCGCCCTCCAGCTGGGCGAGAAGATCAAAGCAGGCGAGGTCAGCATACCCGAGGCCACCCAGGCGGCTCTGGACCGTCTGGCCGCCCGGGACGCGGACTGCAACGCCTTCATCACCGTCACCGCCGAGGAAGCCCTGAAGCGGGCGGAGGAGCTGCAGAAGGGCGTGAAGGAGGCCACCTCCCCCCTGTACGGCGTGCCCATGTCCTTCAAGGACAACATCTGCACCAAGGGGGTCAAGACCTCCTGCGCCTCCAAGATCCTGGGCGACTTCAAGCCCCCCTACGACGCCACCCTGGTGGAGCGGATGAGCGCCGCCGGCGCTTTGAGCCTGGGCAAGCTGAACATGGATGAGTTCGCCATGGGCTCCACTTCGGAGACCTCCTTCTACGGCCCCGTCAAAAACCCCTGGGACCTGTCCCGGGCCCCCGGCGGCTCCTCCGGCGGCGCGGCCGCCGCCGTGGCCGCGCGCATGGGCTGGTACGCCATCGGCAGCGACACCGGCGGCTCCATCCGCCAGCCCGCCTCCTACTGCGGGGTCACCGGCATGAAGCCCACCTACGGCACCGTGTCCCGCTACGGTCTGATCGCCTACGCCTCCTCCCTGGACCAGATGGGCCCCCTCTGCCGGGACGCCGCCGACTGCGCCGCCATTCTGGACGTGATCCAGGGCCGGGACAGCCGGGACGGTACCAGCCTGGACGGGGACTACGGCCACCTGCTGGAAACCCTGACCGGCGACGTGAAGGGCATGAAGATCGGCATCCCCGCCGACTGCTTCGGCGACGGTCTGAACGAGGACGTGCGCAAAGCCGTCCTGGCGGCGGCCGACGTGCTCAAGGCCCGGGGAGCCGTAGTGGAAGAGTGCGCCCTGCCCATCATGCCCTACGTGGTGCCCACCTACTATATCATTGCCGCCGCCGAGGCCTCCTCCAACCTCTCCCGCTTCGACGGGGTCAAGTACGGCTGGCGGGCTGAGGGCTACGAGGATCTGACCGACCTGTACAACAAAACCCGCACCGAGGGCTTCGGCGCCGAGGTCAAGCGGCGCATCCTGCTGGGCACCTTCGTGCTCTCCACCGGCTATTACGACGCCTACTACAAAAAGGCCCTCCAGGTGAAGGCTCTGATCAAGCAGGCCTTCGACGAGGCTTTTGGCAAATACGACCTGCTGCTGACCCCGGTGGCTCCCACCACCGCCCCCAAGCTGGGGCAGTCCCTGTCCGACCCCCTGCAGATGTATTTGAGTGACATCTACACCGTGTCGGTCAACCTGGCGGGCCTGCCCGGTCTGTCCATGCCCTGCGGCTTCGACACCAATGGGATGCCCATCGGCTGCCAGCTGATCGGCCCCCACTTCGGAGAGGGCAAGGTGCTGAACGCCGCCCACGCGTTCCAGCTGGACACCGACTATCACAAGAAGGGGGCGAAGTAACATGACCTGGGAAACTGTCATCGGCCTGGAGACCCACGTGGAGCTGGCCACCAAAACCAAGATCTTCTGCTCCTGCACCACGGAGTTCGGGGGCGATCCCAACACCCACTGCTGCCCCGTGTGCACCGGCATGCCGGGCACCCTGCCCGTGCTCAACAAGAGCGTACTGGACTTCGCTGTCAAGGCCGGTCTGGCCCTGAACTGCACCATCACCAAATACAACAAATTCGACCGGAAGAACTACTTCTACCCCGACCTGCCCAAGGCGTACCAGATCAGCCAGCTCTACCTCCCCATCTGCC
>JBJEYS010000033.1:0-3046 GCA_051886995.1 Oscillospiraceae bacterium
ATGATGTACTTGGAGCTGGTCAGTTCCTCCAGGCCCATGGGGCCGCGGGCGTGCATCTTCTGGGTGGAGATGCCGATCTCCGCGCCCAGGCCGAACTCAAAGCCGTCGGTGAAGCGGGTGGAAGCGTTGACGTACACCGCCGCCGCGTCCACCTCATCCAGAAATCTCTGGGCGGTGGTGTAATTCTCGGTGACGATGGCCTCCGAGTGGCCGGTGCCGTGCTCGGCGATGAAGTCCATGGCCTCGTCCACGTCGGCCACCACCCGCACCGCCAGCTTATAGTCGCCGTACTCGGTGTCCCAGTCCTCCGCCGTGGCGGGCACCACGGTCACCTTGCCCAGGATCTCCCGGGTCATGGGGTCGCCGTGCAGCTCCACGTTCTTGCTCTTCAAAAACTCCCAGGCCATGGGCAGAAACTCCCGGGCCACAGCCCGGTGGACCAGCAGGCACTCGGCGGCGTTGCACACCGAGGGGCGGGAGCACTTGGCGTTGTAGATGATCTCGGCGGCCATCTGCAGGTCGGCCGCCTCGTCCACATACACATGGCACACGCCGCTGCCCGTCTCAATGACGGGCACCCGGGCGTTCTGCACCACCGCCCGGATCAGGTTTCTTCCCCCACGGGGGATCAGCACATCCAGGTATTCCGTCAGATTCATCAGCTCGTAGGCGCTCTCCCGGCGGGTGTCCTCCACCAGGGTCACGCAGTCCCGGGGCAGGCCCACCGATTCCAGAGCGTCCCGCATGATGTGCACGCTGGCCTTGTTACTGTGGATAGCCTCCTTGCCGCCCCGCAGAATGACGGCGTTGCCCGATTTCAGGCACAGGGCGGCGGCGTCCACGGTCACGTTGGGCCGGGCCTCGTAGATGATGCCCACCACGCCCAGGGGCACCCGGCGGCGGCCGATGATCAGGCCGTTGGGGCGGCGCTCCATTTTGGTCACCTGGCCGATGGGGTCGGGCAGGGCCGCCACCTGGCGCACCCCCTCCACGATGCCGTCGATGCGCTTGGTGTCCAGCGCCAGGCGGTCCAGCAGGGCGGCGCTCATGCCGCCCGCCTGGGCGGCGGCCAGGTCGGCCTCATTGGCGGCCAGAAGTTCCTCCCGCCGCTCCACCAGGGCCTTACAGATGGCCGCCAGGGCCTTGTTTTTCAGGTCGGTCCCCGCCACGGCCAAAATCCGGGCGGCGTTTTTGGCGGCCAGTCCCTGGGTCTCCAGAACGGTCATCTCCTTCTTTTCGCTCACAGGTATTCCCTCCTTACCGCTTCGCGCAGAAGCGCGTGCCCACCGGTTTTCCTTCCACGATCTCATACAGCGCCTCCATGTTGGCGCCGTTGGTAATGACCATGTCGATACCTGCCCGCATGGCGGTCCTGGCGGCCGTCAGCTTGGTGGCCATGCCGCCGGTGCCCCGCCAGGTGCCCGCGCCGCCGGCCATGGCCTCCAGCTCCGAGGTGATCTCCTCCACCCGTTCGATCAGCTTGGCGCCGGGGTCCCTGCGGGGGTCGGCGCTGTACAGCCCGTCGATGTCCGACAGCAGGACCAGCAGGTCGGCCCGGCAGAGCCGGGCCACGATGGCGGACAGGGTGTCGTTGTCGCCCAGGACCTTGCACTTGCCGGTCTCGATCTCCGCGGAGGAGACCGAGTCGTTTTCGTTGACCACGGGGATACAGCCCAGCTCCAGCAGGGAGGAGAAGGTGTTGGCCAGATGCTCGCTGCGCACGGCATCCTCCACGTCCTCGTCGGTCAGGAGGATCTGGGCCACGGTGTAGCCGTACTCGCCGAAAAATTTGTCGTACAGGTGCATCAGCTCACACTGGCCCACGGCGGCCACCGCCTGCTTCATGCGCAGCTCTTTGGGGCGCTCGGGCAGGCCCAGCTTGCCGGTGCCCACGCCGATGGCGCCCGAGGACACCAGAATGATCTCGTGTCCCATACCCCGCAGGTCGGACAGGGTGCGGGCCAGGTGGTCCATATTATGTAGGTTCAGCGCGCCGTTTTCGCGGGTCAGGGTGGACGTGCCCACCTTGACCACGATGCGCCGATATGCTTGCTTTTCCATCTTTTACGCCTCCCGGCGCGGCGATCACCGCGCCGGCTTTATTGTAGCATACGGGCGAAAGTTTGTCCATTTATACAGTTCTTTATTTCAAACACTTTATTCGCCGTTTTTGCCTTGAAATCCGCACCATTTTAGATTACAATGTACTTCGTTCGTGAGAAGGAGAGTTTCACCATGGTCAACATCGTTCTCGTGGAGCCGGAGATCCCCATGAATACCGGCAACATCGCCCGCACCTGCGCCGCCACCCGAAGCCGGCTGCACCTGATCCGCCCTCTGGGCTTCGACATCTCCGACAAGGCGGTCAAGCGCGCGGGGCTGGACTACTGGCCCATGGTGGACCTGCACGTCTATGACAGCCTGGACGATTTTTTCGCCCGGCACCCGCAGCCGGACCTGTGGCTGGCCACCACCAAGGCCCCCCGCAGCTACGACCAGGCCCGGTTCCGGCCCGACTGTTATCTGTTTTTCGGCAAGGAGACCGCCGGCCTGCCCGAATGGTTCCGCATGGAGCACGCCGACCGGTGTATCCGCATCCCGATGCGGGAGGACGCCCGCAGTCTCAACCTGGCAAATTCCGTCGCCGTTCTTACCTATGAAGCTCTGCGCCAGACCGGCTTCCCCGGGCTGAGCGGAGAGGGAGAAATGAAAGGGGTTTCGGTATGAATTATCAGAAGAAGACCGTACAAGACATAGACGTTTCCGGCAAGAAGGTCCTGCTGCGCTGCGACTTCAACGTGCCCCAGGACAAGACCACCCGCGCCATCACCGACGACAAGCGCATCGTGGCCGCCCTGCCCACCATTCGCTATCTGCTGGAGCACGGCGCCGCCGTCATCGCCTGCTCCCACCTGGGCAAGCCCAAGGGTCAGGTCAAGCTTGAGCTGACCCTGGCTCCTGTGGCCGCGCGGCTAAGCGAGCTGCTGGGCCAGGAGGTGATCTTCGCCGCCGACACCATCGGCCCCGACGCCCGCTCCAAGGCCGC
>JBJEYS010000034.1:0-3041 GCA_051886995.1 Oscillospiraceae bacterium
TCTTGCCGCTGCCGGGGCCGGGGGCGGTGACCACCACCAGGGGCCGGGTGGTCTCAATGTACTCGTTTTTGCCGTACCCGTCGTCGCTGACGATCAGGGGGATGTTGTGGGGATAGCCGGAGATGGGGTAGTGCAGGTAGACGGCCACGCCCAGCTTTTCCAGGCGGCGCTTGAAGGCGTCGGCGGCGGGCTGCCCGGCGTACCGGGTGATGGCCACGCTGCCCACATACAGGCCCTGGGCGCGGAAGGCGTCGATCAGGCGCAGCACGTCGGCGTCGTAGGTGATGCCGTAGTCGGCGCGCACCTTGCTCTGCTCGATGTCGGCGGCGTTGATGGCGATGACCATCTCCACCCGGTCCTTCAGCTGCTTCAGCATGCGGATCTTGCTGTCCGGCTCGAACCCGGGCAGCACCCGGGCGGCGTGGTAGTCGTCGAACAGCTTGCCGCCGAACTCCAGGTAGAGCTTGCCGCCGAACTGGGCGATGCGCTCGGCAATGCGGCTGGACTGCATATCCAGATATTTGTCGTTGTCAAATCCTTGTTTCAGCATCATTCGCCGGGCGCGCCCATGGGCGCGCCCGCCCCCTTCCGTCAACACACATTTGGATTAGTTTATCACAAATCCTTTTTTGTGACAATGACGAAACGGCGAAAAATGCGATTTTATCTCCCGGAATCTTCTCCTTTTACGGCCGGTTCACCACGCCCACGAACAGGGGCACGCCGTCGGCGCCGGTGATGGCGAACAGGAAGGGCCGGTCCAGCACGAAGTCGATCTCCTCCTCGGGCGGCAGAAAGCCGCCGGCGTCCACGGCCATAACGGTGTAGGCCGCGGCGGTGCAGCCCTTCTCGTCGATGGTCACCCGAGCATCGTGCTGGGCACGGGACACATAGAGTCCGTCCACGTCCCGCGTCATGGGGGAGAAGTCGGAGACCGCGTCATCAAACACATCGGTCACGCCCAGGGCCTTCAGCCCGCCGATCAGATCCAGCTGGGAGGTCACGTCGAACTTGGGCACGGACAGGTTGACTTGCAGGAATTCGTTGTTGTCCCACTCCCCGTCCGCGAGCAGGAATTCCATCGTTTGTTCATCCCGCAGCAGGTCGTCCACGCTGACCCCCTCGTCGGGCAGGATCAGCCACATCTCCCCCGCGTTCTGCAGGCTCTGGGCCACGGCGGAGAACCTGTCGCCCCAGTAGTACGCCTGAACGTCGCTCCGGTGCATGAAATCGCAGGTCACATCCCCGGCGCTGGCGTGGAACACGTCCGGCTGCGTCCTGTTTTCCGAAAATTCATCGGCCCACTGGGCCCGGAAACAGATGGTGGTGGCCAGGGCCAGAATGGTGTCGGCGTTCATCTCGATCTGCCCCGCCTGCTCCTCCAGCAGAGCTCCGGTCTGCTGGTTCAGCCAGTCCTGCAGGGCCTTGTTGAACTCCTCCGAGCCCATTTCACCCTGATAGGAGGAGGCGTAATAGACCTCCGCCAGGGTGTCCATGGTCTTTTGCACAAACGAAATGTTCTCATTCAGCCACACCGAGCTCGCCAGCACGCTGGTGACGAGCCCGTCGTCGCAGTAATTGGCGTTCCACACGTCGGAAGCCTGCTTCCGCACGGCCTCCATGCTGCCGCTGCCCAGCAGGTTTAAAATCTGCGCCCGGCTGTTCCCGTCGGTCAGCTCGGCCAGCATGGCCAGGGCCATGTAGACGTTCACCGGGGAGTACACCCGGTTTTCATCCCCCGCCCCGGACAGGAACTCCTGAATACTCCCGGTAAAAAACCCCTCCAGCCCGTCGGCGTAGCCCTCCGGCCTTTGCTGGGCCTGGACGTCCTTCCACCAGGCGGAATAGTCCCCGCTTTCTCCGGGGTACTGTGCCATCTCCGGGTACTCCGCCGCGGCCACGGCATAGGCCAGGGCGGCCGTGTAGGAATTTCCGGGCCGCCGGGTCACAGCGTCCGCGGGCGGATCACCCGGCCCCGCCGCCGTGCCGCCCGGGGTGCCCGTCCCACCCGGCCACAGGACCACGCCGCCCACGATGGCCACCACCAGCACCGCCGCCACGGCGGCGGGCCACCATCTCCTGCGCCGGGGCCTGTGGGCCTCGGCCCGCTCCACCAGATCGTCCCGGATGTCGGTGACGGCGTCAAACAGTTTCTCGCTTTTTTTCATACGGCAACTCCCTCCTGTTCCAGATAGGCTTTCAGTTCCCGGCGCAGCTTGAGCATCCGCTGGGCCATCTGCCCCGCCGTGCAGCCCCACTTCCGCGCCAGGTCCTTCACTGCGTCCCCGTGCCAGTAGCGGCGCACGAACAGGGCGCAGTCGTCGTCGGAAAGGCCGTCCAGCCAGGCGCTGATGAGCTCCGACAGCCGCCGGGCGTCCGCCAGCTCCTCCACGCCGTGGGCGTCGGGCACGCAGTCGTCCAGCTCGGAGAGCAGCACCTCCATGCCGCTGAAGCGCTTTTGGGCGTGGTCGGCACGGAAGCGGCTGATGGACAGGTTGCGGGTGATGCGCCCCAGAAAGGCGCGCAGACACCGGGGCAGTTCGGGGGGCATCCGGTTCCAGGCGGCGTGCCAGGTGTCGTTGACGCACTCCTCCGCGTCCTCCCGCACGCTGAGAATGTTCAGCGCGATGCTCCGGCAGTAGGGGCCGTACTTGGCGTCGGTCTCCCAAAGGGCCTGCTCGCTGCGCTGAAAATACAGTTTAACGATCGTTTCATCGTCCATGCCGCGTCCTCCTCTCACCCATCCAGTCGCAAACCGCCCCGGAATATTGTACGTTTTTTGAAATTATACCATAAATATGTAGGGGCGGCTATCAGCCGCCCGCCCCGTCCCCAAACAAAAACCGCAGGAACGGAAATTCCGTCCCTGCGGTTTTTCTCTTGCGCATCTGCACATCACAGCTGCGGCAGCGCCTTGGCCTTCTCCAGGATCTGCACCAGGATCACGGCCGCCGCCAGGCCGAACACGGCCTGGATCAGGTTGCCCGGGATGCTGGCCGCGGCGCTCAGGCCGTTGCCCAGGATGACGCCCGCGTAGGCGA
>JBJEYS010000035.1:0-3039 GCA_051886995.1 Oscillospiraceae bacterium
TGGGTGGCGATGGCCCGGGCGATGGCCACCCGCTGCTGCTGGCCGCCGGACATCTGGCTGGGCCGGTGGCGCGCCCGGTCGGCCATACCCACCCGGTCCAGGGCGGCCATGGCCAGCTCCTCCCGCTCCCAGATGGAGGTGCCCCGGTAGATCAGGGGCAGGGTCACGTTGTCCAGGGCGTTCAGGTCCTGGAGCAGGTTGTAGCCCTGGAAAATGAAGCCAATCTCCCGGTTTCGGATGCGGGCCAGCTCCTTGTCCGACAGGGAGGTGACATCGGTGCCGTCCAGGAAATACTGCCCATAGGTGGGCACGTCCAGGCAGCCCAGCACGTTCATCAGAGTAGACTTGCCGGAGCCGGAGGCGCCCACGATGGCCACGAACTCCCCCTGGTCGATCTGGAGGGAGACGCCGTCCAGGGCCCGCACCTCGCTCTCCTGACCCTCGTTGTAGATCTTATAGAGGTCCTGAATGTCAATGAGCATGGCGGCACCTCATCCGTACATCCCGTAGCTGCCGCTTCCGCTGGTGACGGTGTAATTGATGAACACCTGCTCGCCGTCCTGAACGCCGGACTTGATCTCCACATTTTTGGTGTCGGAGATGCCGGTCTCCACAGGGACGGGGTAGTAGTGGTCTTCCTCCGTGGGGACGTTGGTGATGGACGGGTCCAGCTCCACCACATTGTCCGGCCGCTCCTCCCGGTAGACGAAGACCACGGTCTGTTTGTTGCCTTCGGTATCGAGGACCGATTTGACCGCTGTGGTGGGCACCAGCACGCAGTCCTCCGACTGGCTGGTGACAAAGGAGTAGTCCAGCCAGGCCCCGGCGTAAAGGGTGCCGCCCCAGTTCTCCACCTCCAGGGTGACGGGGAATGTGGACATGCCCTGGCCGATCTCACCCTGGGTGTTGATGTTGGTGACGGTGCCCATATAGGAGTTTCCGTTGTAATCGGACAGGGTGATGACGTCGCCCAGCTTGATGAAGCCGATGTTCCGGTCGTCCACCGTGATGCTGACCACCATGGTGGTGGTGTTGGAGATGGTGATGACCGCGTCGCCGGCCTTGACCTCACCGCCCTCCGTCAGGGTGCAGGAGATCACGGTGCCGTCAATGGGCGCGGCGGCGTTCAGGGCGTCCATGTCCGCCTGGGCGGCGGCCAGCGTCTCCCAGGCGGCGGCGATGTCCTCGTCCAGAGACTCCGAGCTCATGGTCAGCAGAGTCTGTCCGGCAGAGACATTGGCGTAGTTGAGCAGGCTGCTCTCGATCAGGGGGCCGCCCGCCTTGGTGGTCAGGGTCCGGGTCTCGTAATAGTCGGTCTTGCCGCTGTCATAGGGGTACATGGGAGCGCCCTCCGGGGTATGGAGAACGGCGGAGGCGTTCATCCCGGCGGTCAGGGTGCCGGGATTGTCAAAGGACAGAACCACCTCAAAATAGGAGCCGCCCTCGGGGGATATGTAGCTGACCCGGTTGATCTTCTCCACCACGCCGAGAGAGGTGGTGTACATGACGGCGGGAACGGAGATCTCCGCGGCCTGCCCCACCTGGATCTGGCCGTCGTAGGCGTAGCTGAAGTAAAGGGACAGCCTAAGCTTTTTGTCATTGACCAGGGTGCCCACCACTGTGCCCTCCCCCACCGTGTCGCCGGGGTTGAACGCGGTCACGTCGATGAGCTTGCCGGAAAAGGGTGCCCGCAGGGTCAGGTTGGACAGCTTTTCGTTCAGGCTGTTGACCCGCTCCTGGGCCTGGTCCAGCTTGTTCTGGGCTGTCTCGCTGTAAATGGAAAACAGGGGCTGTCCCGCCATGACGGTGTCGCCCGCGGATACCAGCAGCTCCTGCACGGTCCCGTTGGCGGGGACTGTGATGGTGGAGGTCTCCTTGGCGTTGGCGTTGCCGCTGCCCTGGACCGTGCTCTGGATGGAACCGATGAACGCGTATTCAAAGTAGATCTCGCCCTGTTCGTCGGTCTTACGAAACACCAAAAACCACATACCGAAAAGGACGCCGAACAGAACGGCGGCGGCCACGATGACGGCAATGATGCGCTTGACGACCTTTTTCCCGGACTTTCTGCGAGAAGGCTGCGGGCCGGAAGGCGGGGTGCGGACCGGCGCTGCAGAGGTCTGGACTTCTGTCATGATCCTGTTCCTCCTGTTGTTTTGATCTTCCCTTTCAGTATAGGAGCGGGCAACTGGTGAAACAACAACAAATTGGATACAAAAACATTAAGTTTTTCTTAATGTGCCCTCCCGTCTCCCCGCAGGTGAAGACCACGGTGGAGGAGCTGCGGGAATTGATATGGGCCGCGGATGTCTTTTGCCCGGTATGTTCTTCCATTTTTCTCCTCTTCATGAATTTGCGCGTTGTTTGTCTTTCATTTTCTTTTGTCCACAATGCTCCATTGCTTTCCAAGATCCCCTCGCTGTTTGTTCAATTTTATTTCATGTTTATGTTGACTGTCCTTCATTTTTACGCTATAATATTTAAAACTTCAAGATTTTTACTCGTTTTTTGCAGGATTTATTTTTTTAATTTCATTTTTGGAGAGAAGGCGTTCTTGGTGATCAAACTGGTCAACGTCAATAAATCTTTTGGTGACCTGCACGTTCTGAAGGATGTCAATTTACATGTTGCGGAAGGTGAAAAGCTGGTCATTATCGGCCCGTCCGGCTCCGGCAAAAGCACCACTGTGCGCTGCATGAATTTTCTGGAGGAGCCCACCTCCGGCGAGGTGTACATCAACGGAGTCAAGCTCACCCACAAAAATAAAACGGAGATCGTGCGCAGCACCACCGCCATGGTCTTCCAGCAGTTCAACCTCTATCCCCACAAGACCGTGCTGGAGAACCTGACCCTGGCCCCCATCAAGCTGCAGAAGGTGCCCAAGGCGCAGGCCGAGGAGATGGCCTACCACTATCTGGACATTGTGGGTCTACGGGAAAAGGCCAACAGCTATCCCGCCACCCTCTCCGGCGGCCAGCAGCAGCGCGTGGCCATCGCCCGCGCCCTGTGCTCCCGCGCCAAGATCATTCTCTTTGACGA
>JBJEYS010000036.1:0-3020 GCA_051886995.1 Oscillospiraceae bacterium
GTCTGGCCTCCAACGCGCCCCGCTACGGCCTGAACTTCCAGGAGAACGGCACCACTGTCCTGCTGTGGTACCTGGTGGGCGCTCTGCTGTGCGGTATCGGTCCCTATGTGGCTATGCACTTCCTCATCCGGAACACCAACAGCATCTGCGCGGCCTACAATCAGGCCAATGGCCTGTACGGGAACTGATTTCTTCCCAAAATCAATCTCACCCCCCGCGGATTTCTCCGCGGGGGGTGAGATTATTCTGTGTGTAGCAAAGAACAGAACAGGCGGGGCCGCCAATGGCCCCGCCTGTTTCTTCTATGTGCCGCTGTGTTTCTCCTGCTTGAACTTCCGGGTAATGCGCAGGTAAATCGCAAACAAAACCACGGCTGTGGTGCATTCGGTGATGACCTGGCTGTAGGGAATGACCCGGATGCCGTACAGGCTGACCAGCAGGATCAGCACCGGAGTCAACAGGCAGCCCTTGTTCAGGATGGTGTTGGCCAGGGAAAGCTTCCACTCCCCGATGGCCTGGAACACGGCGTTGAACAGATCGATGAAGGCCACACCGATGATGGAGTAAATGGAGATGCGCAGGAAGTACATGGCCCATTCCACCGCCTCCTCGTTGGTGACAAACAGCTTGATGATCAGCTCCGGGATCAGGTTGACGAGCACGATGCCGGCGGCAAGGTAGACCGCCATGACGACCATGGTGCCGTTCGCCAGGGATCGGGTCCTCCGCAGGTCCTTACGGGCATAGTTGTAGGAGATGATGGGCCGGGCGCCCTGGGCGATGCCCATGGAGATGGTGTACAGGGCAAAGATGACCTTCTGGACCGAGCCCCAGCCCGCCAGTGGGATGTCACCCCCCAGGGCAGCCAGAAAATAGTTGCGCACCAGGTCGCACACATTGGTCAGGAAGGGCACCAGACCCGCCGGCACGCCGATGGCCAGCGTCTGGGAGCAGATGTGGCCGCCCGGGCGAAACCTGCGGATGTCCAGGCAGACCACGGTGGTATGCCTGCGTTTATACCACTGAAAGAAATAGTACACAAAGCCCGCGCAGTTGGAAAGGCAGGTGGCCAGGGCGGCGCCGCCGATGCCCATATCAAAGGCAAAAATGAAGATCGGGTCCAAAACCACGTTCAGGATGGACGTCATGGTCACGCCGAAGCCCGCGATCTTCCCTTCCCCCTCCGCCAGGAACAGCTGGGAAATGACCTGGTTGAACGTATAGGGCACGCTGCCCATCAGGATGGTCCAAAACAGGTAGTCCTTACAGAACCCTATGGAATACTCGCTGGCGCCCAGAGCGGTCAGCATGGGCGTGCGGAACACCGTCGTGCCCACGGCGTAGAGCAGGGCGATGAACAGGGAACTGTACAGGGAAAAGACCGCGTAGTGCTTGGCGCGGTCCCGGTTCCCCACACCCAGGCTGGCCGCGATGCTGGCGTTGCCGCCCGCGCTGAAAATGGTCGCCACGCAGGTCATGCACAGGTAGATGGGAAAGGTCAGCGTCATGGCCGCCACCTGATAGGCGTCCCCGGTGCGGCCGATAAAGAACGCGTCCGCCAGGTTCAGCAGCAGGGCCGCCAGCTGGCTCATGACCGTGGGGACCATAAAATGAGCCAGTGCACTGGGCACCGGCATTTCTTCAAATACATACCGTTTTTCCGAGGATTGAGCCGTCTGATCAATCTGCGCCGCCATGCGGTACCTCCTGATTTTTCTGCAAAAGTTTTACAATAGGGAAATTATACTCAATGCGAAAAAAAGAAGCAAGCGGAAAATTTGTGCCGGATGCCCGCGCAAAACGTTCGGTACCTTGACTTCCTGCCCGGCGCGTGGTATACTGTATCATATTTGTTAGGTACCGAAGTTCAGGCAGGGCCGCCTGCACCGCGCAACCGCCGCCGGACCGTGAGGAGGGGTTCAAGACCGTGAAATTGATTTTTTCCTACGTCAAGAAATTCAAATGGGTGGTCGCGGGGATCATCTTGCTGAAGATCATCGCAACCTTTCTGGAGCTTCTGCTTCCTTACGTTCTGAAGTATTTGGTCGACGATGTCGCTCCCCTGAAAGATCTGCCGCAGGTCCTCCTGTGGGGCGCCGTCATGCTTGTGCTGGCGGTCCTGATCCGTTTTCTGAACGTGACGGCAAACCGCAAGGCGACCAAAGTCTCCGAGAAAGCGGCCTATGCGATCCGCCGCGATCTGTTCTGGCACTCCGTGAACCTTTCCGGCAGCCAGATGGACGAAATCGGGCTGCCCTCCCTGACCTCCCGGATGACGGCGGACTCCTACAATGTGCAGGACTTTATCCGCGTCTCCCAGACCATGGGCATTCGGGCACCCATGCTGCTGCTGGGCGGCGTCATCGTCACCATGGTCATGGACGTAGGACTCAGTCTCATTCTGTGCGTGATCGCGGTGATCGCGGTCTGTGTGGTCATCTTCGTGTCCTTCAAGGGCATCCCCCTGTACGACAAGGTGCAGCAGGGCGTGGACGACATTACCCGCGTCATGCGGGAGAACATCACGGGCATCCGCGTGGTCAAGGCGCTGTCCAAGGAGGAGTACGAAAAGCGGCGCTTCTCCGGCGTCAATGAGGAGATGTCCCGCCGGGAGCGCAAGGCCAGCATCATCATGTCCCTGCCCGGCCCGATCATGAC
The DNA here is from genome assembly GCA_051886995.1 of Oscillospiraceae bacterium. Classification (GTDB taxonomy): domain Bacteria; phylum Bacillota; class Clostridia; order Oscillospirales; family Oscillospiraceae; genus JAJPXI01. Next base: position 2,659 of record JBJEYS010000036.1, read on the forward strand.
GCTGATGCTGAACATCGGCCTGACGCTGGTGGTGCTGGTGGGCGCCCTGCGCGTCAACAGCGGAGCCGCGGAGCCCGGCACCATTCTGGCGTTTTTGACCTATTTTAATATGATCCTCATGGGCATTCTCGGTCTGAACCGCATCTTCCTCGTTTTGTCCAAGGCCAACGCCTCCGCCAACCGCGTAGCCGCCGTGATCCACATGGAGGAGGAACTGTCCCCCCTGCCGGAGGAGGAGACCGCCCAGCCCTCCCGGGATGCGTACATTCTGTTTGACGACGTGTCCTTCCGCTACGGGGAGGACAGCGGGGGCAGCGGCTCGTCCGGCTTTGCCGGGGAGGAGCGGCAGATGAGCCTTTCCA
>JBJEYS010000037.1:0-3016 GCA_051886995.1 Oscillospiraceae bacterium
TGATGTCCTTGGAGATGCGCATGTCCTGGGTGTAGTCGGCGGAGGCCACCCACAGACGCAGCATGTCGGCACCGTAGTCCTTGATGACCTCCTCAGGGGCAATGGCGTTGCCCAGGCTCTTGTGCATGGCGCGGCCCTCGCCGTCCACCGTCCAGCCGTGGGTGATGATCTGCTTGTAGGGGGCCACGCCCTTGGCGGCGATGGAGGTCAGCATGGAGGACTGGAACCAGCCGCGGTACTGGTCGCCGCCCTCCAGATAGACGTCGGCGGGGAACTTCAGATAGGGGCGCTGGTCCAGCACGCCGGCGTGGGTGGAGCCGGAGTCAAACCACACGTCCATGATGTCGCTCTCCTTGGAGAAGTGGACGCCGCCGCAGTGGGGGCACTTGAAGCCCTGGGGAACCAGCTCGTCGGCGGTCTTGTCAAACCAGATGTTGGAGCCATTCTCCTTGAACAGGTTGGCGATGTGGTCGATGGTCTCGGGGGTGACGATGTCGGCGCCGCACTGGTCGCAGTAGAAAATGGGAATGGGCACGCCCCACACGCGCTGACGGGAGATGCACCAGTCGTTGCGTTCGGCGATCATGGACACCATGCGCTCCTTGCCCCAGTCGGGCTTCCACTGGATGTCATCGCAGGCGGCGATGGCGGCGTCCTTGATGGCGTCCACGGAGCAGAACCACTGCTCGGTGGCACGGAAGATGATGGGGTTCTTGCAGCGCCAGCAGTGAGGATAGGAGTGGGTGATCTTCTCCTTGGCGACCAGCAGGCCCGCAGCCTCCAGGTCGTCCACCACCATGTCGTTGCCCTTGGCGTAGAATTGGCCGTTGTAGCGCTCATCGGTCATAACGCCCTTGGCATTGACGGGCACGGGCACGCCGATGTTGGTCAAACCGGCCTTGTCGTACTTCTGGCAGATGTTGAAGTCGTCGGCGCCGAAGCCGGGGGCGGTGTGGACGCAGCCGGTACCGGCATCCAGGGTGACGTGGTCGCCGCAGAGGATGACGCTGTCCCGGTCAAACAGGGGGTGCTTGGCGGTCATCAGCTCCAGCTCCTCGCCCTTCAGGGTGGCCAGCACCGTGCAGGCGGCGTAGTCGATGCCGGCGGCCTTGCACACGCTTTCGGCCAACGCCTGGGCCAGGATATAGACCTCGCCGCCGGGGACCTGGAGCAGGACATAGTCGAACTCCGGGTTGACCGAGATGGCCATATTGCCCGGGATGGTCCAAGGGGTGGTGGTCCAGATGACAAAGAAGGTCCTGGACAGGTCAGTGACCTGGGCCAGCTTGCCCTTGTCGTCCCGGACGGGGAACTTGACAAAGATGGTGACACAGGGGTCGTCGGCGTACTCGATCTCAGCTTCGGCCAGAGCGGTCTGGTCGGCGGGGCACCAGTACACGGGTTTCATGCCCTTGTAGATATAGCCCTTCTCGGCCATCTTGCCGAAAATGCGGATCTGCTCGGCCTCAAAGGAGGGCTTCAGGGTGATATAGGGGTCGTCCCACTCGCCCAGCACGCCCAGGCGCTTAAACTGCTCGCGCTGTTTGTCCACAAAGTCCAGGGCGTACTCCCGGCATTTGTCGCGGAACTCGGCGGTGGTCAGCTCATCCCGCTTGATCTTCTTGTTCTTCAGGATGGCGGACTCGATGGGCAGACCATGGGTGTCCCAGCCGGGGACGTAGGGGGCGCAGTACCCGGTCATGTTGTGGTGCTTGACGATTATGTCCTTCAGGATCTTGTTCAGGGCAGTGCCGATGTGGATGTTGCCGTTGGCGTACGGCGGGCCGTCGTGAAGGACAAACAGGGGCTTGCCCTCGTTGCGCTTGATGATCTTGTGGTACAGGTCCTTGTCGTGCATCTCCTGGAGCATGCCGGGCTCCCGGTTGGGCAGGCCGGCCCGCATGGGGAAGTCGGTCTGGGGCAGGTGGATGGTCTGGTTATAGTCCATAAGATGGATTCCTCCTCTTTGATTTACAAAATAAAAACGCCCCTGTCTCGTAAGAGACAAAGGCGAAAACCTCTGCGGTACCACTCTTGTTGCCATGGCAAGCCATGGCCGCTCAACGGCCTGTAACGGGGCCGGCCGGGATGACTTACTGCACGTTCGGTCATCCTGCTCCGAGGTGATCTTCCCGCACGCCCTTGTCCGCCTTGCACCAAACGGCGGCTCTCTGTGCAAGAGTTGGCACGGTACTCGTCCTCATCCACGCAGATGTGATATGAAAACAAAACTGCACAGACGCGCCCACGCGCGTCTGTGCAGTATCTTACCCATTTTTCCCTCACTTGTCAAGGGAAAGTTCTTATTTCAGGTCGTAATTGGAGCCAAACTGCAGATTGTCAAAGTCGATGCGGCGGGTAGGGCTGGTATCCGCGCTGACTTCCTCGGCGGGGGCTTCCTCAAAGGCCCGGGCGCGCTCCTGGTCCCGGCGGCTGCGGCCGGTCAGCTCCTCATACAGGCTGACGGGCTCCTCGGAGGCTTCCTCCGGCGCGCTCTCGGCGGCCTGCTCCTCATCCTCGTCCTCCTGCTCCAGCAGGCGCTGGACGGACTCCTCGATGGCGTGGGCAGTCTGATCCACCGAATCGACGGCGGGGGGCGCAGCGGTGATGGAGCTCAGGGAGTCCAGGTACTCCTCCTGCCGGCGGCAGGTCTCCCGGATCTGAGCCACAAAGTTGGCGGTGGAGGTCTGGGCGGCGGTCAGGCGGGCCTCCTCATCGGCCACCTGGCGGCGCAGGTCGGCAATCCGGGCCTGGGCCTCGGCCTCAGCACCGTGGATCAGCTCGCTCTTGCGGCTCTCCGCCTCCTTGACCATCTCGTCGGCGGCCTGCTGGGCAGCCAGCAGAGCGCGGCGCATGCCCTTCTCGGTGGCACGGTACTCCTCCAGCGAGTCGGCCAGCACCTTCATTTTGGCCTTCAGGGTCGCGTTTTCCTTGTACAGGGCGGTGTAGTCGGCGGTGAGCTGGTCCAGAAACTCGTCCACCATGGCCATGTTATAGCCGCCAAAGGACGCCTTGG
>JBJEYS010000038.1:0-2989 GCA_051886995.1 Oscillospiraceae bacterium
TCCGCCTCGTTGAAGAACCGCTCCCGCTGCACCCGGGTCATGTAGAGGAAGTCCAGCTGCGGCATGGCCCCCTCCAGGTCGGCGGTCTCCTCATAGGGCAGGGCGTTCTTTTTCAGCGTATTCTCAATGAGATACCCGGGCAGCTTTAATTCCTCCGGGGAAATCAGGACGAATTTGACTCCCTCATAGCGAGCCAGGGCGCTGACCAGAGAGTGGACGGTCCTTCCGAATTTCAAGTCGCCGCAGAAGCCAATGGTAAAGCCGCCCAGGCTGCCCCGCTCCCGGTGGATGGTCAGCAGGTCGGTCAGGGTCTGGGTCGGGTGGTTGTGGCCGCCGTCGCCGGCATTGATGATAGGCTTGGTGGCGCCGAGGCTGGCAGCGTAGGGCGCGCCCTCCTTGGGGTGGCGCATGGCAATGATGTCGGCGTAGCAGCAGACGGTGCGCACCGTGTCGGTGACCGTCTCCCCTTTCGCGGCGGAGCTGCTGTTCGCGGCGGAAAAGCCCAGCACGCTGCCGCCCAGGTCCAGCATGGCCGCCTCAAAGCTCAGCCGGGTGCGGGTGGACGGCTCAAAAAACAGGGTGGCCAGCTTCTTATGGCGGCACGCAGTTTGATATTTCTCCGGGTCAGCGATCATATCCTCAGCCACGGCGATCAGTTCGTCGATCTCGGCGGTGGACAGGTCGGTGATGTTGATCAAATGTCTCATAGGACCTCCCAAGTAACATATTTCTTTTTAAAAAGACGCCCCCCATTGAATGTGCTTATTCAAATGGGGGGCATCCCTGTGCCGACAGTATGCAGTTATGCGAAGGTCAAAACCGTGCCGGTCTCGCCCCTCAGAGCCTCGATAGCCTTATCCAGCGAGGTGATGATGGCCTTCTTTTCAGGGTTGCTGCGCACGAATTTCATGCACGCCTGAACTTTGGGCAGCATGCTGCCGGGGGCGAAGTGACCCTCCTCCACGTAGCGGGCGGCGTCGGTCAGGGACAGGTGGCTCAGGTTCTCCTGGTTGGGCTTGCCCCAGTTGATGGCGACCTTCTCCACCTCGGTCAGGATCATCAGCACATCCGCGTCCACCTGCTCGGCCAGCAGCTCGGCGGCAAAGTCCTTGTCGATGACCGCGGCCACGCCGGTCAGAGTGCCGTCGGGGTTCTCCACCACGGGGACGCCGCCTCCGCCGCAGGTGACCACGATGGTATCGTTCCACAGCCGCTTCACCTCATCGATCTCCACGATCCTCCGGGGCAGCGGAGAGGCCACCACCCGGCGGTAGCCCCGTCCGGCGTCCTCCTTCATGATATAGCCCTTGCTGGCGGCCAGCTCATCCGCCTCCTCCTTGGTGTAGAAGGCGCCGATGGGCTTGGTGGGATTCTGGAACGCGGGGTCGTTCTCCTCCACCGCGACCTGGGTGACCAAGCTGACCACCGGGGTGTTCAGGTTCCGGCGGGCCAGAGCGTAGCGCAGGGACTGCTGGATGTGATAGCCGATGTAGCCCTGGCTCATGGCGCCGCAGACGTCGAAGGGCATGGCGGGAACGACGTCCTTGGCCGTCTCGCTGGCCAGCAGGATGCGGCCGACCTGGGGGCCGTTGCCGTGGACGATGGCCAGCTCATAGCCGTTGGCGCTGAGATTGGCGATGTACTCGCAGGTCTGCTTGACCACCTCAAGCTGCGCCTCGGCGGTGGGAGCGCTGTTTTTGGTCTGCAGGGCGTTGCCGCCCAGGGCGATGACGATTTTCGGCATGTCGTTCCCTCCCGCTTTTACTTCAGGCCGCGCTCGGCCATGAAGGACTCCAGCTTCTCCTTGGCGGCAGCTTTCTGCAGCTCGGTGGCCTCCTGCTCACGCTGATACTGGGTGAAGTACACCAGCAGGCCGCGCATGGCGGTCAGGCGGTTGCCGGCCTCGTCCCAGCACAGGGAGGACTCGGAATCGGCCACCTCGTCGGTGACGTCCTCGCCGCGGGTGGCGGGCAGGCAGTGCATGAACTTGCAGCCGATGTTGCCCAGCTGCATCAGTTCCCGGTTGACCTGATAGTCACCAAAGATACGCACGCGCTCATCCTTGGGCATCTCGGACTCATACAGGCCGTACCACACATCGGTGTAGATGAAGTCGGCGCCCTTGACCAGGTCGCGGTCGTCGCCGTACTCGAAGGTGGCGCCGGAGACCCTGCAGTTCTCCTCGATGGTGGGCAGGCAGGCCGCGCTGGGGCTGTCGGGGAGCTGATGGTCCTTGGGTCCGTAGTGGGCGAAGTGCATGCCCAGCTTGGTGGTGATCATGGCCAGGGAGGCGCACACCTGGGTGGCGTCGCCCACGAAGACCACCTTGCAGTCCTCCAGCTTCTTGCCCCGGGGCAGGTTCTCCACGATGGTGCACATGTCGCCGATCTCCTGGGTGGGATGGTTGTAGTCGGACATGCCGTTGAGCACGGGGATGGTGCAGGCGTTGGCCAGGTCCACCACAGTCTGATGGTCGATGACGCGGGCCATGACCACGTCGATGAGCTGAGAGAGCACCTTGCCGGTGTCGCCGATGGTTTCATGGCCGCCCAGCTGGATCATGCCGGGGCCCAGGTACTGGGCGTGGCCGCCCAGCTGGCTCATGGCAGTCTCAAAGGAGACGCGGGTGCGGGTGGAGGACTGCTGGAAGATCATGCCCAGGGTCTTATCCTTCATCAGGGGCGGATAGTAGCCGGCCTTGATGCACTTCTTGATCTCCAGGGACAGGTGGATAATGTCCAGCAGTTCTTCCTTGGTGAAGTCGCTGGTATCGATAAAATGACGCAGAGTTTTCATAACGATCTCCTTTTCATCAAATTTTGGTTGGATCACTTCTTGCAGACGCTGGGCTGCTGCTGGGTGATGCAGTGGATATTGCCGCCGCCGTAGGCCACCTCGGTGGTCATAACGGGCTCCACGGCGTAGCCGGGGAACATCTCCTTGATCTGCTGCACGGCCAGCTCGTCGTTCTCGTCGCCGTACTGGGGCA
>JBJEYS010000039.1:0-2987 GCA_051886995.1 Oscillospiraceae bacterium
AGTTCGGCGGAACCGTCATTTCCAACGCCGACGTGGGCTATCAGGGCAGAACGGCGGAGCACGCCCGCAACCAGATCGCCAACATCCACGGCGGCATGGTGAAGCTGGGAGATCAGTGGTACATCTCCTACCACCGCCACACCCACGGCCGTCAGTTCTCCCGCCAGGGGTGTATGGAGCCCATCACCATCGACAAAAACGGCTCCATCGCCCAGGTGGAGTGCACCAGCTTCGGCCTGTCCGGCGGGAAAGCCCCCGCGAAGGGCTCCCTCCCCGCCTGGTGCGCCTGCAACCTGTACAAGGGCGAGGGCGGTGTGTTCATCCGGTTCAGCCGGGAGCGCACCGTGGAGGCCCCCTATGTGGTGGTGGAGGACGAGGGCTATGTGACCAACATCACCGACACCGGCGTGGTCGGATGGCGGTATCTGATCTTTGACGGGGAGGAAAGAGAGCTTTCTCTCCATGTCAGAGGCCGCTGCAGGGGGACCTTGTCCGTGTGCCTGAGCGACACGGACGGGGAAGTGGCCGGCAAATGTCCGGTATCTCTGGAGGACGGACAGAACTGGACGGAAGTAACGGTGCCCATTCGCGCGGTTTCCGGCGAACGCCCGCTGCGCCTGCTGTACAGCGGAGAAGGGACCCTGGAGCTGCTGAAGGTCACGGTGCGGTAAATGGACAGGCAGACCTTTGAGCGTGTTCGTGCTCATGTTAAGAAGGCCGCGGCCCGGCAGCCTGTACGCGCAGGCCGAGGCGGCTCCGGCTCAGGTCGGCCGGGCGCTGACTTTTACGGAGGCGGACGTCCCGCTTCCCCCTGAGCCGGTGTAAGAAAAAGAGGAACCGCCCACAGCCTGTTTGGAAAAGCTGTGGGCGGTTTTTACACCATACGGAGCTGCGGCGGCATTACAGATGCCCGGCCTGTACCCGGCGGGCCAGTTCCTCCAGGCGCGGCATGGCATATTTAAAGAAGCCCTGATATGCGCTGCAAAAATAATTTTTCCCCAGTGTTCCGTCCGGCTGTTCCCGGTCCCGGCGGCAGCCGCCCCTGCAAATGGGAAACCATTTGCAGGCCTGGCAGTCCGGGTGGATGGCTGCGGAGGCCTCGATAAAGCCCAGCTCCCGGCGGCGGCGCTGAAGATCCGCAAAGCTGTCGGTACACAGATTGCCCAGACGGTATTGGTCCAGCACATAGAAGTCGCAGGGGTAAACGCTGCCGTCCGCCTCCACCACGTTCTGCTCGGTGCAGCGGCCCAGCATGCCGCAGCTCTCGGGCGGCTGCAGAAGCAGCATTCCCACCAGATTTTCAAAGTAGCGGTTGGAAGCGGGCTTTCCCTGTGACACGTCCCGGTACCAGCGGTCAAACAGGATTTTCAGGAAGGATTCATATTTTTCCGGCGTCAGAGAATAGTCCCGCTGCCCGCGCGCCTCGCCCAGGGGGTCCAGGCAGGGAATATACTGCTGATAGAGAAGACCCTGCTCCTGAAAAAAGCGATAGATCCTTCCGATGCTGCCGGCGGTCTGCCGGGTGACCACCGTCAGAATATTGAACTCCACGCCGAACCGGCGCAGCAGAGCGACCCGATCCATCACCATGTCAAAGGAGCCGGAGCCGTCCGGGCAGACCCGGTTTTTGTCATGAACAGGCTGGGTGCCGTCCAGAGAGAGCCCGATCAGGAAACGGTTTTCCGCGAAAAAGGCGGCCCACTGTTCATCCAGGGCGATTCCGTTGGTCTGCAGCGAAAAGCTGACGGGGAGTTTTTTTGTGTTGTACTGCGCGGTGAAGGAAACGGCCTGCCGGAAAAAGTCCAGACCGGCCAGAGTGGGTTCGCCCCCCTGGAAAATCAGGGAGACCGGACCGTCGGCATGAGAAAAAGCCTTCTGCAGCACACAGGACAGGGTGTCCGGAGACATGATGCCGAAGGAAGGGGTAGCCCGTTTCTGCATCTCATCGGCATAAAAGCAGTATTTGCAGCGCAGATTGCACAGCCCGGAGGCCGGCTTGATCATGAGAGTGAGAGGCGGCAAAGTCATCACCTTCCGATGGTTTTGGGTGCTTTCATTGTACAGGATTTGCGGGGAAAAGCAAGGGCGTGCCCTTCTTTTTCCAAGGTGGAAGGGAGAGTACCATGCTGATTTTTTTGGCGGTCAGCCTTTTGGCCAGCATCGTCGGCGCGATCTGCGGGATCGGCGGCGGCGTAATCATTAAGCCTGTTCTGGACATGCTCCATTTGGAGAGCGTATCGACCATCAGCTTTCTGTCTGGATGCACCGTGCTGTCCATGAGCTGTTATTCTGTCGGCAAGTCTTTGGTATCCAAAGAACGGCAGGTAGATACGCGCCTGGGAACGCCGCTGGCGATCGGGGCAGCGGTCGGCGGGCTTGCCGGAAAGCAGATGTTCACTGCTGTCAAAGGGCTGTTTGAGGACCCGAACACTGTGGGAGCGGTGCAGGCGGTCTGTCTGGCTCTGATCACGGCCGGCACGCTGATTTATACCGTGAGCAAGAGTCGGATCGCCACAAAGCGATTGTCGAACAGGCTTGCCTGTGTTATGATCGGACTGCTGCTGGGCGTCATGTCCAGCTTTCTGGGGATCGGCGGCGGGCCGATCAACCTGGTGGTACTGTACTATTTCTTCAGCATGGATACCAAAACGGCGGCGGCCAACAGCCTTTACATCATTTTATTCAGTCAGGCGGCAAGCCTGGCGGCGACGCTTGTGACCGGAACGGTTCCGGAATTCCGGTGGGGCGTTCTTGCGCTTATGGTGGCCGGCGGGATCGGGGGAGGGATCATTGGCCGGGCCCTGAACAGAAAAATGGATCCTGAAGCTGTGGAACGGCTGTTTATAATTTTAATGATTGTAATTATTGGCATTAATATTTATAATAGTTTGCACTACATGGTGATTTGAGGTGGAAGATATCTATGAGCCTGTATATCGGCATCGATCTGGGCACCTCCGCCGCCAAACTGCTGCTGGCGGATGAGA
>JBJEYS010000040.1:0-2986 GCA_051886995.1 Oscillospiraceae bacterium
CCTCCATCACTCTGTCCGAGCCCACCACCGAAGTGGTGGCCGTGGGCACCAAGGCCCGGCCCAAGACCATGCCTACCGGCACCTTTCAGTGGCCGGTTTCCGGGCGTATCTCCTCTTACTTTGGCTACCGTTCCATCTTCGGCTCCTACAGCTATCACAGCGGCATTGACATCGCCACCTCCTACGGTAAGGCCATCGCCGCCGCTGACGGCGGCACAGTGATCTGGTCCGGCTATAAGGGTTCCTATGGCAACCTGGTCATCATCGACCACGGCAACGGCGTGCAGTCCTATTACGGCCACTGCTCCAGCCTGCTGGTCTCTGCCGGCGACAAGGTCTACAAGGGTCAGACCATTGCCCGGGTGGGCTCCACCGGCCGCTCCACCGGCAACCACTGCCACTTTGAAATCAAGATCAACGGCACCTCGGTCAACCCCTTGTCTTATCTGCCCTGATTAAAAAATCAGCCCTCCCGAGCCGGCAAGGCTCGGGAGGGCTTTTTCATGTTCACTTGTTTTTCCTGTCTTCGTATCGTTTCTTTTTGCGCCGGTACCACACACAGTTGAACACATTGCCCAGGATGAGGATATTGCCGCAGAGATACAGCCACACCAACAGGATAATCACCGATGCCAGGGACCCGTATACCAGAGAATAGCGGGAGGACATCCCGATGAACATGGAGAACAGGATGGAAGCCGCCACCAGCGCCACCGAGGCCAGGAATGCCCCCGTCAGAACCGGCGGCCTGGGCTTTCCAATGGGAGCGGTCACCCGGTAGAGCAGAAGGATAAACAGCAGTACCAGGGCAAATAAGATTACAAAGCGCATCCATTGCCAGTCGGTGAGCAGGTTCTTCAGGTGGAGATAGCGCTCCACCAGATGGAAAAACCAGTTTCCGGTCAGCACCACCACGATGGACAGATACATGGTGATCAGAAGCAGAATGGAAAAGGCTACGCTGACTACGATGCTCCAGAATCCCGGGTAATTGGTCCGGCCGTAAATGTCGTCCATGATGTTCATCAGAGCCCGGACTGCCGCAGAGGCGGACAGCAGCGTCACAAACAGGCCGGCCAGTAACATGCCGATGGACTGGTTCACCGTGATATATTGGATATAATCAGCCACGACCGTGATCACGCTGGCGGGAAGAAACTCCTCCAGTGACTCCAGAACCATGCTGATATCCAGATGAAGCGCGCCGACAAAGGCGTTGATGCAGATCAGAAGTGGAAAAACGGTCAGGATGAGGAAGTACGCCAGTTCTGCCGCCGACCGGGACACATGGGCCGAAAAATACAGCTCCACGATTTCCCGGACGAACCGGACGGGTTCCGAATCCCAAATTTTACGCACCGAAGCGCCTCCTTTCCCTTTGGGTGACCGCCGCACTATGTGCGGCGATTGTTAATATTGTATCATATTTTTCCACAGCAGAAAAGAGAAACCTGTCTCTTTTCTGTCGAAAGCTTCCGACAGAGAGCCCGCCCCAGCATTTGACAGCCTCAAAAAACCAGATTATAATGGTCTTCAGCTTTCCGTATTTCGAGGTGGTCCTGTGCAATTTGAACTGAGATCCAAGGCATTCTACCAGAAAACCTTACGTCTGATGGCGCCGGTCGTGCTGCAGCAGCTGATCACCGTCGGCGTCAACTTTATGGATAATCTGATGATTGGCGGCTTCGGCGAGACACAGATCGCCGCCGCCTCCTTCGGCAACCAGTTCTATACCCTGTTCCAGTTCATCTGCATGGGCCTGGGTTCGGGGGCTGTAGTCCTGTCCTCCCAGTTCTGGGGGCGGAAGGAGCTGGAGCCCATGCGGAAGGTGGCCGCCATCGCCCTGCAGCTGACGCTGGCGCTCTGTGCACTCTTCACCCTCGTTTCCGTAGCTTTCCCCCAGGCCATTCTGCGCTTCTTCACCCACGAGGCCGCCGTCGTCTCAGTGGGCGCCCCCTATATGCGCCTGATTGGCCTGACCTTCCTGCTGGCCGGGCTGTCCTCCACGGCGACCTACCTGCTGCGCAGCGTGGGCAACGTACGTGTTCCCCTGATCGGCTCCGCCGGCGCCTTCGTTCTGAATATCTTTTTTAACTGGGTGTTCATCTTCGGCAAGCTGGGCGCGCCCCGGCTGGAGCTGGTGGGCGCGGCGGTGGGCACCATCATCGCCCGCGTCTTTGAGTTCTGCTTCGTCTTCGGTTACTTTGTGTGGAAGGACGACCGCTTTCGGTTCCGCCTGAAGCACTTTTTCCTGCCCGGCGGCGACCTGTGGCGGCCCTATTTCAAATTCGGCCTGCCCGTCCTGATCAGCGACACCCTGTTGGGCGTCAGCCTGACCCTGACCAGCGTGATCATGGGCCATGTGGGCGAGGCGGCCTCCGCCGCCAGCGCCATCATCATGTCCATGGTAAAGATGACCGACATCCTGAATTCGGCCATGGGCGGCGCCAGCGCCATCGTCATCGGCAACACCATTGGGGAAGGGGATATCCCCCGGGCAAAGCGGGAGGGCAACACCTACATGCTCCTGTCCGTCCTGCTCGGTTTGATCATCATCGTCCCCCTGTATCTGCTGGGCGCGCCCTACCTGTCCGCGTACAATATCGCGGACGAGACCCGGGCCATGGCCGAAGGGATGCTGCTGTACAACTGTCTGACCATGCCTCTGCAGACCAACGCCTATGTCTCCTCCAAGGGCATCCTGCGCGGCGGCGGAGATACCCGCTTCCTGCTGGTGGCCGACAGCGCCCTGGTCTGGATCTTCTCCCTCCCTGTGGGTGCCCTGGCCGGACTTGTCTGGCATGTCAATCCGGTCTGGGTCTATGTCATCATTCGTGTGCAGTACCCGCTGAAGGGCATCGTCTGCTTCATTCGCTACGCCACCGGAAAGTGGATCAAGGTCATCTCTGCTAAAAAGGAATAACGGGCAGCAAACAAAAACGTCTCAATGTCAAAGACATTGAGACGTTTTCTTGTTGAATCAATC
>JBJEYS010000041.1:0-2961 GCA_051886995.1 Oscillospiraceae bacterium
GCGACGGCGAGCGCATTGACGCCACCCTGATCCAGAACGGCAAGGAGACCGCCATCACCTTGGCCCTCCCCGATCTGAGCCGGGAGCAGCGTGATATCATCCTGGTCGGCTGCCTGATCAACTATTACGCCCAGGAACTGTAAACTCTCTCTATCACGGAACAAGGCCGCGTGGAAAACCCCACGCGGCCTTGTTGTTTATCTGAATGTGTATCAACAGCTCCACTTTCCGCTCATAAGCAGATACATGACCGCCTTCTGAGCATGGAGACGGTTCTCCGCCTCCTCAAAGATCTCATCGGCATGGGCCTCGAAAACCTCCGCCGTAATCTCCTCGCCCCGGTGGGCGGGCAAACAGTGCTGCACCATGGCGCCGGGGTTGGCCAGCGCCATCAGCTCGTCGTTGACCTGGTACACGCCCTCAAAGGCCAGGCGGCGCTTCTGGGCTTCCTCTTCCTGACCCATGGAAGCCCACACGTCGGTGATGACCACGTCGGCGTGTTCGGCGGCCTGCTTCGGGTCGCGCACCAGTTCAAATTTTGCGTCCGTTACGGTGGCTGCGAAATCCAGAACCTGCTGATCAGGGTCATATCCCTCCGGACAGGCCACGGACACGTCCATGCCGCACTTCAGACCACCCACGATCAGGGAGTTGGCCATGTTATTTCCGTCGCCGATGAAGCAGAGCTTCAGGCCCTCCAGCCGGGTCATCTGCTCCCGCACGGTCATCAGGTCGGCCAGCACCTGGCAGGGATGGGCAAAGTCCGTCAGACCGTTGATGATGGGGATAGAGGTATGCTTGGCCAGCTCCTCCACCTCGGCCTGAGCAAAGGTGCGGATCATGATACCGTCGCAGTAGCGGTCCAGCACCCGGGCGGTGTCCTCCACGGGCTCACCCCGGCCGATCTGGCTCTCCTTGCCGGACAGGAAAATGGCGTGGCCGCCCAGCTGGTACATACCGGTCTCAAAGGAGACGCGGGTACGGGTGGAATTCTTCTCAAAGATCATGGCCAGGACCTTGCCCCGCAGGTAGTCGTGGGCCAGGCCGTGCTTCTGGCTGTATTTCATCTGATCGGCCACGTCCAGGATCTCCTGGATGTCCTCGCGGCTCAGATCCAGCAGTTTCAGCAGATCGCGCTTCATGCTTCCAGTCCCTCCAATGCTTGCTTCATGATAGCCAGGCCCTCGTCCATCTCCTCCTTGGTGATAACCAGAGGCGGCAGCAGCCGCAGGCCCGGCCCGGCGGTCAGAACCAACAGGCCGCTGTCCACCAGCTTGGCGGCCAGCTCCTTGTTGGTAAACGGAGCCTTGACCTCCACGCCGATCATCAGTCCCATGCCGCGGGTAGCGCCCAGGCAGGGCAGTCCCATAGCCTCGATGGCATTGCGCAGATACGCGCCTTTCTCCTTGACCGCCGCCAGAGCGGCGTCATCCAAAATATCCAGCACAGCCAACGCGGCGGCGGCGCTGATGGGGTTCCCACCGAAGGTGGTGGCGTGCGTGCCCGGCGTCAGCACATCCCGGCACTTCTCGTTTGCCATAATACCGCTCATGGGCAGGCCGCCGGCGATACCCTTGGCAAAGGAAACAACGTCGGGCAGAATGCCGTACTCCTGGAAGGCGAACAGGCTGCCCGTACGGCCCACGCCGGTCTGTACTTCGTCCACCAACAGCAGCCAGTCCCGCTTGGCGCACAGATCGACCAGCGCATGGACAAATTCCCTGTCCAGCGGCAGCACGCCGCCCTCGCCCTGGATCAGCTCCACCATGACGGCGCACACATCGTGGCCGGCCACGGCCTCCACCGCGTCCAGGTCAGGCTCCGCGTAGCGGAAGCCGTCGGTGAAGGGGAAGAAATAGTTGTGGAACACATCCTGCCCCGTGGCGGCCAGGGTGGTGATGGTGCGGCCGTGGAAGGAGTTTTTCAGGGTGATGACGGTACCCCTTCCCTTTCCGTACTTATCAAAGCTGTACTTGCGGGCCAGCTTGATCATGCCCTCGTTGGCCTCGCCGCCGCCGTTGGCAAAGAACACGTTGGACATGCCCGTGCGCTTGCAAAGCTGCTCAGCCAGCTTGATATAGGGCTCGGAGTAGAACAGGTTGGAGATGTGGCCCAGCTTACCGGCCTGCCCGGTGATGGCGGCGAGCCACGTTTCGTTGCCGTAGCCCACCGAACACACACCGATTCCGGATGTAAAGTCGATATACTTTTCCCCCGCCGCGTTCCAGAGGGTCGCGCCCTTTCCGTGGTCGATGTCCACATCGAAGCGGCCATAGGTCTGCATAACGTACTGCCGGTCCAGAGCCTTCAGTGTCTCATGATCCATAGCGCCGCCTCCTTATTTGAACAGGGTGCCGATGCCCTCGTCCGAGAGCAGCTCGATCAGGATGGAGTGGGGGATGCGCCCGTCCAGAATGACGGTGCTGTGTACGCCGGAGCGCACGGCCTCCACGCAGCAGTCCACCTTGGGGATCATGCCGCCGGAGATGATTCCGTCCTTAACCAGGCGGGGCACAGCGGACACGTTGACCTCGGGGATCAGGGTGGACTCATCCTTGGGATCATGCAGCAGGCCCCGCACATCGGTCAGCAGCAGCAGCCGCTCGGCGCCCAGGGCGATGGCCAGCTTGGCGGCGGCGGTGTCGGCGTTGATGTTGTAGGCGGTCTCGGCATCCACACCCAGGGCCACGGTGGACACCACGGGGATGCAGCCGCTCTCCAGGCAGTTGACCACGGGCTCGGTGCACACCTGGGTGATCTCCCCCACCAGGCCGTACTTTTCGTCCAGCTGTCTGGCCTGAAACAGACCGCCGTCCAGGCCGCACAGGCCCACGGCCTTGCCGCCCATCCGGTTCAGGGTGGCCACCAGGTCCTTGTTCACCTTGCCGCAGAGCACCTGCTGCACAATGTCCATGGTCTCCGGGTCGGTGTAGCGCAGGCCGTCCACAAATTTGGACTCCT
>JBJEYS010000042.1:0-2938 GCA_051886995.1 Oscillospiraceae bacterium
ACCCCTCCTTCGGTGCGGGACTTGGCATGGTCAGCCTGTTCTGCGGCGTCACCAACTGCCCCCTGTCCTCCCTTCTGCTGGCCCTGGAGCTGTTCGCCGCCTCCGGGACGCTCCCCATCCAGAGTCTGGGCCTATTTGCCGTATCCATCGCCGTATCCTATATGCTCTCCGGCTATTACGGCCTGTATAGTGAGCAAAAAATCCTGTACAGCAAATTCCGGCCCGAGTTCATTGACCGCAAGGCCAACCAGAAAGAAGACTGACCCTCCAAGTACATCCTTCCCGGAAAGGCCGTGACCGCGATGACCATTTTTGATATCATGGGCCCCGTCATGGTCGGCCCCTCCTCCTCTCACACGGCGGGAGCCGTGCGCATCGGTCTGATCACCCGCCGCCTGCTGGGCTCCCAGCCGGTGTCCGCCGACCTGTTGCTCCACGGCTCTTTCGCCGCCACCGGCGCGGGCCATGGCACAGACAAGGCCCTGGTTTCCGGCCTGCTGGGCCTGCGGCCCGACGACCCGGACATCCCCCGCGCCTTCGCTCTGGCTGCACAGGCGGGCATGAAACTGACCGTCGGCTCTGTTGTTCTGCGGGGCGCCCACCCCAACACGGTGGTGCTCCGGGTGACCAATGCCGCAGGGCGCACGCTGGAGGTCAACGCCTCCAGTCTGGGCGGCGGCCGGGTGCGGGTCAACTCGCTGGACGGCCTGGAGGCCAGCTTTACCGGCGACTACCCCACCCTGATCATCCGTAATGAGGACCGGCCCGGCTATGTGGCCGAGGTGGCCAACCTGCTCAGCGAGCACGGTGTGAACATCGCCACCATGCAGCTCTACCGGGACCGCCGGGGCGGGCTGGCCGTCATGGTCATCGAGAGCGATCAGTCCATCCCGGAGGGCATGGTGGACTGGCTGCGTGGGTGCCCGGGCATTGTCCGGGCGGTCTATCTGGATATGAAGGAGCACGACTGATATGGCCTTTCAATCTGTGGAAGCTCTGCTGGCCGCCGCCGGGGACAAGCCCCTGTGGCAGGCGGTGCAGGAGGACGACTGCCGGGACCGGGGCACGGATTGCGCCGAAAGCTGGGATAAGATGTCCGCCCTCTGGGCCGCCATGGTCCGCTCTGTGCGGGAATACGACGGCGCGCGCCGTTCCGCCTCCGGACTGGCGGGCGGCTGCGGTGCGCTGATGGAAAACGCCGGCGAGACCCTATGCGGGCCCTTCGTCCAGGCAGTCATCTCCACCGCTCTGAAAGTCGGCGAGTGCAACGCCTGCATGGGCCGCATCGTGGCCGCTCCCACGGCGGGGGCGGCCGGGGTCATGCCCGCCGTCCTGCTGCCCACCCGGGAAAAATTCCGTCTCTCCGACGAGGTCATGGTCCAGTCCCTCTATGTGGCCGCAGGCTTTGGCCAGGTCATCGCCACCCGCGCCTCCATCTCCGGGGCGGAGGGCGGCTGCCAGGCGGAAGTCGGTTCGGCCGGCGCCATGGCCGCCGCTGCTCTGGTCCACCTGCGCGGGGGTACGGCGGAACAGATGGCCGCCGCCTGCGCCATGGCTCTGAAAAACCTGCTGGGACTGGTCTGCGACCCGGTGGCCGGACTGGTGGAGGTACCCTGCGTCAAGCGCAACGTGATCGGCGCCATGAACGCCCTGTCCTGCGCCGATATGGCCCTGGCTGGCATCTCCTCCGCCATTCCCTGCGACGAAGTGATCGACGCCATGCGTGCCGTGGGTGATTCCATGCCCGCCGCCCTGCGGGAAACCGGCCAAGGCGGACTGGCCGCCACCCCCACGGGGCGGCGTGCGGCCCGGCAGTTTCTGAAATAACTTGCCCGCAATGTACACGCTGTGATATACTGTATTGTATTATTTTTCCGGGAGTGAACTCGAAATGGCACGTACTGTAGACGGCCGTCTGGCCTACGCCGACCTGCTTCGGGTGCTGGCTACCATCGCGGTGATCGTTGTGCATATCTCCGGAGGCAGTCTCAGCCAGACCGCCGTGGGCAGCTCCGGCTGGACCGCTCTGCTGACCTATGACGCGCTGGCACACTGGTGTGTACCTATGTTCGTGATGCTCTCGGGCGCGTTTCTGCTGGACCCCAAGAAATCCGTCCGTCTGCGGGATATCTTTCTGAAATATATCCTGCGCATTCTGATCGCTCTGGTGGTCTGGGGAACCTTATATGCCCTGCTGGACTATGGCCACACGGACTGGCATTTTACCTGGAGCGGGATCAAAAGTGCCCTGAACCATGTACTCTGGACGGATACCCACTATCACCTCTGGTTTCTGTACATGATGATTGGCCTGTACCTGGTGACGCCCATCCTGCGCGCCTTCGTCCGGGGTGCCTCCCGCGGCACCTTCCACTGGTTTTTCCTGTTGACCTTCGTATTTTATTCCCTGCTCCCCACGCTCAAGGCGCTTTTCCCCGATCAGACGGCGCTTCCTGTCACATGGGCCAACAGCTTCAACATCCATCTGGTGCTGGGCTATGTGGGGTACTATGTGGCGGGGTATTACCTGAAAAACTTCACCTTGGGCCGCGTGGCGGAATTCATTATTTACATTCTGGGCATACTCGGTGCGGTAGCCACCGTATGGGCTTCTTCCTCCCTGTCCAGGCATCAGGGCTCCTTCTGCGATGTTCTCTTTGAATACCGCTCGCCCAATGTAGTCTTCATGGCCATCGCCATTTTTGTGCTGTTCCGCTATGTTCTGGGTGTCAGTGACGAGCGCTCCCGCCGCCAGCGTCTGGGCGGCGTGGCCCGCATCTCCTTTGGCATTTTCCTGGTGCATGACTTTTTCATCATGCTCCTGCGGCATTTCGGCATCACCGCGCTGTCCTTCAACCCGATCATTTCCGTCCCGGTCCTGAGCGCCGCGGTGTTCCTGTGCTCCTTCGCCGTGTCCTGGCTGATCTCCAAGATCCCC
>JBJEYS010000043.1:0-2912 GCA_051886995.1 Oscillospiraceae bacterium
AGGCCACGTCGAAGGTGGCGCCGCCCCACATCTCCAGGGAGAAGCAGTCGGCCAGGATGTCCGCCGTGCCCGCCGCGCCCTTGACCATGTCGCGGGTACGCATACGGGTGGACAGCAGGGACTGGTGGGCGTCGCGCATGGTGGTGTCGCAGATCAGCAGCTTCTTCTGATCCATGACCCACTTGGACAGGGCCTCGGGGCCCTTCTCGTCCAGCAGCTGCTTCAGGCCGGGCTTGGGATTGCCGGACGCCGGCGGGAAGCGGGGGGTGTCGTACTGCTTGCGCTCGGTGTCGGGATTGTCCACCTGGATCTGGGCGATGTACTTGAGCACCTTGGTGGCGCGGTCGCGGGAGTCGGTGACCTCAAACAGCTCGGGAGTGTCGTCGATGAACTTGGTGTGGCACTTGCCCGCAATGAACCGGGGATGGTTCAGGATGTTGGTGATGAAGGGGATGTTGGTCTTCACGCCGCGGATATGAACCTCGCTCAAAGCGCGGCGGGCCTTGCGGCAGACGCCCTCAAAGGTGTTGTCCCAGCTGGTTACCTTCACCAGCAGGGAGTCGTAGTAGGGGGAGATGACCGCGCCGGCGTAGGCGTTGCCGCCGTCCAGACGCACACCGAAGCCGCCGCCGGAGCGGTAGGCGGTGATCTTGCCGGTGTCGGGGGCAAAGTTGTTGGCCGGGTCCTCGGTGGTGACACGGCACTGGATGGCAAAGCCGTTCATGTGCACATCGTCCTGGCTCTTCAGGCCGATGCGGGGGTCGGACAGGGGATAGCCCTCGGCGATCAGGATCTGGGCGCGTACCAGGTCCACGTTGCACACCATTTCCGTGACAGTGTGCTCCACCTGAATGCGGGGGTTCATCTCGATGAAGTAGTGGCTGCCGTCGCGGTCCACCAGGAACTCCACGGTGCCGGCGGAGACATAGCCAACCTGCTTGGCGATCTTCACCGCGTCCCGGTACAGGTTCTGGCGGGTCTCCTCCGAGATGGACCAGGCGGGGGCGAACTCCACCACCTTCTGGTAGCGGCGCTGCAGGGAGCAGTCGCGCTCGCCCAGGTGCAGGACGTTGCCGTGCTTGTCGGCCAGGATCTGCACCTCGATGTGCTTGGGCTCCACCAGGAACTTCTCAATGAAAATGTCCTCGTTGCCGAAGGCCTTCTTGGCCTCGCCCTTGACCAGGTTGAAGGCGGGGATGACCTCTTCCTCGGTCTCGCACTTGCGCATGCCGCGTCCGCCGCCGCCGCCGGCGGCCTTCAGGATGATGGGGAAGCCGTACTCCTTGGCCTTGGCCAGGGCCTCCTCGCCGTCCTTCAGGGGGGCCTTGGAGCCGGGGATGGTGGGTACGTCGCAGGCCAGAGCGATGGCCTTCGCGGTCAGCTTGTCGCCCATCTGCCCCAGAATGGTGGAATTGGGGCCGATGAAGGTGATCCCGTTCTCCTCACAGGCCCGGGCAAAATCGGCGTTCTCCGACAAAAAGCCGTAGCCCGGGTGAATGGCGTCCACACCCCGGCGTTTGGCCAGGTCAATGATGGAGGGGATGTCCAGATAGGCCCCAAGTGGGGACTTGTTCTCACCGATCAGGTAGGCCTCGTCGGCCTTGGTACGGAACAGCGCGTTGATGTCCTCATTGGAGTACATGGCCACCGTATGCAGGCCCAGGTCGTAGCAGGCCCGGAACACACGGATGGCTATCTCGCCGCGGTTCGCCACCAGAACTTTGTTGAACTGTTTCTGCTGTGTCACAGCATTCGACCGTCCTTTCTATTGCGTTGATTCATTCATGGTTTCCCACAGTCATTTCATCATTCAAATTCGTTAATTTCTATTATATCGGACAAAGCGGGCGGATGCAATCGAGTTCTCTCCCAAAAAATGCCCCGGCCCAAAACTTTTCCTTGGAAGAAAACACAAAAGTCCATTCTGCAAGGACACTTGCCCGTAAAACGTAAGTGTGCTACACTACAAAAAAAGAAAGCACAGAAGGAGGTGCGGACCTTGCGGCTGGATACGCCCATCGGAGAATTCCCCGGCGTGGGGCAGGTGCGTCAGCGCGCTTTGGAGAAGCTGGGCCTGCACACAGCGGAGGATCTGCTGCGTCATTTCCCCCGGGATTACGAGGACCGCACCAGGCTCTGCACCATCGCCTCCGCCCCTGAGGGGGAATCTGTGTGCATGCGCGCCATGGTGGCCGAAACGCCCCGGCTCTCCCGCATCCGCAAGGGGCTGGAGATCACGAAGGTCAAGGTGGTGGATGACTTCACCTCCATGACCGTGACCTTTTTCAACCAGAGCTATGTGAAGGACGCCCTGCGCCCCGGCGAGAGCTACATCTTTTACGGCAAGGCGGAGGGATACGGCCGCGCCCGGCAGATGACCAACCCCGTTTTTGAGCGGGAGGGCGCCGAGCGGTTCACCGGGCGCATCATGCCGGTCTACTCCCTGACCCACGGTGTCAGCAATAACCTGCTGGCCGGCCTGACCCAGCGGGCATTGGAGGGCTGCCTGGAGCAGGTGGAGGAGACCCTGCCCCCCGCCCTGCGGCAGGAGCACACCCTGGCCGCCCTGCCTTTCTCCTATCAGCACATCCACTTCCCCGCCTCCTTTGAGGAACTGACCCTGGCCCGGCGGCGGCTGATCTTTGAGGAATTATTCTACCTGTCCTGCGGCCTGGCCTTTTTAAAGGAGCGGCGCGGCAATGAGACCGGCCCGGCTTTCCCGTCCCACCCGGCGGCGGAGTTTGAAGCCCTGCTCCCCTTTACCCTGACCGGAGCCCAGCGCCGGGCAATCGACGAAATATCCTTTGACGCCATGACCGGACGGCCCATGAACCGCCTGCTCCAGGGCGACGTGGGCTCGGGCAAGACCGCCGTGGCCGCCTATGGTGCCTGGCTGGCGTGGGAAAGCGGCT
>JBJEYS010000044.1:0-2911 GCA_051886995.1 Oscillospiraceae bacterium
GCTGGGTCTTGCCGGTGCCGTGGGGCAGCACGATGGCGCCGCGGACCTGCTGGTCAGCGTGACGGGAGTCCACGCCGAGCTTCATGTGCAGCTCAACAGTCTCGTCGAACTTGGCGGGAGCGGTCTTGACGATCAGATCCATGGCCTCGGCGGTGTCATACAGGGTAGCCTTGTCGATCTGCTTGCTTGCGTCCTGATATTTCTTGCCTCTAAACATTTCGGTTCTCCTCCTTTCCCCTTATTCCTCGACGACGACGCCCATGGAGCGGGCGGTGCCGGCGATCATGCTCATGGCGGCCTCGATGCTGGCGGCGTTCAGGTCGGGCATCTTGGTCTCGGCGATCTTGCGGACATCTTCCTTGCTGATGGTGGCCACCTTGGTCTTGTTGGGGACACCGGAGCCGGACTCGATGTTGCACGCCTTCTTGATGAGCACGGCG
This sequence comes from Oscillospiraceae bacterium, assembly GCA_051886995.1. GTDB lineage: Bacteria > Bacillota > Clostridia > Oscillospirales > Oscillospiraceae > JAJPXI01. The sequence continues at coordinate 441 of JBJEYS010000044.1, forward strand.
GCGGGAGGAGTCTTGGTGATAAAGGTGAAGGAACGGTCGGCGTAAACGGTGATGACCACGGGGATGATCATGCCGACATCGTTCTTGGTGCGCTCATTGAATTCCTTGGTAAAGCCGGCGATGTTCACACCGTGCTGACCGAGGGCGGGGCCGACAGGGGGGGCGGGAGTTGCCTTGCCGGCGGGAATCTGCAGCTTTACATATCCTACGACTTTCTGTGCCATTTGAAACAGCACCTCCTACGAATAAATGTGGTTGAATGGCGGCGCCTGAGGCGCCTCCCACTTACGAGATGGGCTCGACCTGGTCGAGCTCCAGCTCCACGGGCGTCTCGCGCCCGAACATGGAGACCACGACCCGGACCTTGCTGTGGTCCAGATCGATCTCCTCGACGGTGCCGATGAAGGATTCCAGGGCGCCGTCGGTGATCTTGACACTGTCTCCGACCTGATAAGCGACCACGACCTCGCGCTTTTCCACGCCGAGGGAGGCGATCTCATCGTCGGTCAGGGGGATGGCCTTGTTGCCGGAACCCACGAAGCCGGTCACGCCGCGCACGTTGCGCACCAGGTGCCAGGTCTCGTCGGTCAGGACCATCTTGACCAGCACATAGCCGGGGAAAACCTTGCGCTCCACGGTTTTGGGGCCGTTGTCGGTGATCTCGGTCACCGTTTCCATGGGAATGTTCACGTCGGTGATCAGATCCCGCAGGCCGCGGTTTTCCACCGCCTTGTCGATGCTGGCGGCTACGGTGTTCTCATAGCCGGAATAGGTATGCACCACATACCACTTAGCGCTTTCAGCCATATTCCGAGCCTCTTAAGAGAACAGGTTGAGCAGGGCTTCGATGATTCTGTGAGCCAGCGCGTCAAAGATCCAGATGAACACGCCGATCACCAGAACACAGAGGAGCACAATGCCGGTGTTCTTGAGGACCTGCTTGAAGGAGGGCCACTGAACCTTCTTCAGCTCACTGCGCATCTCGCGCAGCCAGCGGGTAAAGCGGTTGCCCTTCGCCTTTTTCTTGGCCTTGTCTTTTGCCTTTTTGTCGGCGGCCTTGTCGGCCTTGGACTTCTTTTCAGGCTTGGTCTCCTCAGCGGCGGGCTCGGCGGTCAGCTCTTCCTCGGGGACCTGGTCGAGTCTTTCGTTTTCAGACATGGTGTTTCACCCTTCTTTCTTCTGAGGCATCTGCTCATTACTTGGTTTCATTGTGAACCGTGTGCTTCCTGCAGAAGGGACAGTACTTGTTCATTTCCAGGCGATCGGGGTCGTTCTTCTTGTTCTTGAACGTGTTGTAGTTGCGCTGTTTGCACTCCGCGCAGCGCAGGGTGATCTTGACCCGGTTACCGGCTTTCGCCATGTTCGGCACCTCCTTATAAATTTTGGCCTGGGCGAAAAAATATCGCCGAACTCGGCCTTGCTGCCGAATCCGACGACTCGTCCGCGCTGCTGTGCCGGGGCACAGCGGCAGGGTAAAGTACGGTGAATTCGGCCGATGAATTGCCTCCCTATGTGCCTCGTGCGGGCGGAGGGGTTTTGAACGTCATCCCGTAAAAATGCGCGCAAAAAAAGAGCCCCTTTTCATAGGTACGAATATAGTATCACGCCTTTTGCGGCTTGTCAACCACTTTTTTGCCTTGACAGAGGGAAGTTTTTCAGATTATAGTGTAGCAAAGGAAGTGATGAAGATGCGGATCATGGCCATCGACTACGGCGACGCCCGGACGGGGGTAGCGGTCTCCGATCCCACGGGCATGCTGGCGGGCTTCACCACCGTCGTTCACGGCCGGAAGGCGGAGCAGGTGGCGGCCGAGGTGGGCAGGATCGCCAGGGAGCACGGGGCGGAAACGCTGGTGCTGGGCTTTCCCCGCAACATGGACGGCACCGAGGGCGCCCGGGCCGAGTTGTACCGGGCCTTTGCCGGTCTGCTGGAACAGGAGACCGGCCTGAAGCCGGTTTTGTGGGATGAGCGGCGCACCACGGTGGAGGCCCACGCCATCCTCCACACGGGGGGCAAGAAGATGAAGGACCACAGAAAGAATGTGGACGCTGTGGCGGCGTCCCTGATCCTGGAGGGGTACCTGACCTTCCTGCGCAATCAGAAATAAGGGGAAAAGAGCGGGAAAACGCCGGATCGTGTGAACGATCCGGCGTTTTTATAAAGATTGCTCCGGCCGGCGTGTCAGCGGCCGCGCTTCTGGAGATAGCGGACGATACAGGACAGGGTAAAGTTCACCGCGAAGTAGAGCAGCATGGCGAAGCCGAACAGCAGGAACACATCGGGCGCGGTGATCTGGCGGCCCACCACCTTATAAAAGATGCTCATCAGATTCTTGGTGCGGAACAGCAGCTCGGCCACGGCCACCTGGGCCATGAAGGAGGTGTCCTTCACCACGGTGATCACCTGGCTGAGCATGGTGGGCACGATGCGCTTGAAGCACTGGGGCAGGATGATGTGCCACAGGGTGCCC
>JBJEYS010000045.1:0-2893 GCA_051886995.1 Oscillospiraceae bacterium
CACACGTTTTCCTACGCAGTTCATAGCCACACTGTCCTCCGCCACCAGAAGACGGCCGGTCTTCTTGACAGAGTCATTGATGCAGCTTGTATCAATCGGTGAAATAGTATTCAGCTTGATGACCTCTGCCTCAATTCCGCGGCGGGAAAGCAGCTCGGCCGTTTCCAGGAGGGTCTGGATCATAGTCCCATATCCCACCAGGGTAATGTCCCTGCCCGCACGCAGCAAAGCCGCCAGGCCGTCCGAGCGATCTTCACGCCAATCAGTCTCTCCGCCGCGCGGGTACCGAATCGCCACAGGACCGGAGACTTCATAGACGGCCCGTCGGAGCATGGAGCGCAGCTCCTGAAAGCTGGCGGGGCAAAAGACAGTCATACCAGGGATCGTATCCAAAAACGAGGGGTCGAACACGCCGTGGTGGGTCTCTCCGTCCTCCCCCACCAGCCCGGCGCGATCCACAGCCAGTACCACATGCAGCCCCTGAATGGCCACATCATGCAGAAGCATATCATAGGAACGCTGCAAAAAGGTCGAATACACGGCAAACACGGGGATCATTCCCTGCTTGGCCATACCGGCAGCCATGGCCACCGCATGGCCCTCCGCGATGCCCACGTCAAAAAAGCGCTCGGGAAACTGGCGGGAGAACTGATCCAGCCCGGTGCCCGACTGCATCGCCGCCGTAATGGCGCAGATGTGCCTGTCCTCCTCTGCCAGCTCACAGAGCGCCGCACCGAAAGCGGATGAAAATCCGGGCTTTGACTGCCCCACAGGCGTACCGTCCGAAATGTGGAACGGGGTCACGCCATGGTAAGCATCGGGGTTTTGCTCCGCCGGTGCATAGCCTTTTCCCTTTACAGTTCTGACATGCAGCAAAATCGGTCCGTTCAGTTCCCGGGCATACCGAAGCAGCCGGGTCAGCAGACGCACGTCATGTCCATCCACCGGTCCCAGATAAGTAAAGCCCATGTCCTCAAAAATGCTGCCGGGCAGCAACGCGTCCTTGACAGCTTTTTTGAGTTTATGCGTAAATTGATAGATATACCTGCCCCCAGGCAGCACACTCGTAACCTTCCGATACCCTTTTTTCAGGCTCAGGTACTGGGGCTTCAGGCGCTGGTGGGCCAGGTGCTGCGCCACGCCCCCCACGCTTTTTGTAATGGACATGCCATTGTCATTCAGAATGACGATCAGCGGTTCACCGCTCTCCCCCGCGTTGGAAAGTCCCTCATAGGCCAGGCCGCCGGAAAGAGCTCCGTCGCCCAGAAGCGCCAGCACGCAGTAGTCTTCTCCGAGGATCGACCGGGCTCGGGCCATGCCCAGAGCCACGGAGACGGAATTGGACGCGTGACCGGCAATAAAGGCGTCGTGAACGCTCTCCTGAGGCTTGGGAAATCCGGCCAGCCCGCCAAAGGTGCGCAGCGTATTCATTGCCCCGCCCCGGCCGGTCAGAATCTTATGACAATAGCACTGATGACCCACGTCAAAAACCAGGCGGTCCCTGCCAGTATCGAAAACCCGATGCAGCGCAACCGTCAGCTCCACCGCTCCCAGATTTGAGGCCAGATGGCCGCCCGTCTGGGAGACATTTTCGATCAGCTCCGTGCGCAGCCGGGCACAGAGCACCTCGGCCTCACTGTCCGAAATCGAGTGCAGATCTGGTAATTCCAGTGCCTCCAAACTATGATCTCCTTTGTATATTTGTATATTTTTCAATTAGTTTATCATATTTTTTCGGGGGTTTCAAGCGCAGAGATAGGTCCCCAGCAGGCCGATCAGGATTCCCAAAACGGCGCCGGCAAAGACCTGCAGCGGTGTATGGCCCAGCAGTTCTTTCAACTCCTTGCCGAGAAATTCGGGACGCATTTCCTTCCAGTGATCCATGATATAGTTCAAAATCCTGGCTTGTTCTCCCGCCGCTTTGCGCACGTTGGCAGCGTCATACATAACAATGAAGGCCAGCACGGTAGCGATGGCAAAACTGAAGGAGGACCAGCCGGCAAGCCTCCCTACTGAGGTCGCGCAGGTGCACACAACCGATGAGTGCGAGCTGGGCATTCCACCGCTGCTGAGCAGATAGTGGAAATCCAACCGTCTGTTTCTGATATAGTAAATGATGACCTTCAGCACCTGTGCGGCAAACCAGGACAGGATACAGAGGTTCAGCACCAGGTTCCCGGTCAGAAAATGCACGAAATTTCCCATGCTCAGTTCTCCCTTTCCGCTAACCGGTCTGCCAGCCAGCATAAAAATCCGGGGTCGGAAATCGCTCCGTCCAGAGCAGCCTTGGCCCGGGCCGTATGCTCCCGCACCAGATCCCGGCAGGCGGACACTCCCAGCAGGGTGACAAAGGTGGATTTCTGATTGGCCGCGTCCGAGCCCACAGGTTTGCCCAGCACCTCGGTGGTTGCCGTCACGTCCAGAATATCATCCTGGATCTGAAAGGCCATCCCCAGGTTCTCGGCGTATTCTTTCGCCGCGTCAAACGCACGGTAATCCACCCTGCGGTACCCGGAGCTGGCGATCACGCCCATCAGGCAGGCCGCACGCAGCAGAGCTCCCGTCTTGCCCGCGTGGATGACCTTCAGTTCCTCGATCGTGTGCGGTTTTCCGTCTCCCACAGTGTCCAGATACTGGCCGCCGCACATACCATTCTCCCCCGCCGCCTGCGCCAAAATCGAGGCGGCCGCGCCGGGAACAGACGGGTCGGTCCAGGCGCCGTCGGCACAGAGCACTGTGCGGAAGGCCGCCGCCTGAAGCGCGTCCCCAGCCAGGGTCGCCACGGTCTCCCCGAACACCTTATGGCAGGTGGGCTTCCCCCGGCGCAGGTCGTCGTTGTCCATGCAGGGCAGGTCGTCGTGGATCAGCGAATAGGTGTGAAGCATTTCTACTC
>JBJEYS010000046.1:0-2888 GCA_051886995.1 Oscillospiraceae bacterium
CGCTCCACGATCACATAGTCGCTGATGCCGTAGGTCTGCCAGGCCTCCCAGGAGGCTGTGTCGCTCTTGGGAGGCTTATAGTTGGCCTGCACCAGGGCGGGCAGCTTGTCCCCGCTCGCCGCGGCGCTCTCCAGCATCTGGGCCAGGCCCGCGGCGCGGAAGTCGAACTCGTGGTTGCCCAGGGTGGTCACGTCGATGCCCATGGCGCCCATCAGCCGCAGCTCGGGGGCCTGGGTGGTGTAAATGGTCTGGTACAGGGTGCCCATGGAGAAGTCGCCGCCGTCCAGCGTGACGGCGGGATAGGCGGAGTTCGCCCGCTCCTGCTTCAGCAGCGTGGCCACACGGGTAAAGCCGCCGTACTCCCCTCCCCCCTCGGCGGGGGACGGCAGCACATGGTCATGCATATCGTGGGTAAACAGGATGGTCAGCCCCGTCTCTTCTCCCCCGTCCGGTGCGGCCAGGGCGGGCAGCGCGGCGGTACACAGGATGACCAGGGCGGCCAGGAACGCAGTCAGTCTTTTCTTCATTTCGTCTCCTCCGGTGACCGGGCAATTTTGACGCAGACGGCGATCACGCCGAACAGGAACCAGAACAGGAACATGTTCCGGGGATAGAACCAGGTGTACTCCGCAATGGAGATCACCAGAATGCCGCACAGGGCGGAAATGGCGGCGGAGAGCATGATCTTCATCTTTCGGTCGGTACTGTGGACAAAGGCCTTCACGCCCGCCTTCAGCTGGCCGAAGATCGTCGCCAGGTAGGCCAGCAGGCCGAAGAAGCCCACCTCCGCCCACATCTGCAGGTAGTTGTTGTGGGTGTGGATGGGGTAATTGCCGTCCGACATGGGGGGATACTGCTGAAAGACCCCTTTCATAACGTCGTTGCCCAGGCCCACACCCCGCCACCCGTAGTCCGTCAGCAGATTGCCCGTGGCCTCATAGATGGAGAAGCGGTAGCGGGTGGAGGAGTCCTTCATATTGCCGATGGTCAGAATGCGGTTGTAGATGCTCTCCGGCAGGAAGGGGATGGCGATAATACCTACCACCAGCAGCACCGGCACCAGCCGCCAGTTTTGGAAGGCGAAAAACAGGAGAACAGCGCCCGCAAGGCCGATCCAGCCGGAGCGGGAGTAGGTGAAGCCGATGGAGGCCACCGAAACGCCCAGCACCGCCAGAGCCAGGAATTTTCCGCCGAAGGTGCGGGCGTTGATCAGCAGGGCCAGCATCAGGGGCGTCAGCATGACCAAAATCTCGGCAAAGTTGTTGGGGTTGTCAAAGAAGGAGTAAATGCGTCCTGGCATGTCGGCGTTCAGGGTCAGATCCTGCTGAGAGGCCACCACGTCCACGCCGATATAGCCCTGATAACAGCCGTACAGGGCGGCCATCAGAAGGCCCGCGCCCACCAGGGCCACCATCAGCTGAAGCTGGCTGTACCGCTTGATGCTGCTGACCATCAGCAGCACGATCAGGAAGCACGTCACATGGAACAGGAAGAAGCGCATGGACAGGGATGTGGACAGGGACGCCGCCAGGCCATAGAAAATAAAGCCCGCGTACAGAACCATATAGGGCCCCAGGCGCTCCATCTGCAGCCGCTGCCGGGAGCGGTTCATACAGCCCACCAGGAACAGGACGGTGATCAGCACCACGCCCAGAAAGCCGTAGGTGTTGTTCCACATGCCATGGGGCACGCAGAGCATGACCAGCAGCAGTACTCCCAGGAGCAGCCAGGCCGCGCCGCCCAGGGCGGACAGGACGCGAAAGGCCACGCTGCCGTCCCAGAGTCCCCGGGAGATCTTGTAGATCCACTTGAACAGGGCGCAGGGGATGTTGACCACCGCGGTGACCACCCGGCAGAGGATACTCTCCGGCCAGGTGCGCAGGATCACGCCGTCCCGGGCCACGAAGCGGCACACCGCGCTGTCCCCGGCGCAGGTGCGCACCGCCCGCTCGGCCCGACGGAACCAGCGGCCGACGGAGCTTTCATTCCAGAGCCCCAGCAGACCCTTCCACAAAAACAGAATCAATCGAATGACAACGCTGTTTGCCGCGATCGCCATACACTCAGTCCTTTACCGCTTTTTGATATACATTCCAGGTGGCCTGACACATCTTGCCCACCTCGAACTTGTCCGCCACAGTGCGCAGGGCGTCCGCGGCGCAGGAGGCGCGGTATACGCCGTCCTCCAGCATCTTTTTCATGGCCTGGGCCATGGACTCGGGGTCGTTGTACACCACCAGCGCGCCGCAGTCGGCGTCGGGGGGCACGATGTCCCGGTTGCCGCCCATATCGGTGACGATGACGGGCAGGCCGGCGGCCATGGCCTCGATGATCAGAAAGGACAGGGCCTCGTGCCGGGAGGAGTTGATATAAATGTCGCTGCCCTTGTACAGATTCTTGATGTCCTTGCGGAACCCGGCGAAGATCACCTTATCCTCCAGTCCCAGCGTCTTCACCTGCTCTTTGGTCGGCTCCAGCAGAGGGCCGTCTCCGGCCAACACCATGGTGAAGGGCACATCGGTGATCTCAGTCAGACGCTTCAGGGAGTCCACCAGATAGGCGTGGCCCTTGTCGTCGGCAAAGCGGGAAGCGCAGAGCATGACCAGCCGGTCCTCCGGGATGCCGAACTCAGCGCGCATGGTGGACTCCGCCCGGGTCCCCGCCCAGACGCCCATGTCCACGGCGTTGAACACCACCTGGATGCGCTCGCCGCTCCAGCCGTTGGCAATGAGCTGCTCCTTGCCCTTGTTGCAAACGGCGATGATCTGATCCTGCCGCTTGTCCATCCAGCGGTTGGACAGTCGGGTAATGGCGTTGTTGCCCATGACAAAGTGGTTGGTGTATACCACCCTGATTTTTTTATTGTAGCGTTTGGCCAGGATGGCGGT
>JBJEYS010000047.1:0-2886 GCA_051886995.1 Oscillospiraceae bacterium
AGTCGCGGTAGATGGCCTGGATCTCCGGGTTGTCGTGGCTCTTGCGCAGGGGCAGGCTCTTGTCCAGCTCGTACAGCGCCTGGATGCGCTTTTTGCGCACCTCGTTGGTGGTGCCGATGGGCTGGCCGCCGCCGCCGATGCAGCCGCCGGGACAGGCCATGACCTCGATGAAGGCGTAGTCGTCCGCGTGCTGCAGCAGCTCCTCCGCCCGCTTCAGGGTGTGGGCCACGGCCACCTTCAGCGGCGTGCCGTTCAGGTCGATGGTGGCCTCCTTGATGCCCTCAAAGCCCCGGACCTCCTCGAAGTCCAGGCGGGGCAGGGTCTCGCCGGTGAAGACCTCGTAGGCGGTGCGCAGGGCGGCCTCCATGACGCCGCCGGTGGCGCCGAAGATGGCGCCCGCGCCGGTGGCGGTGCCCAGGGGGGAGTCGAAGGTGCTCTCCTCCAGGTTCTTCATATTCACGCCCTCGTAGCGGATCAGCTTGGCGATCTCCCGGGTGGTCAGCACATGGTCCACGTCCCGGTAGCCGTCCCGGCCCATCTCAGGCCGCTTGGCCTCGTACTTCTTGGCGGTGCAGGGCATGACGGAGACGGTGACGATGTCCTTGGGGTCCAGGCCCATCTTCTCGGCGTAGTAGGTCTTGGACACCGCGCCGAACATGGCCTGGGGGCTCTTGGCGGAGGACAGGTTGCCCATCAGCTCCGGGTGGTGCTTCTCCACGTAGTTGACCCAGCCGGGGGAGCAGGAGGTGATCATGGGCAGCTTGCCGCCGTTCTTGATGCGGTCGATCAGCTCGCTGCCCTCCTCCATGATGGTCAGGTCGGCGGCGAAATTGGTGTCGAACACCTTGTCAAAGCCCAGCATCCGCATGGCGGTGATCATCTTGCCGGTGACCAGCTCGCCCGGCTCCATGCCGAACTCGTCGCCCAGCGCCACCCGCACGGCGGGGGCCACCTGGACGATGACGTGCTTGCTGTCATCGTGGATGGCACGCCAGACGCCCTGGGTGTCGTCCTTCTCCACGATGGCGCCCACGGGGCACACCAGCGAGCACTGGCCGCACAGGACGCAGTCGGTCTCCCACATGGGCAGGTCGAAGGCGGTGGTCACCTTGAACCGGGCGCCCCGGTAGGCCTGGGTCAGGCAGTCCAGGCCCTGGACCTCCTGGCAGGCCTTGACGCAGCGGCCGCACTTGACGCACTTGGCCGGGTCCTTCACGATGGAGGGGTTATCCAGCCGCAGGGGCTCCTTGCTGGAGATGTCGGGCAGCTCGGGCCGCAGCAGGTTGAAGCGGCGGCACAGGGCCTGCAGCTCGCAGCTGCCGTTGCGGGCGCAGGACAGGCAGTTCTGCTTGTGGTCGGCCAGCATCAGCTCCAGAATGCCCACCTGGGCGTCGTAGACCTTCTTGGTGTCGGTGAAGACCTCCATGCCCTCGGCCACGGGGGTGGTGCAGGAGGTCTGCAGCTTGCGGCTGCCCTTGACCTCCACCACGCACAGGCGGCAGTGGGCCTTGGATTCCTGGTCGGGGTGGTAGCACATATGGGGGATGTCGATGTTCAGCATCCGGGCGGCGTCGATGAGAAGGGTGCCCTCCTCCACCTCCAGGGGCAGATTGTTGATCTTGATATGGACCTTGCTCATCGGATGGCCACCTCCTCTTTGATCTCAAACACTTCGGGGAAATGCTCCCGGGCGGACAGCAGCGCCGACTGGGAGGCCTGGCCCAGACCGCACAGGGAGGCGTCGGTCATGATGTTGGCGAACTTGAACAGGGTGTCGATGTCCTTCTGGTCGTGCTCGCCCTCGGCGATCTTGTCCAGCAGGCGGATGATGTGGCGGTTGCCCTCCCGGCAGGGGGTGCACTGGCCGCAGCTCTCGTGGCCGAAGAATTTTTGGGTGATGCGCAAAAAGCCGATGACGCTGGTGCGCTCGTCCACCACCAGCACCGCGCCGGAGCCCACGGGGGTCAGGCCCGCGGCGGAGAGGTCTTTATACGTATAGGGGGTGTCCAGCTGCTCGGGGGAGGCCACGCGGCCCGACGCGCCGCCCAGCTGCACCAGGCGGATGGTGTGGCCCGTGGTCACGCCGCCGGCCAGGTCGATGATCTCCCGGATGGTGGTGCCGAAGGGGATCTCAAACACGCCGGGGTGGTTGACGTTGCCGCACACGGAGATCATCTTGGTGCCGGGGCATTCGGGGGTGCCCTGCTTCTTGTAGAAGCCCGCGTCGTCCAGCAGGATGTTGGGCACCAGGGACAGGGACTCCACGTTGTTCACGCAGGTGGGCAGGTGGAACACGCCGCACTGCTTGATGTAGGGGGGCTTCTTCCGGGGACGGCCGGCCTTGCCCTCGATGGACTCGGACAGGGCGGAGCCCTCGCCGCAGACGTAGGCGCCCGCGCCGGAGTACAGGTGGATGCGGTAGTTCAGGCCGCTGCCCAGGATGTTGTCACCCAGGTAGCCCGCCTCCTCGCACTGCTTGATGGCGTTGCGCAGCACGGGGCGCAGGTGGGAATACTCCTCCCGCAGGTAGATGTAGCCGTTGTTGGCCCCCACCGCCCAGCCGGCGATGATCATGCCCTCCAGCACCTGGAAGGGGTCGCGCTTCAGCAGTTCCCGATCCTTGAAGGTGCCCGGCTCGCCCTCGTCGGCGTTGCACACCACGCACTTGTTTTCGCCCTTCTCGTCCCGGGCCTGGGTCCACTTGCGGCCCATGTCGTAGGCCGCGCCGCCGCGGCCCTGGATGCCGTTGGCGCTGAGCACCTTGGCAATGTCGTAGCCGTCCATGGTCAGGGCCTTCCGCAGGGCCTGGAAGCCGTCATGGGCCTCGTAATCCTTGATGTCCCACGGGTCGTACTTGCCGAACCGGCGGGAGATGAATTGTACCGT
>JBJEYS010000048.1:0-2885 GCA_051886995.1 Oscillospiraceae bacterium
TTGATTTTGCAATATTTATTCATTCGTCAAGGTCAACAAATTCTGTTTCAATTTTTGCGGTAAACACAGGAAAAAGGCTGTTTTTTCCGCATCCGATATGATATAATAACGAAAAACTTCTTTTTGAATCAATTGTCGGAAGGAGGCGCATGATATGCGTGCGAAAGGATACGGCTCATATCGGGGCCGCTCACCTTTCAAAAAGTTTTTAAAAATCCTCGTTGTCATTTTGATCATCCTGATCGTTCTGGGTGCTGCGGCTGCCCTCTATTTGCAGCAGTATCTGGTGATTTCCAATGAAGGCGTCCGGCTGGAACTGCCCTTTTTTCAGCAGGAGGAGCCGGAGCCTGTCACCACACCCTCCGAGTTCCCTTCCGAGCCGCCGGTGGTGGTGGTCTCCCCCTTACCCGAGCCGGAACCCGAGCCGGAGGCTCTGTGCCCCGTCTCTCTGCCCCGCGAGGCTCTGTATGACGGCACCGCAGTCAGCCAGATCGAGACAGTCGGCGGCGACTGCGCTCTGTTCGATATGAAGGCAGACAGCGGGGAACTGAGCTATGGGTCCGGCCAGGAACTGGCCATCACCGCAAAATTATCTGCCGACGACCCGGCTCTCAACGCCGCTATCAAGGGGCTGAATGAGACAGAGGGTCTGTATACTGTAGCCCGCGTCTCCTGCTTCAAGGACCACAACATCACCGACTACGAACGCAGCCTGTCCATCTTCACCAACAGCGATTACCGCTGGACCGACCCGGACGGCATCCGCTGGATCTCGCCCACCAACCCCGACGTGCGGGATTACCTGACCGCAATTTGCGTGGAGCTGGCTGAGCTGGGCTTCGACGAGATCCTGCTGGATAACGCCGGCTATCCCAGCGAGGGCAACCTCCACTATATTAAAAAGGGCGCGGCCTACGACGAAACGCAGTTCGCCAGCGTGATCGACGGCTTTTACGCCCAGGTGTCCGCCGCTCTGGAGGAATATGACGTGAAGCTGTCCGTGGTCACCACGCCGGAGGCCCTGGCCGGTCTGGATTCTTTGACCGGCCAGACGCCTGAAAATCTGGCGCGCTTTGACCGTCTTTGGATGCGTGATGAGACGGACGCGCTCCTCCCGGCGGAGAGCACACCGTAAAGGCCCTGATCCCAGTGGTTTTACACTTCAAAAATCCTGTCAAAAGGATATAATAAATAGTCAAAAAATTTATTGACATGATTCCTGGCAAAGATTATGATTAAAGGAGTTTCCGTTTTTGTTTTTATCCTGCCGGGAGGTAACGAAAGAGGGTGAAAAAATGTCTTTAGAAGCCATCAAACAGGTGGCGCAGACTGAAGCAGAAAGTAAGCAGCGCAAAGCCGAAGCCGTCGCCGCCGCAAAGAAGTTGGTCGCGGACGCGGAGCAGGCTGGCAAGGAACTCTTGCGCAGCGCGCGCGCTGAAGCGGAAGCCAACGCCAAGGAGCTTATGGTCCAAGCCGAGGAACGGGCCTCCGTCCGTTCCGCTGAGATCGCAGCACAGTCCAAGCAGGAATGTGCCGCCCTGTGCAGCGCGGCGGAAGACAAGCTCGACGAAGCCGCAGCTTTGATCGTTAGAAGGGTCGTGAGTAGCTGAAATGTCCATCGTAAAAATGAAACGGCTGCGGCTGCTCGGTATGCGATCCGATCGCGATCCACTGTTTCGCCTGCTCCAAAAGCAGGGATGTGTGGAGATCAACGAGCCCGCGATCGATCCGGACGATCCGGATTGGGCCGCGCTGGTCAGACCCGATGGGCGTGGGCTGGCCATTGTACGGGAGCAGAACACCCTGCTCAACAACGCCTTATCCACTTTGAAGAAATATTCCTCGGTCAAAGACGGCCTGTTTGCGAAACGGCCGACCCTGAGTGAGGACGAGTTCTTCGCCGACGACGTATACACCTCCGGTCTGGAGACTGCCCGCGCCATTCTGGACTGCGAGCGCACCATCTCCCAGATGACGGCGGAGCAGGGCAAGCTGCAAAGCCAAAAGGCCGCGCTGGCCCCCTGGATCCCGCTGGACGTGCCCCTGGACATGGACGGCAGCAAGTCCATCTCCCTGGTATTCGGCACCATTCCCGCCAAGGCCGACTTTGCCGGCATGGCGGCTGCGGTGGCTGCGGCCAATGAAATGAGCGAGCTGTTCCACGCCAGCACGGACCAGGATCTGCAATACTTCCTGCTGCTTTGCCACGTCAGCGCGGAAGACGCCTGCGTGGAGGCCATGCGTCCCTTCGGGTTCTCCCGTGCCAACGCGCGCGGCTGGACCGGCACCGCGGCGGAAAACGACCGCCTGCTGGACGAGCAGATTGCGGCGTTGGACGAGAAGCTGGCCGCCGCAAAGGAACACATCGCTTCCTTTGCCCCCCAGCGGAACAACCTGCGCCGCTGCGTGGACCGCTCCGTTCAGGACATCGCCCGGGAGGAGGCAGCCACTCACCTGGTCGACACTGAAAGCACCTTCTACCTGCAGGGCTGGATCCCCGCAGAGTCGGAGGAGCAGTTGGCCGGCATTCTCAGCGGCTTTACCTGCGCCTGGGAGACGGAAGTTCCCGCGGCGGAGGACTACCAAGAGGTTCCCATCAAGCTGAAAAGCAACAAGCTGACCGCTCCCTACAACGTGATCACCGAGATGTACAGCCTTCCGGCGTACAACGGCCTGGACCCCAACCCCTTCATCATGCCGTTCTTCGCCCTGTTTTTCGGCATCATGTTCGCCGATATGGCGTACGGCCTGATTATGGCCATCGTCGGCATCTTGGGGCTGAAGCTGATGAAGCCCAAGGGAACCATGAAGAATATGATGGGCCTGCTGGTCCAGTGCGGCATCAGCACCTTCATCATCGGCTTCCTGACCGGCGGCTTCTTCGG
>JBJEYS010000049.1:0-2877 GCA_051886995.1 Oscillospiraceae bacterium
CACTCGGCTACGATCTGGGCCAGAATGGTATCGCAGCCGGTTCCCATATCCGCCGCGCCGATGATCAGGTTATAGCAGCCGTCGTCCCCCAGCTTGACTGTGGCGGAACCCACATCCACACCGGAGATACAGGAACCCTGCATGGCCATGGCCACACCGGCGGCGCGGACCTTTCCGTTGCCCATGTCCCGGACAGGGTAGCGCTCCTCCCAGTTAAAAATACGGCGGCAGTGCTCCATGCACCGGTCCAGAGCGCAGGCATTTGCCGTCTCGCCGTAGTAGGCGGGCATGGTCATCCCCTCCCGGACCATGTTCCGGTCCCGCAGCACAGTGGGGTCAATCCCCAGCTGCTCCGCCAACTCGTTCACCGCAGACTCCAGTGCGAAGATGCCCTGCGTGGCGCCGTAGCCCCGATAGGCTCCGGCGGGCTGCAGGTTGGTGTACACCACGTCATAGGAGAAGCGGTACGCTTCCAGACCGCCGGAGTACAGGGGAATGGATTTGTGCCCGGCCAGGCCCACAGTGGTGGGCCCGTGCTCTCCATAGGCCCCGGTGTTGGAGAGTGTGTACAGATCCAGCGCCCGGATCCTGCCTGTTTTGCTGGCTCCTAAGCGGACACGGATCTCCATCTCGTGGCGGGGGGAGCCGGCGATCTGGCACTCCTCCCGGGTGTAGATCAGCTTGGCGGGCCGTCCTGTTTTCAGGGTGACGAAGGCGGGGTATATCTCACATACGGCGGTTTGCTTGGCGCCGAAGCCGCCGCCGATCCGGGGCTTTTCCACCCGGATTCGGCTTTTGGGAATGCCCAGGGCTTGGGACAAAATGCGCCGAACGTGGAACACAATCTGCGTGGAGGCGATCACATGGAGGCGGCCGTAGCTGTCCAGAGTGGTGTAGGTGCGGAAGGTCTCCATCATGGCCTGCTGAAAGGCCTTTGTGTGGTAGGTGCGGTCGAGTACGATGTCGCAGTCGGCCATGACGGCCTCCACATCGCCGTCGCCGTTGACCTCGCTGGCCACCAGGTTGCGCCGGTTGTCCCCGCCCACCGGACAGGGGGGAAACCAGTCCTCCTCGGGGTGGACCAGAACGGGGCCGTCCTTGGATTGATGGGGGTCCAGTACCGGCTCCAGAACCTGATACTTCACCTTGATGAGCTTCATGGCCTGCAAAGCGGCCTTCTCATTTTCGGCGGCGATGATGGCCACCGGGTCACCTACGAAGCGTACATGGCGGTCCAGGATCAGCCGGTCATAGGGGGAGGGCTCCGGATAGGTCTGACCGGCGATGGCAAAGCGGGTACTTGGCACGTCCTGCCAGGTATAGATGGCGGCCACCCCCGGCACTTTGGCCGCGGCGGCTGTGTTGATGTCCTCCACCAGGGCATTGGCATGGGGGCTGCGCAAGAGCTTGACCACCAGCGCACCGGAGGGGACGATGTCATTCAGATAGACGGGCTTGCCCAGCAGCAGCTGCATGGAGTCCTTTTTGCGGAAAGTCTTTCCCACAAATTTATAGTTTTTATGTTCCATGGAAACCCTCCTTACCGCTTTCGACTGTCCAAATAAGTGCGAATGCCCCGCAGCTGGCCTTCGTAACCGGAGCAGCGGCACAGGTTCCCGGCCAGATAGGCCCGGATTTCATCGTCGGTCGGATCAGGGTTCTCCCGCAGAAGGGCGATGGTATTCATCACCATGCCCGGATTGCAGAAGCCGCACTGGTCGGCACCCTGGTCGGCGATGAAACCCACAAATTCGGCAGCCTCATCCTGGAGACCCTCCAGGGTGGTGACCGCGTGGCCCGCTGCCCGGGCCGCCAGCATGGAGCAGGACAAAATGGGCATGTCATCCATCAGAACGGTACAAAGGCCGCAGTTGGAGGTCTCACATCCCCGCTTGACGCTGGTACAGCCGTGGGAGCGGAGAAAATCGATGAGCAGAGTGTCCGGCTCAACATGGTCCGTCACAGTTCGCCCGTTCAATATCAGCTTAATCTCCATGTTCCAGCCCTCCCATTTCCATCAGCGCCCGCCGGGTGAGTACCCGAACCAGGCGTGTGCGGTAGTCTGCGCTGCCCCGCACATTTCCCCCGGTGGGGACGTGGGCGGCCGCGTAGTCGGCAAAGGCACGGGCGGAGTCAGCGTCGATCCCGCCGGCCAAGAGCCCATCTTCATCCCGGATTACCATGGCCCGCATGGGCCGGGCGCCGATGACGGCCCGGTATGCGCCCTCGATCCGGGACGCCGCGCAGGTCAGAACAGGAAAATCGGTGCGGCTGTTGCGCATGGCCTGGTAGGAGAAGACTCCCGGCTGCTTTTTGACGATGACCCGAATCAAAATATCCCGGTCCGGCTCCGCCTGGGCGAAATCCTCCAGGGAAATCAGACCGCCCTTGTACAGCTCCACATAAGTATCCATCGCCAAAAATATTGTCAAGACGTCAGAGAAGCCGAAGCGGCCAAATAGGCTGCCCCCCACGGTGGCCATATTCCGGAACTGGACTCCCACGATGTCCTCCACCGCTTTGGCCACCGCACCCTGGGAATAGGCGTTCAGGCCGGGGTGAAGCTCCAGTTGGCGCAGAGTCACCATGGCCCCGATGGAGAATTCCTCCCCGGTTTCCTCAATGGTGTCCAGCCCGAGTTCGCTTAAATCGATGACGGTATTCAGGTTCAGACTGGTCATTTTCAGCCAGAGCATACCGCCAATGACCCGGTTGCTTTTATTCTGATTGAGCTCGTAGGCCTGTTGGAGGCTTTCCGCCCGGACATAATTTTTGATGGTCAACATAGATGTTGTTCTCCCCGTATTTTGATTGATGCCAGTATATCATATCGACCTTGAATTTCAAAATAGTTTCTGATAGAATCCGCTTGAAATC
>JBJEYS010000050.1:0-2877 GCA_051886995.1 Oscillospiraceae bacterium
ATGATGTGAGAGACATTGTACACCATTTTTCGACCTGGGACAAGTCAGTCATAATTGTTCCATCCGGCACATAAGTTTGGGACAGGCAGACAGGAATACACGGATAAGAGGAAAACAAATGGATGTGGATCTGATTTTTAAAATCGCGGCCATCGGAATCCTGGTGTCAGTGCTCAATCAGGTGCTGACCCGCTCCGGGCGGGATGAGCAGGCGACGATGACCACCCTGGCGGGGCTGGTGGTGGTGCTGATGATGGTGGTACAGGAGATCTCCGACCTTTTCAATCTGGTCAAGACTCTGTTTGGGCTATGAGAGATGGAGAGTATCGTCAAGATCGCTGCGATTGCGGTGACGGCGGCCTTGTGCGCGGTGGTGGTAAAAAAGCAGGTGCCCGAGTTAGGGCTGGTCCTGGGCCTGGTGGCCGGGGCGCTGATCCTGTCCTTTTCGATCACAGCACTGAAAAGCACGAAGGAGCTGATGGAGACTCTGGCAGATACCGCCGGATTGTCGCCCGCGGTGCTGACGCCGGTGATCAAAACAGTGGGCATCGCCATTGTCACCAAGCTGGCGGCGGAGATTTGCCGGGACGCAAAGGAAGGCGGGATCGCCGCCTTTGTGGAGACGGCCGGGGCGGCCGGGGCGCTGCTGGTGTGTCTGCCGCTGATGGAGACCGTTTTAAATATGATCGCGGAGCTGCTGTAAAGCGGATCTGCCTGCTGGTATTTGTGTTGCTGCTTCTGCTGGCGGGACATGCCCTGGCACTGGAGACAGACGAGATCATCCAGTCCCAGGCGGACGCCCTTGACCTGGAGGACCTGGAGCGTGCGGCGGAGGAATACGCCCCGGACATGGACTGGACCCAGTCTCCGGATCTGGACAGCGCTTTGGCCGATCTGCTGGAGACAGGAACTGAGTCGATCCACGGTGTGGTGAAAAAAGCGCTGCGCAGCGGAGTGCTGCTGCTGGCGATCGTTTTACTGACCGGTCTGGCGGAAGGAGCGGCGGTCTGCGGAACAGGAAAGACCGTCCGGGCGGCGCCCGTGGCTGCGGCGCTGGCCATCACGGCAGTGGCGGTGACGGACGCAAATACACTGATCGGACTGGGAAACGAGGTCATTGAAAAGATGGAGTTGTTTTCCAAGGTCCTGCTGCCTACCTTGGCGGCGGTCACGGCAGCTACCGGCTCTCCGGGAGAGGCGGCGGCGCGGCAGCTGGCGACCATGCTGTTTTCCGATGTGCTCATGACGTTGATCAACCGCCTGCTGTTACCTCTGGTTTACGCTTACATTGCCGCCTGTACCGCATACGCGGCCATCGGGAATGAGGGGCTCAAGCGGATCGCAGCCATGCTGAAATGGGTGGTGACCTCCATCCTGACGGCGGTGCTTCTGGCCTTTGTCGGCTATCTCACCGTTAGCGGCGTCATCGCCGGGACCACGGATGCCATCACGCTCAAAGCGGCGAAATTCACCGTGTCCAGCGTGGTGCCCGTGGTGGGAGGCATCCTCTCCGACGCGACAGAGACAGTTTTAGCGGGCGCAGGGATTCTGAAAAATTCCGTGGGGGTGTTCGGCATGCTGGTCGTGCTGGGTATGTGCATCATTCCATTTCTTCAACTGGGCGTTCACTATCTGGTATATAAAGTGACCGCGGCCCTGTCGGCGACCGTGGCCGATTCCCGGATGGCAGGTCTGATCGACGGGATCGGGGGGGCCTTTGGACTGGTGCTGGGCATGACGGGGGCCTGTGCGCTCCTTCTGCTGGTGTCCATGGTATCTGCCGTTACAATGGTGAGCCCATGATGGAATTGGTTCGCAGCTGGCTGATCGGCGTTACAGCGGCGGCACTGGTGGTGGCTTTGGCCGATTGCCTGGCACCTGACGGTGCGGTGAAAAAGATTGGAAAACTGACCGGCGGTTTGCTGCTGGCGGTGGCCATCCTGCAGCCGTTGGTGAAACTGGACTTTGCGTCCCTGTCCGGGAGCCTGGCGGAGTATCGAATGGAGGCAGAGGGCTACAGCACAGCGCTGGAAACCGAAAATGAACGGCTGGTGAAATCCATCATAGAGGAGCAGACCGCCGCATATATTCAGGACAAGGCGGCTGCGCTCGGCGTGGATTGTACGGTGGAGGTGACCTGCGGGGCGGATGATGACGGAAGCCTGTACCCGGCGACGGTCACAGTGTACGGCGACCTGACCCGGGAGCAGACGGACTCGCTGAGCCGGATCATTGAAGGAGATCTGGCCATCCCGACCCAGAACCAGCAATACGAAAGGACGAAGGAGCAATGAAAGAGAAGGAAGCCCTGCTGTCCAAGGGGAAAAAGACCCTGGGAGTCTTAGGACGGTATAAATATGTACTTCTAGTCATGCTTGTAGGCGCTCTGCTCCTGCTGCTGCCCGATTCGAAGAAAACGGAAAAAAGCCAGGTGCAGGCCGCCGTCAGCGGAGAAGAGGATTTCTCGGTGGAGGCCCTGGAGGAGAAGCTGGAGGAGGTCCTGTCCGAAATCGACGGAGCGGGGCAGGTGCAGGTTGTGCTGACCGTACAGAGCGGGATGAAGCGTGTATTTGCCCAGGACGGAAGTCTGGAACAGGACGGAAGCTCCGTCCAGCGGGAGACGCAGACTGTGGTGGTGTCCGCCGGATCGGGCACGGAGGAGACGGTCCTGGTGCAGCAGATCTATCCGCAGTTTCAGGGGGCGCTGGTGGTTGCCGCCGGCGGAGGTGACCCGGCGGTACGGCTGAAGCTGACCGAGGCAGTGGCCGCCCTGACAGGGCTTGGGGCGGATAAAATATCCATCTGTAAAGGAAAGTGAGGAATTGATATGAAAGTTTGGAAGCGTAATGTGGTGGTGGCCGCGATCATGCTGTTTGT
>JBJEYS010000051.1:0-2861 GCA_051886995.1 Oscillospiraceae bacterium
GCCATGTTTGAGTCCGAGCTGAAGCGGGCGGGGCTGACCATCGCCGCCATCACCACCGACGAAGTGCTGCCCCACATTCTGAAAAAGGTGCGCTTCAACTCCCTGGATGAGCTGTATGCCGCCATCGGCTACGGCGGTATGCCCACCGTGAAGGCGGTCAACCGCATCAAGGAAGAAATGGTGCACCTGGACCGCCAGGAAAAGGCCGCCCACAAGCCCTTGATCCCCGCCATCGAAAAGCCCGCCGCCGAGCCGGGCAAGGCCCCGGCCAAGCCCCAGCACTCCGAATCCGGTATCATCGTGGAAGGTCTGGGCAACTGCCTGATCAAATTCTCCAAGTGCTGCACCCCCGTACCCGGCGACCCCGTAGTGGGCTTCATCACCCGGGGCTACGGCGTGTCCATCCACCGGGCCGACTGTCCCAACGCCGACCCCGCCCGCCGCAAGCCGGAAGAGGCAGGCCGCTGGGTCAAGGTGTCCTGGGTACAGGGCAACCTGCCCGGCTATGAGACCGCTCTGGAGATCTCCGCCAAGGACCGGGACGGCCTGACCCTGGATATCGCAATGGTGCTCTCCTCCGCCAAGGTGAAGGTCAGCTCCCTGTCTGCCCGGGGCATGCCCGATGGGTACGCCGTAGTATCCATCGCACTGGAGGTCAAGGACCGGGACGAGCTGACCAGCCTGATCAACAAACTGGCCCAGGTCTCCGGCGTGTATCAGGTCAAGCGTGCTGCCGGCTAAGTGCATTTTTAAACAGAAATGATATTGGGGAGAATGGAATATGGAACATGCCGAGTTTGACCGGCTTTTGTCCGCCGCCTTCCACGGCGGCGAGCAGGTCTGCCGGGAGCTGCGCCTGTCCGACGAGGACGCGCGCTACCTGGCCGACCACTATCCCGCCGCGGCGGTCACGCCCATGGGGGAACAGTGGTATCAAGTAACCTTTGAGGGAGCGATTCAAGTTGGAGCCTGAATTTTATCCCCTGCTGTTCGGCGGGGACATCAACGTATACAGCGTGGGCCGCGCCTTTCACGAAGCCTACGGCATCCGCTGCGCGGCGGTGGGCAAGTACCCCGCCTTCCCCTGCTGGGGCAGCGCCATTCTGGACTACCGGCCCCAGCCCGACATTGAGGACCCGGCTGTCTTCTGCGGGGTGGTGGAGGAGTTCGCCGCCGCCCACGCGGACAAGCCCGTGCTCTGCATCGGCTGCGGGGACAGCTATGTGAAGCTGTGCGCTGAGCACCAGAACGAATTCCCGGACAACGTCATTGCCCCCTACATCTCCGGGGAACTGATGAACACTCTGATCAACAAGGAAAAGTTCTACGCCCTGTGCGACCGGTACGGCCTGGACCATCCGGCCACGGTGATCCACCGGAAGGAGATGGGCCACGATTTCGACCTGCCCTTTGAGGCCCCGTACATCTGCAAGCCCTCCAACGGCGTGGAATACTGGGCCCATCCCTTTGAGGGCAACGACAAGGTGTTTATCCTCCAGACCCGCGCCGAGCTGGAGGCCACTCTGGACAAGGTGTACGCCTCGGGCTACAGCGACTCCATGATCCTGCAGGAGTTCATTCCCGGGGACGACAGCTACATGCGGGTGCTGACCAACTACTCCGACCGCAGCGGCCAGGTGAAGCTCATGTGCCTGGGCCATGTGCTGCTGGAGGAGCACACCCCCCACGGTTTGGGCAACCACGCCGTCATCCTGCTGGAGGAGAACGAGAAGCTCTGCCAAAAGATCAGGGCCTTCCTGGAGGATCTGCACTATGTGGGCTTCTCCAACTTCGACATCAAGTACGACCGGCGGGACGGCAAGTACAAGCTCTTTGAGATCAACTGCCGCCAGGGGCGCAGCAATTACTACGTCACCGGCGGCGGCTACAATGTAGCAAAGTATTTTGTAGAGGACCGCATCGAGCAGAAGGAGCTGCCCTTCACCATCGCCAAAAACAAGGCTCTTTGGAGCGTGGTGCCCCTGGGCGTGGCCTACCGCTACACCCCGAAGGAGTACCACGGGGAGATGCGCGCGCTGGCCAAAGCGGGCAAGGTGACCAACTCCCTGAAATACGGTCCCGACCGCGCGCTCAAGCGCCGGGTTCGGATCTTCAAAAACCAGATGGGCCACTACTATAAGTTCAAAAAATACTACCACCGCCCGGAGTAAGGAGAGGTTATGGCAGAAAAAAAGCCCCGTTTGGGGATTCTCGGCGGCATGGGCCCCCAGGCAACCCAGATCTTCTATCAGCGCATTCTGGACCGCACCGACGCGGAGCGGGACCAGGAGCACCTGCCCACCCTGATCCTCAGCGACACCGAGATGCCCGACCGCACGGCGGCCATCCTGTCCGGCCAGGGAGAGACGGTGTACTGCCGCCTGCTGGAGGACGCCCGCCTGCTGGAGCGGGAGGGCTGCACCGCCATCGCCATCCCCTGCAACACCTCCCACTACTTTGTGGACAAGCTGCAGGAGGAGCTGAGCGTGCCCATCCTCCATATGGTGCGGGAGACCTGCAAGGTCCTGGCCCGGCGGGGCTGCAAACGGGTGGGCATCCTGGCCACCGACGGCACCATCCAGACCCAGACCTACCAGAAGGAGTGCGCCGCCCAGGGCTTTGAGGGCGTGGCCCCCGACGGAGAGACCCAGAAGCTGGTCATGTCCATCATCTACGACGAGATCAAAAAAGGGGAGAAGGGCAGCCGGGAAAAGTTTGCCGCCATCGACCGCGCCCTGCGCGGCCTGGGGTGCGACGCCGCCATTCTGGGCTGCACCGAGCTGTCCGTCTACCGGGTGTACCACGGCCTGCCCGATTTCTATGTGGACGCCATGGAGGTGCTGGTGGAGAAGTCCATCACC
>JBJEYS010000052.1:0-2852 GCA_051886995.1 Oscillospiraceae bacterium
ATGACCTGGGCCATGGAGGCGTAGTCGTCCGGGCCGGTCATGTCCTTCAGCTTGAAGTGCTTGTAGTCCCGCTTGCGGGGCTTTCCGTCCACGAACACGGTCATGGAGGCCACAATGTCATCCGCGCCGGTGTTGGAGATGTCGTAGGCCTCGATCCGGCGGGGCACGCCCTCCAACCCCAATAGCTTTCCCAGGGCCTCCAGCAGCTTGTTGGTGCGCTCCTGGCGGGTGGTGGCGCGCTCCACCTCCTCCCGGGCGTTGGTGTTGGCCAGCTTGATCAGATCCATCTTGGCCCCCCGCTGGGGGGTGACCAGGTTCACCCGGCGCTCGGCCTGCTCCGACAGCATCCGGGCCAGGGGGACCTCATCCTCGATCTCGCAGGGAAGCAGAATCTGTTTGGGAAATTGGTTCCGGGGGGCGTAAAACTGGCGCACCAGGGCGGAGACGACCTCGGCGTCGTCCTCCTCCATGGGGGTCTCCATCAGCTCCCAGTCCTTGGCGGCCAGCTCGCCGTCCACGAAGTGGAGCACCACGAAACAGCTTTTGGCCTCGCCCCGGTGGAAACCCACCACGTCGGTGTCCGCCAGGCTGCCGGAGAGCACCTTCTGCCGCTTGCCCAGCAGCTCAATGGCCTTGTAGCGGTCCCGCAGCTCGGCGGCCCGCTCGAAGCGCAGCTCCTCCGCCGCCTGCTCCATTTCGGCCAGCAGCTCGTCGCCTACCTCCCGGAATTTGCCCTCCAGCAGGCGGATGGCCTGGTCCATGGCCTCCCGGTAGGCCTCCTGGGGCATCGACCGGCGGCACCAGCCGGCGCACTTGCCCAGGTGGTAGTTGAGACAGGGGCGCTCTTTCCCAATATCGCGCGGAAACTTCTTATTGCAGGAGGCCAGCTTCAAAGCGGAGCGCAGGGCGTCCACGATGTCCCAGGTGGCGCCCCGGCCGCCGTAGGGGCCGAAGTACCGGGCCCCGTCGTCGTGGACCCGGTTGGACAGGGAAAAGCGGGGGTATTCCTCATTCACCGCCAGGCGGATGTAAGGGTATCCCTTGTCGTCCTTCAATAAAATGTTGTAATGGGGCTTGTGGCGCTTGATGAGAGAGTTTTCCAGCACCAGGGCCTCGAACTCCGAGTCGGCGATGATGACGTCAAAGTGGTCGATTTGGGCCACCATGGCCCGGGTCTTTTCCGTGTGGGAGGCCAGGTTGGCGAAATACTGGGAGACCCGGTTTTTCAGCGCCTTGGCCTTGCCCACGTAGATGACCTCGTTTTTGGCGTCCTGCATGATGTACACGCCGGGCTTCAGGGGGAGGCTGTGGGCCTTTTCTTTCAGTTCGTCGAAGGTCATGGTCAGCCCTCCCGTTTTTTCTTCTCCAGAAAGCGGCGCTGATATTTCAGGTTCGCCATGTTTGCCACCCAGCGGCTGGCGGAAAAATTGTGCAGGCCGCCCACCACGCCCACGATGGTGTACCCCTGGATGAACTTGGGCACCAGCATGGAGCGGGCCAGGGCCTTGGAGGTCTCCTGCATCTGCTCGTTCAGGTTGAAGCTGAACCACTCCTTGCGGTCGATGGCCCGGCCCACCTGGTCGGCCCGCAGGCTGTACTCCTTGCGCTCGTTCCCCTTGGCCAGGGCGGCGGAGAGCACCAGCAGAATGAAGTAGCGCTCCTGCTGGCTGTCGTAGCGGAAGCCGTAGCGCAGGGCCGTCTGGTACACGGTGCGCAGCAGCAGGGACATGAGAATGGGGATGTCGGGCAGGCCCAGGCCCAGCAGGCCCAGCACACACCCCTCCGCCGTGGCCAGGAGGGTGGACAGCACGCCGCCCAGCCGGGCGCTCTTGTAAAAGGCCTCCACCCGCTGGGCCGTGGGGCGCTCCTTCAGGTAATATTCCCGGATGAACCGGTCCGCTTTCAGCTTTTTCTCCGCGATGGTGCGGCGCAGCAGTCCGGTGCCCTTTTCAAAGAGCACCTGAAAGGCCTTGTAAAAGGCCAGATCCATGGTGCCCACCAGCTTGGCGGGGATCTTGGCCTCGATTTTTGCCAACAGTCCCGTAGAGGGCCGTTCTTCCCGCTCACAATCAGCGAAAAGCCTGTCCTCCTTGCGGCAGATCTGATCCAGTTGTCGGTCGTAATGGCGGCCGGGACTTGTTGCCATACTGCTCTCCTAAACTGAAAAAGCGCCGCGCCTTTCTGGCGCGGCGCTTTTTGATATGGCTTACTCGGAGAAATTGCTGGAGATAAGCTCCACCAGAGCCTCCACGGCTTCCTTCTCGTCGGCGCCATCAGCGATCAGGTTGATGGCGGTTCCTTTCACGATACCGAGGGAGAGGACGCCCAGCAGGCTCTTGGCATTAACCCGGCGTTCGTCTTTTTCCACCCAGATAGAGCTTTTGAACTCGTTCGCCTTCTGGATAAAGAAGGTAGCGGGTCTTGCGTGCAGGCCGACCTGATTGTTCACGACAGCTTCTTTCATATACATAAAGCATTTCTCCCCATGTAATGTGATGGCAGGGTATGAGTATTTTCTATCTTCTCAAATAATAGCAAATTTACGCGTCACCGTCAATGATATTTTAAACAAAAATTGTCTCCGATCCAAACATCCGCTATTTGAGTTCCACGACGGTCACTCCGTCCTCGCCTTCGCCGTAGCGGCCGGGGCGGAAGCTCTTGACGTATTTGCTGCGCTTCAGGTAGTCCCGGACGGCCTTGCGCACGGCGCCGGTGCCCTTGCCGTGGATGACGGTCACCTGGGTCAGCTTGCCCAGCATGGCGGTGTCCAGAAACAGCTCGACAGCGGCCACGGCCTCGTCGCTCATCATGCCCCGCAGGTCGATCTCGGAGGAGGCCGCGGCGCGCAG
>JBJEYS010000053.1:0-2848 GCA_051886995.1 Oscillospiraceae bacterium
GTTCCTTCACCCCCCTGCTGACCTTCACCGGGCCGTCGTCCCGGAGAAAGCGGCGGATCTCCCCGGCGATCTTGGGTACGGCGTAGGTGGAAAACTGGGTGCCGTAGGAATCATCGAAGCCCCGCACCGCCTTCAGGAAGCCCAGACACCCCAGCTGGTACAGGTCCTCCGGCTCCACACCCCGGCCGTAGTACCGGCGTACCACGCTCCAGATCAGCCCGGCGTTGTCCTCCAGGATGCGGGTGCAGGCCTCGTTGTCCCCCGCCCGGGCCGCCTCCAGCAGCTCAGGGGTGTCGGCGATGCTCACCGCTGTGCTCCCACGCGGCGGGAGATCTTCTTGGCCAGCACCACCGTGGTCCCCTTCCCCGGCGCGGAACGCACCTTCATGCCGTCGGTGAAGCTCTCCATGATGGTGAAGCCCATGCCCGCCCGCTCGGCGCCGCCGGTGGTATACAGGGGCGTGCGGGCCTGCTTCAGGTCGGCGATGCCCACGCCCCAGTCCTTGACGGTCACCTCCACCGTATTGTCCTCAAAGAGCTTCAGGGTCATGCTGACCTTCCCCAGCGTGTCCGGGTAAGCGTGGACGATGGCGTTGGTCACCGCCTCAGACACGGCGGTCTTCAGGTCGTTGATCTCATCCAGGGTGGGGTCCAGCTGGGCGGCGAAGCAGGCCGCCGCCGTGCGGGCGAAGCCTTCATTGGCCGACCGGGACAGAAACTGCACCGTGGCCTGATTGATCGGTCGTCTCATCTATGTATCACTCCTTTATGCAAATTTCAGCAGCCGGTCCAGGCCGGCTGCTTTCAATACCTTTTCTGCCTGGGGCGGCGTTCGGCTGACCACCAGGGTGCCCCCCAGCTGCCCCATCCGCCGCCAGGCGTTCAGCAGCACGGCAATGCCTGAGCTGTCCATAAATGTGACCTCCGACAGGTCCAATATTAGATGCTCCGGCAGAGCGGCGTCGATCTGCTCGGCCAGCTCCGCCATGATCTCCTTGGCGGCGTGGTGGTCGATCTCCCCCGCCAGACGGGCGGTCAGGGTGCGCCCCTGCTCTGTACACTTGACCGGCATGGCTTGTCCTCCTCCATAGAAGCAAAAAATCACGGTACACCAAATTTTGGTATACCGTGATTGTAACAGGTTTCGTTGTATGATGTTGTCGAAGGAAGGCGGTAAAGGTACAAGGATTTATGTCTTTAAGACTTCTTCCGCGATCAGCTTCGCCGCCGGCTGGGCGAACGTCTCCCGCTGCCGGGCGGTCATGGCACGGCACTGTTCCGGGTCACCCAGCAGTTCCAGCGTCAGGTCCACCAGGCCCGGGACGTGATTGGCGGTGACCGCCAGGCCCCTGCGAACAAAAAACTGCCGGTTCCGGGTCTCGCAGCCGGGCACCGCGTTGATGCAGACAAACGGCACGCCGATGGTCATGGCCTCGGTGGAGGTCAGGCCGCCCGGCTTGCTGAGCAGAACGTCCGCCGCGTGCAGCCACAGCGGCATCTGATCCGTATAGCCTAAGACGCGCACACGTTCCCTGTGCTTCAGGATGGCCAGGTCCCGCTTCAATCTCCGGTTGCTGCCGCAGATGACCGTGAACTCCACATCCTTCGGCAGTTCCTTTGCCAGCAAAAGCGACAGAGACCGCATGGGGCCGCAGCCCATGCTTCCGCAGGAGAGCACCACCTGCCGCATTCCCGGGTCAAGGCCCAGCGCCCGGCGGGCGGCTTCCTTTCCCATCGGCTCATAGCAGGCGGAGTGGACCGGGATACCGGTTTCGACCAGCTTTTCCTCCGGCAGGCCGCACTGCATGAACTCCTGCGTCAAGTCCCGGGGGACCAGGTACCCATCCATTTCTGTCATATCCACCCCGGGCGAGCAGGTGTAGTCGGTGGCCACAAAGTAGGAGCGGAACGACGCATCATACTTCCTGCGGATGTGGGTCATCATCACCGCGGGGAAAACATGGACGCAGATGACAGTGTCGTATCCGTGTTCCCTCAGGAAGGGGTACAGCTTGACAGCCGCCGCGCCGCAGAGGAGGTCGATCGTCTTGGGCGAGTGCCGCTCCTCAAACCGATAAGCCACGCCGTAGAGCTTCGGCGCTTTTTTGTAGACGAAAACATGCCCCTTGGAAATGACATCCGATTGCAGTTTCGGCATGAACTCCAGCGCGTTGACCAGATCACATTCCGCGCCGCCGGACACCAGCTTTTCCCGAATTGCGCTGCCCGCGGAGTTGTGCCCGCCGCCGGTGTTACAGGTCAGGATGGCAATTTTCATGCTTCACTCTTCCTCTGCTTTCGTTCTTCCCGCTTCTGCTCCAGACGGAGCAGCGTAGCCAGCCGGGGCCGGTTGTAGCGCTGAATGACGAGGGACACCAGATTCGCCACAGCGTAGATGACAAATCCCGGGATGCTCAGGGGCAGGTCCATGGTCACAAACATGAGCGGGCTCAGGATCAGCAGCGCCCAATGGACCGTCTCCGCCACGCAGGTCTCAGCCAGGAGGGACTCCAGGTGCGCGGCGGTGGTATCATTACCCACCGATTTCGTGACGGAGCTTTTGACCGCCTGGCTCTTATCCAGCATCCGGTCCTTCCAGTGGGAGATGTGGAGTTTCTTCTCATAGAACCGGCCCTGGTTTTCCCACTTCCAGGGGAGATAGGGTCTGCGGTCATAGTGGAACCAGCGCCGGGGAAGCGCCTCTCCGATAAAATGGGCCAGCAGGCCGATGACCACCACAGTAGTTCCGAAGCGGAGATACTGGGCGCCCAGCGTATACAGCCAACCCACCGGGCAGGGGGCGGCCACCGCCCATATGGACAGTCCCACCGACACAATGGCAAATAAGA
>JBJEYS010000054.1:0-2837 GCA_051886995.1 Oscillospiraceae bacterium
AAAATTTTCGGCATATTCTTCACTCCACCGTAATGTAGTCCAAAATTTCTTCCAGAGTCCCCTGCCCGATACCAGACACGCGCGTGATCTCCTCCGGGTAGCGGAAGGGACCGTTGGTCTCCCGGTCATCCACGATGGCCTGCGCCCGTACCTGCCCGATGCCGGGCAGCTCCTGTAGCTCCTCCGCGCCGGCGGTGTTGATATTCACCCTCTGCACGCTCCCGGTCCCCTGGGGCGTCTCCAGCGCCCGGGCCGCCGCTTCCTCGGTCCACAGGGTCTGGGCGCTGACGGTATAGGGCTCCCCGCCGCCGCGCCGGACCAGAAAATAGCCCATGGTCAGGAGCAGAAAGGCGGCGGTCAGGGCCAAAACACCCTTTTCCACACCGGAAATCTTCATAAATTGGCCGCCCCTTCCCTGTTGCGTCCCCGGACGGGATTTGATATAATGAATTTAATAGTTCAATTATATCATATAACTTGGGAGTTTCCTATGAAAAAATCTCGTTTTCTCGCTCTGTTTTTGCTGCTGACGCTCCTGCTGCCCACCGCCGCCCTTGCTCTGGAGGACCCTGCCCCCGCCGCCACCGCCGCCTTGCTGGTGGACACTACATACGACGAAGTCCTTTACGAGCTCAACGCCCATGAAAAGCGCTACCCCGCCAGCATCACCAAGGTCATGACTGCCCTGCTGACACTGGAGGCGGTGGACCGGGGCGAGTTGTCCCTGACCGACATGATCACCGCGCCGGAGGGTATCCACAACGGTCTGTCCGCCGACAGCAGTACCGCGAACATCAAAAGCGGAGAGCAGCTGTCCCTGCTGGATCTGCTGTACTGTGTTCTGGTGCCCTCCGCCAATGAGGCGTGCAATGTGCTGGCCTGCACGGTGGCGGGCGGCATTCCCGAATTCGTGGAGCGGATGAACCATCGGGCAGCCGAACTGGGCATGACGGGCACCCACTATGTCAACACCCACGGCCTGCACGATGAAAACCACTACACCACCGCCTGGGACATCTATCTTCTGGCCCGGGAGGCCATGAAGAACGAAACCTTCCGGGAGATCGTCTCCACAAAGGAATATACCGTCCCCGCCACCAACATCAGCGCGGAGCGGCTTTTCTATAACACCAATGCCTTGCTGACTGCCATGAAGTACCGCGGGTATGTGTATCAGCCCGCCATCGGCATCAAGACCGGCTCCACCACCGAGGCGGGGCTCTGCCTGGTGTCCGCCGCCGAGCAGGACGGGCGCACCCTCTACTGCGTGGTGCTGGGGGCCGAGCTGGCCCACCAGGAGGACAACTCCTACAAGCGCATGAACTTTGTTGAGACCACCCGCCTGTTTGAGTGGGGCTTTGATAATTTCAGTTACCGCACCATTTTGGAAAGTTCCGATCCCGTGGCCCAGATCGAGGTCACGCTGTCGGACACCGACCATGTGCTGGTGCGGCCTGAGGGTACTCTGTCTGCCCTGCTGCCCAAGGATGTGAACGTAGCGGACTTCAACCAGACCGTCACTCTGGATACCGAGAGCGTGGAGGCCCCGGTGACTGAAGGACAGGTGCTGGGCAAGATCACCCTGTCCTATAACGGAGAAGAGTACGGCAGTTTGGACCTGGTTGCTCTGAACGGCGTGGAGCGCTCCGAGCTGCTCTACCGCATCGACCGGGCGGAAAAATTCTTCGGCCAGACCTGGGTCAAGGTGGCTATCGTGGCTCTGATCGTACTGATCCTCGTGCTGATCATCGCCGGCTCGGTGCGCGGCAAGCGCAAACGCCGCCGCACCCGCTCCTATGTGGGCGGCTATGGCGGACGCCGCCGCCGCTGATCCTTTCTTCATCTCATAAAAACAGCAAGGTCATTTCGGCCTTGCTGTTTTATATTGTAACGAAATGGTGCACGGTCCCGTCTGATAGGTTGAAAGGAGCTTCACAACATGAAACGTATCTGTTGTATTGTGACAGCAGCCGCAGTGCTGCTCTTCCTGCTGACCGCCTGCGGCGGCGAACAGAGCGAACGCAAGGACCCAGTCGGGCAGAGCAGCCAGCCCGTGCAGAGTGAACAGCCCGAAGCGAACACGCCGCCCGAGGACGCCGTGCAGCAGCACCTGGCGCTGGAGGACGTCTATCAAGCTATTCTGGATGCCCAGACAGGCAATGGCCAGGAGGAGCTGGTCCTCTTTCCGGAATCCAACCCGGACGCTTTGAACAGCTACTATCCCGGCCTGGCGGACATTGAGCTGGCCCAGCAGCTGTACTACACGCCCCCTGTCTACGGGCACGCCTGTGAGATCCTGCTGGTGGAGGTCGCCCGCAAGGACGACGTACAAGCGGTCAAAGACATCTTCCAGGCGCGCATCGACCAGGCGGCCTCCGACACCGCCTACCCGGAAAATGCCGAGCCGTGGGCGCGCAACGCCCAGGTGCAGGCGGACGGCTGCTATGTCTGCATGATCGTCCTGCCGGACGGCTTCACCATTCCGGAAAATGTTTTTGACATCGGCTGAACGGCTTGGAAGATCCGCTGAAATGTGGTACACTTTTTCCACGAAAGCAAAATTGAGGTGAGTTTCGTGGATGACGAGCAGATCATTTCCTTGTTTTTTCAGCGCGAGGAAGCCGCCATTACGAATACGCAGGAAAAATACGAAGGGCTGTGCCGGAGCGTGGCGGGCCGGATCCTCCCCGACCAGCGGGATGTGGAGGAGTGCGTCAGCGATGTCTACCTGCGGGTGTGGAATGCCATCCCACCGGAGCGTCCCCACTCCCTGCGTGCGTATCTGGCCCGGATCACCCGGAACCTGGCCCTGGACCGGTACTCCTACAACGCCGCGG
>JBJEYS010000055.1:0-2835 GCA_051886995.1 Oscillospiraceae bacterium
CAGATCTACGCCGAGAACAACCAGGAGGCCTATGACAACTTCCTCCAGGCCATGCGCATCGGCGAGAGCGTGCGCCTGCCCGTCATGATCTGCCAGGACGGCTTCATCACCTCCCACGCGGTGGAGAACATCCTGCTGGAGAAGGACGAGGACGTGAAGGCCTTCGTGGGCGAGTACCACCCCGAAAACTACCTGCTCAAGCACGAAAATCCCCTGGCTGTCGGCCCCTACGACACCTGCCCCTACTACATGGACCACAAGGTGCAGCAGGCCCACGCCATGATGGACGCCAAACAAGCCATCCTGGATGTGGCCGCCGACTTTGAAAAGACCTTCGGCCGCAAATACGGCCTGCTGGAGGAATACCGCATGGAGGACTCCGAGGCCGCCATCGTGCTGATCGGCTCCACGGCGGGCACCGCCAAGGCCTGCGTGGACAGGCTGCGGGAGGATGGCTGCAAGGTGGGTCTGGTGAAGCTGCGGGTATTCCGCCCCTTCCCCGCCGAGGAACTGGCAAAAGCCCTGATGGGCTGCAAGGCCGTGGCCGTTCTGGACAAGAGCGAGGGCTTTTCCGGCTGCGGCGGCCCGGTGTTCGCCGAGACCCGCTCGGCCTGCTACGACCTGGAAAACCGCCCCAAGCTGATCGACATCGTCTACGGTCTGGGCGGCCGGGACTGCGCCGTGGAGGACATCGAGACTGTCTACCGGCGGCTGCTGAACATCATCGCCACCGGCGAGACCGGCGAAATTTACACCCACATGGGCCAGAGGGAGGCGAAGTGAGATGGCTTACAATTTAAAGCAGGAAATGAGCAAGCCCGAGCGCTTCGTGGGCGGACACCGCCTGTGCGCCGGCTGCGGCGCGGGCATCGCCTGCCGGGCCATCATGCGCGCCCTGGACCCCGGCGACAAGGCGGTCATCAGCAACGCCACCTCCTGTCTGGAGGTCTCCTCCTTCCTGTACCCCTACACCGCCTGGGAGGACAGCTACATCCACTCCGCCTTTGAGAACGCCTCCGCCACCATCGGCGGCGTGGAGGCGGCTTACAATGCCCTGAAGCGCCGCGGCAAGATCGACGACACCTTCAAGTTCATCACCGTCGGCGGCGACGGCGGCACCTACGACATCGGCCTGCAGTCCCTGTCCGGCGCTCTGGAGCGGGGCCACGACTTTACCTACTTCTGCTACGATAACGAGGCGTACATGAACACCGGCATCCAGCGCTCCTCCTCCACCCCCCGGTTCGCCAGTGCCACCACCACCCCGGCGGGCACCCAGTCCACCGGCAAGGTGCAGAACAAGAAGGACCTGACCGCCATCGTGGCCGCCCACGGCGCGCCCTATGTGGCCCAGACCACCTTCATCGGCAACTTCAAGGACTTCCACGAGAAGGCCCGCCGGGCCATCTACACCGAAGGCCCCACCTTCGTGAACGTCCTGGCCCCCTGCCCCCGCGGCTGGCAGTACGACAGCTCCGACCTGCCCCTGATCTGCAAAATGGCGGTGGAGACCTGCGTGTGGCCCCTGTACGAGATCGACCACGGCCAGTGGCGGCTGACCTATGAGCCCAAGCACAAGCTGCCCGTGGAGGAGTTCATGCGTATGCAGGGCCGCTTCCGCCACTGCTTCCAGCCCGGAAACGAGTGGACCATCGAGGAGGCCCAGAAGTACGTGGACGAAAAGTGGGAGGCTCTGCTGGCCAAGTGCGTGTGACCTTCGGCAAGTAGTTTTGACAAGCGGCAGAAGCCTCCCTAGATCGGGGAGGCTTCTGTTTCGGAAAGGAAGATTGTTATGGATCAAGCCCGTATCGACCGGGTGACGGCGTACATGAGGGAGCAGGGTTTGCCCCAGATTTTAGTCACCGCCACCGCCTCGGTCTATTACCTGACCGGCCTTTGGGTGGAGCCCCATGAGCGGATGCTGGCCCTCTGTCTGGATCAGGACGGCAGCGCCGTTCTGTTCGCCAACGAGATCTTCGGCCTGCCCTCCACCCCCGGCCTGCCCGTGGTCCCCCACACCGACAGCGACGATCCGGTGGCCGCCCTGGCCGCCCATCTGCGCCCCGGCACGGTGGGCATCGACAAGTTTTGGTACAGCAAATTCCTCATCGGCCTGATGGCCCACCGCCCCGACGTGACCCCCGTTCTCGGCTCCGCCCCTGTGGATCTGGCCCGCAGGGCGAAGGACGAAGCGGAGCGCGCCGCCATGCGCCACGCCTCCGCCATGAACGACCAGGTGGTGGCCGCCGCCATCGCCGCCATCCGCCCCGGCGTGCGGGAAAATGAGCTGGCCAGTCTGGTCAACCGGGAGTATCTGGCCCGGGGGGCCGACTGCGAGGGCGCCATGCTGGTCTGCTTCGGCCCCAACGGCGCCGACCCCCACCACAGCGCGGACGCCACGGTGCTCCGCCCCGGCGACAGCGTCACCCTGGACATTTTCACCCCCATCGGCCGCTACTGGTGCGACATGACCCGCACCGTCTTTTACCAGACGGTTTCCGAAAAGCAGCGGGAGGTCTACGAGCTGGTGCGCCGGGCCAACGAGGCCGCCGAAGCCGCCGTCCGCCCCGGCGTGCTCCTGTCCGACCTGGACAAGATCGCCCGGGACATCATCACCGCGGGCGGCTACGGCCCCTACTTCACCCACCGGCTGGGCCACGGCTGCGGCCTGGAGTGCCACGAGCCCCCCGACGTCAGCGGCGTGTCGGACACCCCGCTGGAGCCGGGCATGGTCTTCTCCGTGGAGCCGGGGATCTACCTGCCCGGGGAGTTTGGCGTGCGCATCGAGGACCTGGTGCTGGTCACGGAGACCGGCTGCGAGGTGCTCAACCAGTA
>JBJEYS010000056.1:0-2832 GCA_051886995.1 Oscillospiraceae bacterium
GTAAGAGCTGCGAGCAGTTTCTGAAGGAACGGTTCGAGATCGTCAAGTCGGAGATCATTCCCACCCGCAAGATCCCTGCGATCACGGACGAGCCGATCATCTGGAGATATTTTGTTTCGCCGCTGAAATCCGTCCTTGCTTCGCAGCAGCTGGATGAAAAGGAGTTCGTTGCGCGGACGGTCATGAAGATCAACACTGAAATGCCCGGCGCGTATGTGTTCTCCAGCGGTAAGAATATGGGCACCTTCAAAGCGGTTGGCTTCCCTGAGGACGTCGGTGTCTTCTATAAATTAGAGGAGTACGAGGGCTATTCCTGGACGGCACACGGCCGCTATCCCACCAATACGCCCGGCTGGTGGGGCGGCGCGCACCCCTTTACCCTGCTGGACTACTCCATCGTCCACAACGGCGAGATCTCTTCCTATGACGCCAACCGGCGCTTCATTGAAATGTTCGGTTATAAATGTACGCTCCAGACCGATACAGAGGTCATTACATATATTATGGACTACCTGCTGCGTGTGCAGGGCCTGACCCTTGAGGAAGCCGCATCCGTCATCGCGGCGCCCTTCTGGAGCACCATCAGCAGAAAGCCGGAAGAGGAAAAGAAAAAGCTGACCTTCCTGCGTACTGTGTTCCCCAGCCTTCTGATCACCGGGCCGTTCTCCATCGTCTTCGGTTTTGACGGAGGACTGATGGCGCTGAATGACCGCCTGAAGCTGCGTTCCATGGTGGTGGCGGAGAAGGATGACAAGGTATATATCGCAAGCGAGGAGGCGGCCATCCGCAAAATGGAGCCGAATGCGGAACACGTCTTCGCACCCGCGGGCGGCGAGCCGGTCATCGTGCGTTTGAAGGAGGGGACTTTTTAATGGGAGTGCAATTCTTTTATCCGGAGTTCGAGGTTGTCCGAAACGACGCTCGCTGCATCCGGTGCCGTGTCTGTGAACGACAATGCGCCAATGAGGTGCACCGTTACGACGAAGACGGAAAGGTCATGCTTTCCGATGAGACCAACTGCGTCAACTGCCAGCGCTGCGTGTCCCTCTGTCCGACGCGGGCGCTGAAGATCGTCAAGAGCGACTGCCGGCTGCGTGAGAACGCCAACTGGCAGGATGACACCATCAAGGAGATCTACAAACAGGCGAACAGCGGTGCCGTACTGCTGTCCTCCATGGGCAACCCCAAGCCGCTGCCTGTCTACTGGGACAAGATCCTGATCAACGCCTCCCAGGTGACCAACCCTTCCATCGACCCGCTGCGTGAGCCCATGGAGACCAGGGTGTTCCTGGGCAAGAAGCCGGACGCCATGCGCCGGGACGCGGACGGCAAGCTTCAGTGCGACCTGCCGCCCCAGCTGGAGCTGTCCATGCCGGTCATGTTCTCCGCTATGAGCTACGGCTCTATCAGCTACAACGCCCATGAAAGTCTGGCCCGCGCCGCGACGGAGCTGGGCATCTGCTATAACACCGGCGAGGGCGGCCTGCATGAGGATTTCTACTGCTACGGCAAAAACACCATCGTCCAGGTGGCTTCGGGACGGTTCGGCGTCTACAAGGACTATCTGGAGGCGGGCGCCGCGGTGGAGATCAAAATGGGCCAGGGCGCAAAGCCCGGCATCGGCGGCCACCTGCCGGGTGCCAAGATCGTGGGCGACATTTCCCGCACCCGCATGATCCCCGAGGGCTCCGACGCCATCTCCCCGGCGCCCCATCACGACATCTACTCCATTGAGGACCTGCGGCAGCTGGTGTTTTCGCTGAAGGAAGCGACGAACTATCAGAAGCCCGTCATTGTCAAGGTGGCTGCGGTCCATAACATTGCGGCAATCGCCAGCGGCATTGCCCGCAGCGGTGCGGACATCATCGCCATCGACGGCTTCCGCGGCGGCACCGGCGCCGCGCCCACGCGCATCCGTGACAATGTGGGTATCCCCATTGAACTTGCTCTGGCGTCCGTGGACCAGCGCCTGCGCGACGAGGGCATCCGGAACAACGTCTCCCTTGTGGTCGGCGGCAGCATCCGCAGCGCGGCCGATGTGGTCAAGGCGGTCGCCCTGGGCGCGGACGCCTGTTATGTGGCTACGGCGGCCCTGCTCGCCCTGGGCTGCCACCTCTGCCGCACCTGCCAGAGCGGTAAGTGCAACTGGGGCATCGCCACCCAG
Organism: Oscillospiraceae bacterium; assembly: GCA_051886995.1. Lineage (GTDB taxonomy): Bacteria > Bacillota > Clostridia > Oscillospirales > Oscillospiraceae > JAJPXI01. The sequence goes on from JBJEYS010000056.1 coordinate 2,165, forward strand.
CGGCCCGAACTGGTCAAGCGGCTGAATCCCGACATGGGGAGCAGACGCCTGGTCAACCTGATGACCGCGTGGCAGCATGAAATCAAGGAAATGATGGGCGGAATGGGCATCAACTCCATCGAGAGCCTGCGCGGCAACCGTCTCATGCTGCGGGGCGTGGGCCTGACGGACCGGGAGCTTTCCATTCTCGGCATTTCTCATGCGGGGGAGTGATCGTATGAAACGTGTATATGTCAATGAAAAGTGGTGCCTGGGGTGCCATCTGTGTGAATACAACTGCGCGTTTGCCAATTCCGGCATGACGGATATGGTCAAGGCGCTGAAGGATAAGCCGATCTTTCCCCGCATTCATATTGAGGGGGACGATAAGATCTCCTTCGCGGTGTCCTGCCGCCACTGTTCGGACCCAATCTGCGTTAAGAGCTGTATCGCCGGCGCACTGTCCTCCCAGGACGGCGTGATCCGCATCGACCGCAATAAGTGTGTTGGCTGCCTGACCTGTATTTTGGTCTGCCCCTTCGGCGCACTGGCCCAGGGCCCTGACGGGGTCATGCAGAAGTGTGAGCTCTGTCTCAGCAATTCCTGTGGGGAGCCCGCCTGCGTGAACGGCTGTCCCAACAAAGCCATCGTGTATGAGGAGAGGTGATCAGGATGGGCCAATATGTCAT
>JBJEYS010000057.1:0-2830 GCA_051886995.1 Oscillospiraceae bacterium
TTCTTTCAGCAAAACGCCCGTCTTACGGCTTGTAAGGCGGGCGTTTTGTGGTTCTTACGAATTTGCGATCAGCTGAGACGGCTTTTTCCAGCGGCCGGACAGGTAATAGACAGAGCCCAGCAGGAAGGGCGTTACGCCTGCGACGGCGTTTCCCATCCAAAAACCGAAATAGCCCAGACCCAGGGCCACGCCCAGCAGCAGGGAGAAGCCAATGCGAGCGACGATGCCATCCAGAATGGCCACACAGAAGTTGAACTTGTAATTGCCGCAGCCGTTGGTAAAGGCGTTCATGGAGTCGCGCAGGGCGCTGCAGACAAAATTGGTCAGCGATACGGGCACATATTCCATACAGACCAGCAGGACCGTGGGGTCGCTGGTGAAGAGACCGAATACGGTGTGGGGGAAGAAGAAAACGATGGCGATCATCAGGGAAAAGCAGATGGCGTTCAGCAGGAAGGCCGTGCTCAGGATCCGGGACGCCCGGTCATATTTGCCCGCGCCGATATTCTGACCTACCATGGAGCTGCCCGCCGTGGTAACGGCGGTGCCCATCAGGTTGCCGAACATGTCCACCTTCAGGCCGACGCCGGTCACGGCGGAGATGGTCACGCCGTAGCTGTTGATCCAGGCGTTGACAAAGAGCTTGGAAAAGAGGATGGACCCGGAGCGGATGGCCATGGGTACACCCAGCTTGATCAGATTCATCAGCTCGGTGGAATTAATGCGGAAGTGGCGGGGGGCGAAGTCAAAGCCAAATTGCTCCCGCCGCCTGTAGAGGTAGATCAGCGCGGTCACGAAGCTGACACCCTGGGCGATGACGGTGGCTAAAGCCGCGCCGAAGGCCTCCCAGCGGAAGACCCACACAAAGAGCAGGTCGAGCAGGAGATTGAGCACGGCGGCGATAGCGATGAACAGGAAAGGCCGCTTGGAGTCCCCCATGCCCCGCATGATGGCGCTGACGATGTTGTAGCCGTAGATGAACACCAGACCGAACATGCAGGTGGTGGAGTAGGCCATGGCCTGATCCCAGGACTCGGCGGGGGTGTTCAGCAAATCCAGGATCTGCCCGCGCAGGAGCAGACAGATCGTGCTCATGCCCACGGCGCAGAGCAGCAGGAAGGAGGCCATGGTGCCGATAAAGCGGGAGAGCCGGTCCCGGAGCCCGGCGCCGATGTACTGGGAAATGATGATCTGGCTGGCGTTGGAAAAGCCCATGGCCAGAAAGGTCAGCAGGCTCAGCACGTCGCCGCCCACAGACAGGCCCGACAGACCGGCTTCCCCCACCACGCGGCCCACCACCATCATGTCCACCACATTATAGACCGCCTGGAGCAGATTGGACAGGAACAGGGGGAAGGCGAAGGTGACCAAAGTCGGCAGGACAGGCCCTGCGGTAAAATCATTGATGATGGTTTTGGACGGTTGCTGCGCCATAGTGCATCCCTTTCGTTTTCAAAGTGTGGGATTCTTTTTCCAGCGGCCGGACAAGTAGTAGACCGCACCCAGCACGAAGGGCACGAAGCCCGCGGCGGCGCTTCCCGCCCAGAAGCCGCGGTAGCCCATGCCGGCGGCCAGGCCCAGCAGCAGGGAAAGGCCGATGCGCACCACAAAGGCGTCCAGAACCGCCGCGCAGAAGTTGAACTTGGAATTGCCGCAGCCGAAGGTGAAGGCGTGCATGGAGTTGCGCAGGGCGCTGGCAATGTAGATGACAACCAGGAAAGGCAGGTATTCCATGCAAACCAACAGCACATTTTGGTCACTGGTGAAGCAGCCGAACAATGCCCGGGGGAACAGGAGAAACGCGGCAATCATCAGGGAGTAGAACACGCCGTTGATCAGCAGGGCGGAGCCCAGGACGCGCTTCACCCGGTCGTACTTGCCCGCGCCGATGTTCTGGCCCACCATGGAGCTGCCCGCCGTGGTGACGGCGCTGCCCACCAGGTTGCCGATGACGTCCAGCTTGTAACCGATGCCGGACACGGCGGAGACGGTCACGCCGTAGCCGTTGATCCAGAAGTTGATGAAGAACTTGGAGATCAGCACGGAGGCCTGGCGGATGGCGAAGGGGAAGCCCAGCTTGATCAGGATGAACAGCTCGGAGCGGTCGATGCGGAAATCCCGGGGTGCCAGGTCGAAACCGAACCGCGCCCGGTTTTTGCACAGGTAGACCAGGGCGGTCAGGAAGCTGACGGCCTGGGCGATGACGGTGGCCAGGGCCGCGCCGAAGGCCTCCCAGCGAAAGCCCACCACAAAGACCAGGTCCAGAATCACGTTGAGCACGGCGGCGATGGCGATGAACAGAAAGGGGCGCTTGGAGTCGCCCAGGCCGCGCATGATGGCGCTGACGATGTTGTAGCCGTAAATGAACACCAAACCGCACATACAGGTGGCTGCGTAGGCCATGGCCTGGTCCCAGGATTCGGCGGGGGTATTCAGCATGGTCAGAACCTGACTGCGCAGCAGCAGGAACAGCACGCTCATACCCACGGCGCAGAGGAGCAAAAAGGAGGACATGGTGCCGATGAACCGGGACAGTTTCTCCCGCAGGCCGGAGCCGATGTACATGGAGATGATGACCTGACTGGCGTCGGAAAAGCCCATGGACAGGAAGGTCAGCAGGGCCAGCACGTCGCCGCCCACGGAGATGCCGGACAGACCGGGCGCGCCCACCACCTGGCCCACCACGATCATGTCCACCAGGTTGTAGACCGCCTGGAGCAGATTGGACAGGAACAGGGGAAAGGCGAAGGTGATCAGCGCGCGCAGGACGGGGCTGGTGGTGTAGTTCTGGATAAAGGTCTTGGAGGAGGACTGCTCCATATTCTCACCT
>JBJEYS010000058.1:0-2820 GCA_051886995.1 Oscillospiraceae bacterium
CATCCTGCTCTGTCCCTTAATAATTTTCACTGCGAACTTCAAAATAGGACTGAGCATGCTTACAGACGGAGCAGACCACAGGAGCCTCGGTGCTGATAACCAAGTGACCGCAGTTGCGGCACTCCCAAGTGACAATGCCGGCCTTGGCAAAAACAGCCTTGGTTTCAACATTGTCCAGCAGCTTGCGGTAACGCTCCTCATGGTGCTTTTCGATCGCGCCCACGCCACGGAACTGTTCGGCCAGCTCATGGAAACCTTCTTCATCGGCTTCCCGCGCCATGCGGTCATACATATCGGTCCACTCATAGTTCTCGCCCTCAGCGGCGTGAAGCAGATTCTCAGCGGTATCGCCAACCTCGCCCAGAGCCTTGAACCAAAGCTCCGCGTGCTCTTTTTCGTTATCGGCGGTCTTCTGGAACAGGGCCGCGATCTGCTCGTAGCCGGCCTTCTTGGCCACGGATGCGAAGAACGTATATTTATTGCGGGCCTGGGACTCACCGGCAAAAGCCTCCCACAGGTTCTTTTCGGTTTTGGTGCCGGCATAGGGGTTCTTGGCGGGAGCCGAAGGAGTTTCCTCAACCTTGACAAACACATTGGCGGGCTGTTTACAGACGGGACAAGTGAAACCGTCAGGCAGGGGGCCTTCATGAATGTAACCGCAAATCGAGCACTTCCACTTTTCCATTTTCTTTTCCTCCGTTTTTTCATTGAATTGGATGCTGGTCAGCAGGTTTTCCACGGCATCCGCCGGGACGCCGGGATAATCTTTGATCGTTTCCAGGAACGCCTTGGTATTGCCGCTCTGGGGAAGCATATACCCGGCCTCCCGGCACAGGTCTTCCGCCATCAGGCGGCTGGATTTCTCCACGGCAACGCTCAGGGTGTCCGGAAGCTGAGCGGCGATGGATTCGGCCTGCGCCTTGCTCTGGACCAGAGCGCGCAGGGCTTCCACCACCTTGTCCTCCTTGGCCTGTTGGGGCGGATACTCCCGGGGCACCATGGAGATGGCGGCGGACGGGCAGGATTCCGCGCAGGCGCCGCAGCCGATGCACTTGTTGACATCAATGACGCTGTTCTCGGTGTCCGTTGCTCCGGTGGGGCAGACATAGAGGCACAGACAGTCTTTGGTGCATAAGCGAAGATTTCTTACCGCATATTTCTCAGCCATGATCACGCCCTCCTCTCCACTTTTTCAAATTTCCAGCTTGGCACCTTGCACACCGGGCACAGCTCCGGTGCGGCGTCGCCCACATAGACAAAGCCGCAGACCGTACAGACCCAGACGCCGGTGTTCTCCAACATCCTGTCCCCTTCGCTTTCATAGCGGGTCAGCAGGGATTTGAGCATCCGGGTGACCTTCTCGCTCCAGACCTGGCAGCGAAGGGCGCCGCGGTCCGGTTTTTCGGAGGATACCGCATTGCCGTAGGGGTAACCGACCGAGAGATCCCGGTCGATGAGTTCCAGCAACTTCCGGGTGCTGGCCTCCTGCACTGGCTCCGCCTTGGAGCGGAAGAACTCCGCCAGTTTTTTGAAGTCTTCCGCCTGTTGCTGCAGATACTGTTTTTCACAGCCTCTTGCCAGGTTGGAACAGATGATGCTCATTTCCATAGCGGACAGCTCCTGCTCCGCATGCGGCTTCTCCAACGCGGAAGAAGTATCAGACCCGGCCTGTTCACTTTTCTCCCGAAATTCGGATTTGCCCGCGCCGCACAATGGGCATTTCCAGTCCTCCGGAAGGTCTTCCCACTTCGTGCCCGGCACGATCCCGGCTTCCGGGATGCCTTTTTCCTCATCATAGGTGTACAAGCAAATGGAACAAACATATTGCTTCATAGGGTTCACCGCCTCCTTTAGCCATATTTTATCAAATCACGGGATCAATTCCGTGACTTTATCACGGATTGCCGCCGCAGGAATGACTGCCACAATCGCCGCCGTGATGATGCTCCCCGTGGTGATCACACATCACATTGGGGTCATACCCCAATGTCCCGGCGGCCAGCGCCTCGGCCGCCCGGTCCGCATTGCCGGAGACACCGCCGTAAAGCGTAATACCGGCCGCCGCCAGCGCCGCCTGGGCGCCTGCGCCGATGCCGCCGCAGATCAATGCGTCCACATGCAGCGCACTCAGGACGCCCGCCAAGGCACCGTGTCCGCTGCCATTGGTATCGACCACCTCGGAAGATACGATCTTCCCGCCGTCAATGTCGTAGACCTTAAACTGCTCCGTGTGGCCAAAGTGCTGAAAAATCTCTCCGTTTTCGTACGTGACCGCAATCCTCATCACGTTTTCTCCTTTTGGTTTTGCGTACTGTTGGTTGAATTTTTGTTTATAGCAATTGCTGCATCCGCAGGCCTGACTGCCTCCGCTGCAGAGCCGGTAGTCTCCGCCCTCGATCCGCAGCGGCAGCCCGTCCACCAGGACGTCCGCCAGCTTTTTCCGGGCGCTGGCGTAGATCTGCTGCACGGTGGTGCGGGCCACCTGCATGAAATCGCCGCACTGTTCCTGGGAAAGCCCCTCTTTGTCGATGAGCCGAATGGCCTCATACTCATCCACCGTCAGGATGACCGCCTGTTCGCCGTTCCTGTGATCTTCCGGCAAAAAGGCCAGCGTCTGCGGAAAATCACATACTCTCCTGCATTTTCTCGGTCTTGGCAAGGGACACGCCTCCTTCCTGCGTTTTTTATAAGCACAGTATAGGCATGTTTTTGGCATATGTCAATTATTTTGTTGACATATGCCAAATATAATTTTATACTTATCCGCGAAAAGAGGTGGCGCACAATGGAATTCCAAAACTTTTTTCCTGTTTGGGACAA
>JBJEYS010000059.1:0-2811 GCA_051886995.1 Oscillospiraceae bacterium
TGGTGGATCTGCTCATCTGCAACTATGTGTACGAGCACGCGGAGGACAACACCCAAAAATCCATGGGCTACCGCAATGTATTTCCCGAAGGGAAGGTGTTTACCTGGGAGCAGATGGGCCACTTTGGTCCCTCCCAGTATCTGCTGATGCACTCGGTCATCTACCGGACCCAGCTGCTGCGGCAGTGCGGCCTGGAGCTGCCCAAGCACACCTTTTACGTAGACAATATCTTTGTCTACCAGCCCCTGCCTTTCGTTAAGACCATCTACTATCTGGACGTGGACCTGTATCGCTACTTCATCGGTCGGGCCGACCAGTCGGTCAACGAGAAGGTCATGGTGGGCCGGGTGGATCAGCAGGTTCGGGTGACCAAGCTGATGATCGACGCCCACGATCTGCGCCAGATCAGAGCTGAACAGCCCAAACTGGCCCGGTACATGACCAACTATCTGTCCATGATGCTGACCATTTCCTCGCTGTTCCTGTACATTGCGGACACACCGGAGGCCTTGGGCAAAAAGACCGAGCTGTGGGAGTACCTGCGCTCCGTGGATCCGGGTCTGTACCATAAGATGAAGTACCGCTCCCTGTCCGCCGTGGCCACCCTCCCCGGCTACCAGGGCCGCAAGCTGTCCGTCAAGCTCTACCGGCTGGCCCGGCGGATCTATAAATTCAACTGAAAAAACCGCTGTTGACGCACATGCGCGTCAACAGCGGTTTCTCAATCCTCAAACGACTGCCAGGGCAGGGCGTCGGACAGCAGGGTCACCAGCGGGGAGAAGCCCTCCTCCGCGCCGGTGCGGGGCGTATGCAGCACGCCCTTGCCCGGTTTTTTCAGGGGCAGCGATGCCGTGACCCGCATCCCCTGGTCTTCCCGGCTTTCCAGCAGGATAGCCCCGCCGTGGGCGGTGGCGGCGTAGCGGGCGATGGGCAGCCCCAGCCGCAGGCCGGTGCCTGGCTTGGGCAGGCTGTCCGGCGAGGTCCCGTCCATCATGGCCGTCAGGTCGGCCTGGCTCATGCCCGGGCCATTGTCCCACACGGTGATCTGCGCCCGGCTGCCGTTGGTGGCAAGGCGAATCCCAGCCTGGCCTCCCTTCCCGGCAGCCTTGAGCGCGTTGGAGACCAGCTCCAGCAGCATGATCTCCAGCAGCTCCCGGTCTCCCGCGGTGGATATGATGCCCATGGGCACATCCTCCTGAAAATCCACGCCCGCCTGCTCCGCCAACTTGGCCGCGCCGTAAGACACCTCCCGGCAGAGTTCCGCCAGGTCGATCGTCTGCTGCGCAACCGCCGAAAAATCCTCCGCTCCGGCCCGCTCAGCCAGTTCCAGATGGCGTGCCAGCCGCAGCAGGCGGTAAAAACTCTGGTTCAGCACCGCCAGATTGCGCCGCGCACGCTCGTCACCGCTCTCCTCCGCCAGCGGGGCGAGCAGCCGGGCGGCCGCCTGAACGTTGTTGATCAGCTCCCGCAGCTGAATGGGCAGGGTGGTGAGTACGGATGCGCGAGGAATCTTCACCGGGCGGCGCAGCACCAACAGAAGCCCGCCTTCCGCACGGGTGGCCGCCGCCTGAAATTCCTGCTTCGCCAAAACGCAGGAGAACACGCCCTCCTCGTCCGGTTCCAGATCCAGGGCCGCAGGGGTATCCGCGCCCGCTGTCCACTCCGGCTCCAGGGCCAGGGCCGCATCGTTGCTGTATTGGATCTGTCCCGCTCGTATATAAAAAACCGGCTCGGGAAAATGATCGAACAACGCCAACTCCATTTCCCTCGCCTCCTTTCTGCGTTAGGGTGCCATTTCGGGCCACAAATCTTGCACAGAGACAGTATACAAAATTTGGTGCTGTTCGGCAAGAAAAATGTCGAAATCAGTCGAAGTTGTTTTCGATTCTCCAAAATAAATGTGAAAAAACCCCTTCCATCTTGACGGCTTTTCCGCTATAATTGGGGCGGATTCCTTTTACATTGATTTTATATGAAAAATAAGGAGTGTCAGCTATGAGCATTAAAGTTGGTATCAATGGATTCGGCCGGATCGGCCGTCTGGTTTTCCGCGCCGGCATTGACCGGGATGACATCGAGTTTGTGGGCATCAACGATCCCTTCATGACTCCCGACTATATGGCCTATATGCTGCGCTATGACACCATGCACGGCCAGTTCCAGGGCACCATCGAGTACACCGACGACGCCATCATCGTCAACGGCAAGACCGTCAAGTTCTTCGCCTGCATGGATCCCAAGGATATCCCCTGGGGTGAGGTCGGCGCAGAGTACGTGGTGGAGTCTACCGGCCTGTTCCTGACCAAGGAGAAGGCCCAGGCTCACATCGACGCCGGCGCCAAGAAGGTAATCATGTCCGCCCCCTCCAAGGATGACACCCCCATGTTCGTCATGGGCGTCAACAACACATCTTATGACCCCAGCATGACCTTTGTTTCCAACGCCTCCTGCACCACCAACTGCCTGGCCCCCATTGCCAAGGTGCTGCATGAGAACTGGGGCATCACCGACGGTCTGATGACCACCGTCCACTCCACCACCGCCACCCAGAAGACCGTGGACGGCCCCTCCAAGAAGGACTGGCGCGGCGGCCGTGCCGCTGCCGGCAACATCATCCCCTCCTCCACCGGCGCCGCCAAGGCCGTGGGCAAGGTCATCCCCTCCCTGAACGGCAAGCTGACCGGCATGTCCATGCGCGTGCCCACTTTGGACGTGTCCGTGGTGGACCTGACCGTCAACCTGGCCAAGCCTGCCAAGTACGAGGAGATCTGCGCCGCCATGAAGGCCGCCTCCGAGGGCGAGCTGAAGGGC
>JBJEYS010000060.1:0-2805 GCA_051886995.1 Oscillospiraceae bacterium
CCATGGAGCGCTGCTACGGCTCCACTGAGATCCACGAGCGCCACCGCCACCGCTACGAGTTCAACAACGACTACCGCGAGATCCTTTCCAATGCGGGGCTGACCCTCAGCGGTACCTCCCCCGACGGCCGGCTGGTGGAGACTGTGGAACTGACCGACAGGCCCTTCCATGTGGGCGTGCAGTTCCACCCCGAGTTCAAGAGCCGCCCCAACCGCCCCCACCCCCTGTTCAAGGGCTTTATCGCGGCGGCCATGAAGCACATGACGGAAACGAACCGTGAGCCGGTGAATTGACAAAAAGCTGATCCCACACCAAGGCCTGTTTCCTTACATATACTGTCCTGTCACATACCGTGAGAAGGAGGAGTATATGTATGGACAGGTTCCAAGACTATATCGTTGATTCGCTGGAGCTGCATTTGTTTTTCGCGCGTATCATGAAGGAACATTCCTTCTTTTTGAAGGTCGGTTTTCTGCCGCCCAACGCAAATCTGGCGCAGGAGGGCGAGTGGTTTCTCCGGCAGTTTGAAGCACTGCTCTCCCGCACGATTGCTTTGAGTGACCGCGTCGTGCGCAGCTGTGTGCTGGATTCCGGAGAGATTTTTACCGAATTTACGGACCGCGCCGAGTGTCAGACCCAGCGGCTGACTGGCACATTTCTGAACCGGCGGCTGACGGCCCGGGAAGCGCAGCTGATCGGCCGCGCCTGCGGGGATGACTTGTGCGTTTCGCAGGCGTTGGTACGGCAGGTGCGGCAGCTGAACCGGGACGGCCTTTCTCTGGTAGACAGCCTGATCAACTTTAAGCAGCGGCTTCTGGACAGCGTTCATTCCTGCCGCCTGTTTACCGTGAACTACCCGCTGCTGATCGAGCACATCCTGCGGGAAGCCCGCCTGTACCGCGCCCATCTCAGGCGGCTGGAGGGCCTGGACGACTGTACCTGCCAGGAGCTGCGCGACAGTGAGCTGTTCTGGAACCGCATCATGATGGAGCACGCGCTGTTTATTCGCGGTCTGTTGGATCCCACCGAGGAGGAGCTGATTCACACCGCCGACGACTTCGCCGCGGATTTCAAGCGTCTGCTGGAGGCCTCGGCAGCAGCCAACGAACGGACGATGGGCAATGGGGCTTCCCTGGCGCTGACTCAGAAGCTCCGTGACTTCAAACAGGCGGGCGTGGAGGGCATCGAGGCGTGTAAGATCAAATCGATCATCCTCCCCCTGCTGGCCGACCACGTTCTGCGGGAAGCAAACCATTATATCCGGCTGTTGGAATCCTGAGCCGTGTAAGGCTGCATATCACACAGTTCCCGGGGCAAACTACCTGCGAGGTGATACGATGGCCAAGCAAGGAATGGCAAGACCGGACTGGACACATCCAAAGCCCAGAAACGACGTGTCCCCCGTCCCGGAGATTCAGGGAAAAGCCAAGCACGGGAAAAAAACCGCAAACCCGATCGTCAGCGGCACCGAAGGGGCCGACTTAAAAGTGTTTCACGATGAGACCTGACGACCTTTTTACTTCAAAATTTCTGATGCCGCAAGCATGAGAAAAGGCCGAAAAAGTCCGGCTTCTGCCAGACTTTTTCGGCCTTTTGGTGTTTTTGGATCTGTCTTATTTCAAGAACAGGTGGATCAGGGAGTCGTACAGCTTGGAATAGGGCTGGTAGCGCATGGGCAGGTCGATCCAGGTCTTCTTGTCCACGATGCTCTTATAGTGGGTAAAGGCGTCAAAGCCGGTCTTTCCGTGATACGCGCCCATGCCGCTCTCCCCCACGCCGCCGAAGCCCATATTGCTGGTGGCCAGGTGGATGACCACATCATTGACGCAGCCGCCGCCGTAGGCACATCGGGCGGTGACGGTGCGGATGACCTTCTTATCCCGTGCAAAGATATACAGCGCCAGGGGCTTTTCCCGGCTGTTCACCGTTTCGATGACCTCGTCGATGGAGTCAAAGGTCAGGATGGGCATGACCGGGCCGAAGATCTCCTGCCCCATGACGGCGTCCTCCCAGGTCACGCCGTCCAGGACCGTGGGCTCGATCTGGAGGGTGTCGGCATTGCTCCCACCGCCCACGGCCACCTTGGCCGGGTCGATCAGCGAACAGACGCGGTCAAAATGCTTTCGGTTGATGATCTTTCCGTAGTTCGCATCGGCATACTGCCGCCGGATCTCCGCCCTGACCTGCTCCAGGAAGGCGTCCTTCACGGACCGCTGGCACAGGACATAGTCAGGCGCCACGCAGGTCTGCCCGCAGTTTAAGTACTTACCGAACACAATGCGCCGGGCGGCCAGCTTCAGGTCGGCACTGGCATCGACGATGCAGGGGCTTTTCCCGCCCAGCTCCAGGGTCACGGGGGTCAGGTGCTTCGCCGCCTTTTCCAGTACTGTGCGCCCCACGGCCTTGCTGCCCGTGAAAAAGATGTAGTCAAATTTTTGCTCAAGAAGCTGTTCGTTCTCCTCCCGGCCGCCGGTGATGACCGCCACATAGTCCTCCGGGAAAAGTTCTCCCAGAAGCTTTTGAAGCAGCGCGCTCGTGGCCGGAGAATAGGCGCTGGGCTTGACGATGGCGGTGTTTCCCGCTGCCAGGGCGTCCACCAGTGGGTCCAGCGTCAGCAGCAGTGGATAGTTCCAGGGGCTCATGATCAGAGTCACGCCATAGGGCGAGGGCTTTTTATAGCTTCGGGAGGCGAACTGCGCCAAGGGGGTCGCCACGGTCTTTTCCCTGGCAAAGGAGCGGACATGCCGCAGAAGATAGCTGATCTCGCTGATGACCAGGCCGGTCTCGCACATATAGCTCTCTTCC
>JBJEYS010000061.1:0-2788 GCA_051886995.1 Oscillospiraceae bacterium
TCAAGGGGGCCATGCCCCCGGCGGCCCTGCGGGAAAAGCAGCACCCGGCCAAGCGATCCTTCCAGGCCATCCGTATCGCGGTCAACGACGAGCTGGGCGCGGTGGAAAAAATGGTCACCGACGCGGTGCCCCGTCTGAACCCGGGCGGACGGCTGGCGGTCATCTCCTTCCACTCTCTGGAGGACCGCATCGTCAAGACCGGCCTGGCGGAATTCGCAAAGGGCTGTACCTGCCCGCCGGACTTCCCGGTGTGCGTGTGCGGGAAAAAGCCCCAGATCAAACTGACCCCCCGCAAGCCCATCGTGGCCGACGAAAAGGAATTGAATGAAAATCCCCGCGCCCGCAGCGCCAAGCTGAGAGTGGCGGAAAAGCTGTAACTTCGAAAGATAAGGTGTGAGCCTCATGGCGGCAGAAGCCAGACGCAGAACAACCCGATATGAGACCTACGGCAGCGTGGCCTACGACCCCGTGTGGGAAGGCGGCGCCGTTGCCGCTCCCGGCAGGGAAGAGGTCCTCCGCCCCCGCCCCAGGGTCCGCCCCAAGGAGCGCACGCTGGCCCGTCCCCATGTCCAGGTCCGCGAGGCCGGCAAAGTCTCTCCCTTCGCCGTGGTGGGCTTTCTGTGCGTGGGTGTGCTGGCGGTCCTGCTGCTGATGAGCTATGTGCACCTGGCCGTCATCAGTGACGAGGCCGTTCAGCTGCGCAGCCAGCTGTCCCAGCTGGAGGAAGAGGAGGCCAAGCTGCTGACCCAGTATGAGCTGGCCTATGACCTGCGCCAGATCGAGGAGCAGATGACCGCCGACGGCACCATGGTCAAGCCCAGCAGCAGCCAGATGGTTGTCCTGGACCTGTCCGAGCCGGACAATGTGGTGGTCTACGACCAGACGGAAACCGCCGGCGGAGCGCTGGATAAGCTCGGCGAAGTTCTCAGCGGCCTGAAGAATCCCTGAGCGGCGAAAGCGGCATAACTTCCCACCGGGACCGCATAAGTATGGAGAGACCCTGACAGAAAGAACTGGGGCGCAAGAAAAGAAGTTTTCTTGCGCCCTTCGCAGGTATAAGGCAGCAGAAGTAATAGGAGGTACGCCTTGACAGAGAAGGAACAGAAAAAGCGGGAAAACGACCGCAGGGCGAACCGCACGATCCTGTGGAGGAGCATCTTCCTGATGGCCGTATTCGGCGCGGCGGTGTTTATCCCCCTTTTATGGAAGCTGTGGGACCTTCAGATCGTCAATCACGAATACTACCAGAATCTGGCCATCGAGCAGCAGACCGGCGACCTGACCGTGTCCGCCGACCGGGGGACCATTTACGATTCCAAGGGCACCATCCTGGCCATTTCCAGCACGGTGCACAATGTGGTGCTCTCCCCCAAGTCGGTGGTGGAGCTGCAGGAGAAATACGCGGAAGCGGTGCAGAAGGCGGAGGAGGGAGACGGGAAATACCCCGACTACCCGGAGCCCACCAATGAGTTCATCGCCTCCGGCCTGTCGGCCATCCTGGATGTGGAGGAGTCGGTGATCCTGGAACGGCTGTCCAGGACCGAGCGCCAGTATGAGATCGTCAAATCCAAGGTGGAGGAGGACGTGGCCGAGCAGGTGCGTACCTTCATCACGGAAAACAAGCTGTCCAACGGCATCTTCCTGGAGCCGGACACCAAGCGCTACTATCCCAATTCCTCCCTGGCGTCCCATGTGATCGGCTTCGTCAACGCGGATAACCAGGGCGCGTACGGCCTGGAGGCCCGCTATGATGAGGAGCTGTCCGGGGAATCGGGCCGGGTGGTCACCGCGAAGAACGGCAAGGGTACCGAGATGCTCTCCCGGTATGAGAACTACATCGACGCGGTGGACGGCAGCGACATGACCCTGACCATCGACGCCACCATCCAGGGGATGCTGGAATCCGCCCTGGAGGAGGGCATCGAGACCTATGATGTGCAGTACGGCGGCTGGGCCATCGCTATGGACCCCAACACGGGGGCGATCCTGGGCATGGCCAGCTCCCCCGACTACGACCTGAACAGTCCCAACGTCATCGCAAACGCGGAGACGGCGGAGGAGCTGGCGCAGCTGAAGCTGACGGCTGCCGAGACCGATTATAAGACCGCGCTGCAGCAGGCCCAGTACGACCAGTGGCGCAACAAGGCCCTGAACGACACCTACGAGCCGGGCTCCACCTTCAAGGCGATGGTGCTGGCCGCCGCCCTGGAGGAGGGCGTGATCGACGAATCTTATTCCTTCACCTGCACCGGCTCGGCCGTTGTGGCGGGGGAGCGCATCAGCTGCAGCAAGAAGGAGGGCCACGGCGCCCAGACGCTGACCCAGGCGGTGGAAAACTCCTGCAACCCGGCCTTTATCGACATCGGCCAGAAGCTGGGGGCGGAGAAATTTTACGACTACCTGGAGCGGTATAACCTGATCGGCAAGACCGGCATCGACATCCCCGGCGAGGCCAGCAACGACAACGCCAATCTGGTGTGGCCCCGGGAGAAATTCGGCATCGTGGAGCTGGCCACCGCCTCCTTCGGCCAGCGCCTTCAGGTGACCCCCATCCAGATCATCACCGCCTTCTCCGCGGTCATCAACGGCGGGCACCTGCTGGAGCCCTATGTGGTGGAAAAGATCAGCGACGGAGACGGCAACACCCTCTTCCAGCACGAAGTGACGGAGGTGCGGCAGGTGGTCTCCGAGTCCACCAGCGAACGGGCACGCGCCATTCTGGAGAGCGTCGTAGCCAACGGCACCGGCCACAACGCCTATACCGCCGGCTACCGCATCGGCGGCAAGA
>JBJEYS010000062.1:0-2754 GCA_051886995.1 Oscillospiraceae bacterium
GGCAGGATCTCCTCGATCAGGGGCTGCAGCGGCCACATGCCGTTGTACTCGATCAAAACCTGCTCGGGGCGGTACTTCTTCTCACACTCGTCCAGGAAGGAGCGGGTCAGGTCCTCCTCGTCCTCCACGGTCAGGACGGTGATGTTCTTTTTCAGCAGCCGGGACTCGTACTCCGACTCGCCCTCCTCGCAGCACAGCAGCAGGGTGCGCTCGCCGTCCGCGAAGCCGTCGGCCAGAATGTTGTTGATGAAGCGGGTCTTGCCCGCATCCAGGAACCCGGCGAACAGATAGACCGGGATCTCCTCTCGTTGCTTGCCCATGGCTTACACTCCAAACAGCCCGGCCAGCTCTTTTTCCTTCAGCTGCGCGCCGATGACGCACAGGCGGCCGGTGTAATCTGCCTTTCCGGCGCGGATCTCATGCTCCTCGGGCACATAGTCGAACTCCAGCCAGCCCTCGCCGCCGTTCACGATGCCCTTGGCCCGCAGGATGGCGCCGTACGCGCCGCTGTCCAGAGCGGCCAGAATGGTCTCCAGATCGGCGCGGGTGAAGGTCTTGGGGGTCTCACGGCCCCAGGAGGTGAACACCTCGTCGGCGTGGTGGTGATGGTGGTGGTCGTGGTCATGGCAGCCGCAGCCGCACTCGTCGCCGTGGTCATGATCGTGGTCGTGGTGATGCTCATGCTCGTGATGATGATGATGCTCGTGGTCATGATCGTCGTCATCGTCGTCGTCATCGTCGTGATCGTGGCAGCCGCAGGTGCAGTCGGGGCCGTGGTCGTGGTGGTCATGATCGTCATGGTCATGGTGATGGTCATGGTGATGGTCATGGTCGTGACAGCCGCACTCATCGTCTTCATCGTGGTCGTGATGGTGCTCCTCGATCTCGGCCAGCAGCGCGTCGGCCAGGGAGACCTTCTCCATGGCGGCCAGGATGGTCTTGCCGTCCAGCTCGTCCCAGGGGGTGGTCAGGATGGCGGCGTCGGGGTTCTTCTCCCGCAGCAGGGCCACGGCGGCTTCCAGCTTCTCCTGGGTCAGCTTCTGGGTGCGGGACAGGATGATGGCCCCGGCGTGCTCGATCTGGTCGTTGTAGAACTCGCCGAAGTTCTTCATGTACAGCTTGACCTTGGCGGCGTCGGCCACGGTGACAAAGCTGTTCAGCTTCATGGAGGGGTCGTCCTCCACGGTGTCCTGCACGGCCTTGATGACGTCGGACAGCTTGCCCACGCCGGAGGGCTCGATCAGGATGCGGTCGGGGTGGAACTGGGCCTCCACGTCCTTCAGAGCCTTGTGGAAGTCGCCCACCAGGGAGCAGCAGATGCAGCCGGAGGACATCTCGGAGATCTGCACCCCGGACTCCTTCAGAAAGCCGCCGTCGATGCTGATCTCACCGAATTCGTTTTCGATCAGCACCAGCTTCTCGCCGGGGAAGGCCTCGGCTAAGAGCTTTTTGATCAGGGTCGTTTTGCCGGCGCCCAAAAAGCCGGAGATAATGTCGATTTTGCTCATGGTACATCGTCCTTTTATTGAATTGATAAAATTATATCATATTATTTTACCACGTTCCGGGAAAAAAACAACCGTGCCGGCGGAAAAAATGCCCCTATTCCGACCGGAGAACGCTGGAGGTCTTCTTCCACCAGCCGGTCAGGAAGTAGAAGCCGCCCAGGAAGAAGGGCATCAGGCCCGCCAGGGCGTTGCCCATCCAGAAGCCGAAGTAGCCCATCCCCAGGGCCAGCCCCAGCAGCAGGGAGAAGCCGACGCGGGCCACGATGCCGTCCAGGATGGCGACGGCGAAATTGAACTTGTAATTGCCGCAGCCCAGGTTGAAGGCGTTCATGGCCCCACGCAGGGCGCTGGCGGCGAAGCTCAGGAAGGAGATGGGCAGGTATTCCATGCAGACCCGCAGGACGGCGGCGTCGTCGGTGAAGATGCCGTAGACCTGCTCCGGGAAAAAGCCCATGACGGCCGCCATGACGGCAAAGCTGACGGCATTCAGAAAGAAGGCCGCGCCCAGCACGCGGGTGACCCGGTCATACTTGCCTGCGCCGATGTTCTGCCCCGTGATGGAGCTGCCGGCGGTGGCCACGGCAAAGCACATCTGGTTGGCGAAGAGGTCCACCTTGTGGCCCACGCCGGTGACGGCGGAGACGGTGACGCCGTAGCTGTTGATCCAGGAGTTGATAAAGAGCTTGGAGATCTGGATGGAGGCGCAGCTGATGGCGGAGGGGATGCCCAGCTTCAGCAGGGGGCCCAGCTCCGCGCGGTCGATGCGGAAGTGCCGCAGGGTCAGGGAAAAGCCGAACCTGTCCCGGTTGCGGAAGAGGTAGACCAGCGCGGTCAGGAAGCTGACGGCCTGGGCGATGACGGTGGCCAGAGCGGCGCCGAAGGCCTCCCACCGGAACACGACCACAAAGAGAAGGTCCAGCAGCAGGTTCAAAACCGCGGCCAGGGAGATGAACACGAAGGGGCGCTTGGAGTCGCCCATGCCCCGCAGGATGGCGCTGACAATGTTGTAGCCGTAGATAAAGACCAGGCCGCACATACAGGTGACGGAGTAGGCCATGGCCTGATCCCAGGATTCGGCGGGGGTATTCAGCCAGCCCATGATCTGGCTGCGCAGCAGCAGGCAGATGGCGCTGATGCCCACGGCGCAGAGCATCAGGAAGGAGGACATGGTGCCGATGAACCGGGAAAGGCGGTCCCGCCACCCGGCGCCGATGTACTGGGCGATGATGGTCTGACAGGCGGTGGA
>JBJEYS010000063.1:0-2721 GCA_051886995.1 Oscillospiraceae bacterium
CCTCGTCCCACAGATCCCGGGGGACGCCCCGGCGGTACAGCTCGTCCCGCAGCTTTTTCGCGCCAAAGCCCTTGGCGGAATAGTGGCGGACCACCTGGGCAGCGTAGGAAGCGTCATTCAGGTAGCCCAGTTCCTCCATCCGGTCGCAGAGGGCGGCAATTTCCTCCTCGCCGGCCTCCCACTCCCGCAGCTTGCGCTCCAGCTCTTTGCGGGACTGGGGCTTACGGGAGAGCAGCTCCAGGGCCTTCTCCTTCAGACCGCTGCGGCGGGCGGACTCCAGCAGGGCGGCGGTCTCCGCCTCGTCCAGTTCCTTCCCGGCGTACAGGGCAAACTGGATGACCTCGTTCTCCCCCAGGCGCAGGATGGTGCCGTCCTCTAAAAACGCCAGCCAGCGGCCCTCCACCCGTTTGGAAGGGGCAAGCTTACTGATCGTCATCCCCGAAGTCTTCCGCGGAGACGTCCACCGCGCGGCCGGCGGCCTTGGCGGCGATCTGGGACTGCTTGCTCATGAGTTTGAAAGAGTTGGCGCGGATCTCGGCTTCGATCTGGTCGGCCAGCTCCGGGTTTTCCTGCAGATACTGCTTTACGGCGTCACGGCCCTGGCCCAGGCGCTTCTCGCCCATGGCAAACCAGGAGCCGGACTTCTGGATAATGTCCAGCTTAACGGCAAGGTCCACCATCTCGCCCCATTTGGAGATGCCCTCGCCGTACATGATCTCGAACTCAGCCTCCCGGAAGGGGGGGGCCACCTTGTTCTTGACGATCTTGGCCCGGGTGCGGTTGCCCACCACCTCGGAGCCGTTCTTGATGGCCTCGATGCGGCGCACGTCGATGCGCACGGAGGAGTAGAACTTCAGCGCCCGGCCGCCGGTGGTGACCTCGGGGTTGCCGTACATGACGCCCACCTTTTCACGCAGCTGGTTGATGAAGATGACCACGCAGTTGGTTTTGGCGATGGAGCCGGCCAGCTTGCGCAGGGCCTGGCTCATGAGCCGGGCCAGCAGGCCCACATGGGAGTCGCCCATGTCGCCCTCGATCTCGGCGCGGGGGGTCAGGGCGGCCACGGAGTCCACCACCACCACGTCGATGGCGCCGGAGCGCACCAGGGCCTCGCAGATCTCCAGGCCCTGCTCGCCGGTGTCCGGCTGGGAGATCAGCATGGCGTCGATGTCCACGCCCAAAGCGCGGGCATAGGTGGGGTCCAGGGCGTGCTCGGCGTCGATGAAAGCCACCTCGCCGCCCCGCTTCTGGGCCTCGGCCACGATGTGCAGGGCCAAGGTGGTCTTACCGGAGGATTCCGGACCGTAGATCTCAATAATGCGGCCCCGGGGCACGCCACCGATGCCCAGGGCAATGTCCAGGGACAGGGAGCCGGTGGGGATGGCCTCGACCACGATGTCGGTGTTCTCGCCCAGGCGCATGATGGAGCCCTTGCCGTAGGTGCGCTCGATCTGCGCCATGCAGGTCTCCAGTGCCTTTTTCTTGTCGGAAGCGGGAGCGGCGGGCTCCACGGTCGGTTTTTTCGTTGCCATATCCTCGACACCCTTTCAAACGATCACTTGTATGTAATATTTTCTTATCCTTTGGCCTTTCCTTCCACCACCCGCCAGATGCCGGCGGTGTCCTGATAGGTCTTGATATCGGTAAAGCCGTTCTTGGCCAGGATCATCTCCACGTCGCCCACCTGGCCGATCCCCACTTCAAAAACCAGGGTGCCGTCCAGGCGCAAAGCGTTGCCCCAGCGGGCTGCGATGGCTCGGTAGAAGTCCAGGCCGTCTTCCCCGCCGTCCAGGGCCAGGCGGGGCTCGTAGTCCTTCACAGAGACGTCCAGCCCCGCGATGTCCCCGGTGGGGATGTAGGGCGGGTTGCACACGATCACGTCAAAGTCCCAGAAGTTGGCGGCCGGGGGCTGCGTGGCGTCGGCCAGCAGGCAGACCACCTGGGCGCTCAGGCCGTTGCGGCGCACGTTTTGCTTGCACACCCGCAGGGCTCCCTCCGACACGTCGGCCAGCACCACCCGGCACTGGGGCACATTGGCGGCCACCGCCAGGCCCACGCATCCGGAGCCGGCGCACAGGTCCAGCACCCGGGCCCCCTCGCCCGCCGCCCGGGCCAGCAGGATGGCCCGCTCGGCCAGCAGCTCGGTGTCCAGTCGGGGGATCAGCACGTCCCGGGAAATGTCCAGGGGCAGGCCGTAGAATTCCCACTCTCCGATGATGTACGCCACCGGCTCGCCCGCCAGGCGGCGATCCACCAGGTCGCGGATGCGCTTTTCCACATTGTCCGCCACATACAGGGGCATGTCCCGCACGAACTGCTCCCGGGTCTTGTCGGAGGCGTAGCACACCAGCTCCCGGGCCTCCAGCTGGGCGTTTTCCACCCCCGCCGCTTTCAGCTGACGGCGGATGTCCAGATATAGGTTGTTATAGGTCGTCGCCACGGGCTTTCACCTCTTTTACCAGGTGTCTTTTCCTTTTTCCTCAGGGATGACCCGTTTCAGGGCTTCAATACCCACTTCGATCATGGAGTCGTCCGGCTCAAAGGTGGTAAAGTTCTGCATCCACAATCCGGGCTTGGTCAGGATACGGGTCAGAGCGTTGTCGTGGCGGCCCACCAGACGGTTGAACTCATAGCTGATGGCCACCACCACAGGCAGGAGCAGCAGGTGCAGACCCATGCGCACCCACAGGTTGGTCCACTCCACATAAGTAAACACCACGC
>JBJEYS010000064.1:0-2693 GCA_051886995.1 Oscillospiraceae bacterium
CCGCTGGGCGGGCTTGGCGCCCTGGCGCCAGTTGTCGGGCCGCTCGGGCCAGATCATGAAGATGTGATCGTGAGGCTCAAACTCACCGGGCATACGGAAGCCGTCCTGCTTGGGGGTCGAACCGATAATACGCTTTGCCATGATGATTTCCTCCTGTTATCTCAAATTTGTGTTGTGTTTTTAGAATTGGGAACTCAGCGGAGTTATTCCGCGGGATGCTGTTTCTTCTTCGCACGGGCGGCAATAAGCAGCTCGCCGATGATGATGCAGATGATGGCGCCGATGGTGATGGGCAGCGTGGCCGCCAGCGTTTCCGAGTCAAAGGACAGGGGGATGGCGGTGAAGATGATGGAGATCACGATCAGAACCATAGGTACAATCGCCATGACCTTCGTCAGGGCGGGGCCGCCGGGGACCCGGAAGGGACGCTCGCGGTCGGCGTCTTCCCGGCGCAGCTTCAGGAACGCGGGGAAGATGGGCAGGTAGCTCATCAGGAACAGGACCAGGTTCAGGGCGAAGAAGCTCCAGAACAGCTCGGAGTCGGGAGCCACAACACTCATGACCGCACCCAGCAGGACGATAACGGTGGCCACGATGCCGGTCATCAGAGCGGAGCCGGTGGGCATATCGTTCTTGGCCCAGCGGCGGGCGAAGACCTTGGGCATATCGCCGCGGTCAGCGGCATAGGCGGCGGTGGAGTTGACGCCCATGGACCAGGAGATCATGTTGCCGAACAGGGTGACCAGGAACAGCAGGGCGACCGCGCCGATGAAGATGCCGCCCTCCTTGCCGCTCATCAGAACGATGGCGTCGATCAGGCCGGAATCGGTGCTGATCTCAGAGACGGGGATCGCGGCGCCAATGCCGAAGCCGCCGAACAGGTAAATGGCTGCGATGATGATGCCGCCAATGACGATCGCCTGGGGAATCTGCTTCTTGGGGTTGGTCATGTCGTCCGAGAAGGTACACACGACCTCAAAGCCGAGCATATTGAAGATAATGACGGAGATGAAGGACAGGCTGTTCAGATCAAAGCTGGGCAGGAAGGTCACGGGGGACATGTCGTTGACAAAGCCGTTTTTGATAATGAAGTAGACGCCCATGACGCCCACCAACAAGGCCAGGACCACCTTGATCACCGCGCAGATGTTCAGGATCACGATGTTGTCGCACACGGGGAAGAAGGCGATGATGGTGACGATCCAAACAAAGGCCAGCTGGATCAGCAGGCTGGGAATGAGGCCGATCTCCACGCCGGTGGCGATGGTGATCAGATCAGGGCACATGACGGCCAGCGAGGCCATCCACAGGGGGAAGTTCAGCCAGTACCACCAGGAGGCCCGGGCCCCCCATCTGCTGTTGGGGTAAGCCTGGTGCACCCAGTCATACAGGCCGCCGTCACCCTGATAGGTGGTTCCCAGCTCCGAGGAGATCAGGCCGTAGGGGACCAGGAAGGCAATGATCATAAAGATCCACCAGAAGAACTGGCTGTTGCCGATAGCCGCCACCGGGGCCGCGGCTTCCGCCACGAACACGACGCAGATGACCGACAGCAGGACCGATGCCAATTTGAATTTTTTCTTCTCCATAAAACGCATACCTCTCTTTTCGATTTTTCGATCAGATTACGGGGTCTCGCGTGCTGCCCGTGCCCCGCAGTCCTGTTTCTATTGAATACAGGCGGAGCACATTTGCCGGTTGGGAAGGGTCTGCCGAGGCGCCTCATCCGGCTCGCCCTTCGTTCTGCGCTCAGCATAGCCATCTTCGCCTCGGTTTACAATCGACTTTTTCTAAACGGACAGGCAGATTTTTTTGATATTATAGTGCAGTTTATCTCTAAACTTTTTCTATTTTTTGTGCATAATATATAATCCGTTCCAATCCCTGACGGCCTTTTCCGGTTCATTCTCCTTTTTCTGCCCGGAAAAATTCATCAGTTGCATTACGGAGGAAAATTGGGTATAATGCCGATATCAGGCACTGTATCTCTCCGTCTCTGTCAGCACTTTTGCCATACTTGAGTATCATTCATACTTTAAGCAAAGGACGGTGAGTCCCATGGACCAGACATTTTCCTTTATTTACTGCAGCATCCTCCTGATCGCCTATACTGCCGCGCTCTCTTTCGCCTGTTGCCTGTACCTGATCCACAGACAGCGGGCCGTTATTCCCGTGATCGGCTTATTCTCCCTTTTCCTGCTGGACAATCTGATCATCTTTATGACTGAGCAGCTCCCCTCCTTTTCCAACTGGTACAATCGGGCCTTTCTGGCTTCCCCGTCCATTAAATCCGTGATCTTTCTAGGGCTCGGCTTTTTCATGCTTTACGCTTGGAATGTGCTGTCCGGACGCAATTTTTCCTCGCTGCAGGGGTTCATTCTGATCCTTCTGGGCCTCTGGCTGTTCTTCGTCCCGCTGATGGACCGCGGTTCACTGGAGGTCTGGCTTTACTTCCTGGGCTATCAGTTTTTCAGCATTGCCACCGCTTCGTACGGCCTGTGGAAGCTCAGGCAGTTTGAGTCGAAAGATTGTGCCGTCCCCCTGGGGCAAGTCAAAGCCCTGCTCATCTGCATCATCGTCCTGTCCCTGATGATCGTGGGGGAAGATACTTTCGTCATTTTCACTGTGGACAATTACGATGTGGACTATCTGGACATTTTCAGCCGCAGCGTCAGCGAGGACATCCTGCGCAT